>NZ_CP048637.1 GCF_010669145.1 Rhizobium oryzihabitans
CGTCGGCGGCGGCTATGGCAAGGACTTCGGCCTTCCGGACGACTTCGTCGCGCAGGGCGATCAAGGCTACCGGCAACTACGGCGAGATCTACGACCGTAACCTCGGGCCGAACACCAAGATGTTCCTCGACCGCAAGGGCACGCCGAACGCCCAGTGGTCGCAGGGTGGCTCGATCTACTCGCCGCTCTGGAACTGATCTTCCCCCATGACCGGACCGGGGCGGCACGCCGCCCCAGTCCTTCCTCGGTTCTGGTATCTCGACATGACTGTGCACCAAGCGAACGCGCCCGGAATGCGGCTGACGATGACGTTCTGGCCGCCGCGGCGCAACCGGATACGGTACGACGCCACCCAGTTCGCATCATCGCGGCTGCTGTCGTCCTGGTGGTCCTCTTTGCCTATGCGGTAAAGGAAGGGCTTGCCCGTCACGGGATCAAATTCAGCTTCTCGTTCCTCTGGGATGCCGCCGGCTTCGACATCAGCGAAGGAAGACCTTCGTCTTCGACGGCGCTTCTGGCCGGCCTTCACGGATTTCACGTCGGACCGCCTGATCGCGCAGGCCTTCGTCGCAGGCATATTCACACGATCAAGGTCGCCGTCCTCGCCATCGTGCTCAGCACCGTGCTCGGTACGATGCTCGGCGTCGGCCGGCTCTCGACGAACTGGGTGGTGCGCAATCTCTCCTTCTGGTGCGTGGAGTTCGTGCGCAACACGCCGCTCCTGATCCAGCTCGTCTTCTGGTACTTCGCCGTTGTCCTGCATTTCCCGCCGATCGCCGCCGCGCCAAGTTCTATGGCGTCGTGATCAGCCAGCAGGGCCTCTATTTTCCCGTGCCCACCTGGCAGGGAGGGGATTCGACGCTCGCCATCGGAACCGCGACCGCATTCTGGGTTGCGCTCCTCGGCCTGATTTTCGACCGCACAAGTCTGTCCGCTGGATCTGCGCCGGCGCGGTAGTCTTGCTTGCCGGCATCATGTTCTCGACCGGCATCCTGGGCCTCGACGTGCCGTCGCCTCGAAGTTCCAGGCGCGCGGCGGCTCGAGCATGAGCCTGAAATGGCGCGCTCCTCCTCGCCATCGTCGTCAACAGTGCTTCCTACATCGCGGAGATCGTGCGCGGCGCCATCGACGCGTTGCCGAAGGGGCAATGGGAGGCGCGGCCTCGCTCAGCCTGACAAGCCGGGACGCGGTCAACGATATCATCCTGCGCAGGTTTTCCGCGTCGTGCTGCCGTCCTTCGGCAACCAGTATATCAGCCTGGCGAAGAACACGGCGCTGGGCATCGCCATCGGCTATCCCGAACTCTTCAACATTACGGCACCATTGCCAACCAGACCGGTCACAGCCTCGAAGGCATCGTGATCGTGATGATGTCCTATCTGATCCTCAGCTGGGCCATAAGCGCCGCCGTCGGCTGGGCCGACCGCCGCATGACCAAACGTGGAGCTCGCGATGATCGCCAATTCCTGAAATGGTCGCGGTACAACCTGTTCGGCAAACCGTTCGACGCCCTTCTGTCTCTTACGGTCATCCCCGGTGTTCTCTGGCTCATCTGGCAGATCGTCCGCTGGGCATTGACGGTAGCGCAATGGGATATCATTCCGCGGAGCCAGCGCGTGCTCATGATCGGTATCTTCCCAGCCGATCAGGCATGGCGCGCTTGGGTCGCGATCATGATCGTCGCTGCATGGTTGGTGCGGGCTCGGATGCGTGTTCGCATTCAGGAAATATCACGCTGTCGCTACGTTTTCGCAGTTGAGGACTGCACACGCTTGAACACGGCCATACCTTCATCCTCGTGTCGTTCATTATGTTCGCGAATCCGGTTTCACGGTCGCTTCTCGCAATGACCGCTTCGAAATGCTCCGGCTGAAGAATGAACGGCTCTGCTGCAAACTGCTGCGGCTTTTTTGGGCAGCAAACCGGCGCTGTTAAGGGCTTCCATCGCGCGGGCGCTCAAAGGGCTGACTTGAGCCTGATCGACTGCTGCAAGCTGTTCTCGTAGGGAACGAAAGCCCCGCCGATACCTACATTCCACGTCTCGATGACATCCAGCCATGAAATAGGAAGGATAAAGACGCCTCCCTGCGGAAAGCGATCTAGGATGACGTTGAGATGCGCCAGTTGCGGCGGCGTTGCACCTGGCTCCCAACAAAGGGCAATGCGACGGTTGACTTGTAGTGATCGAGATAACCCGCGTCTTTGCATCGGTTTTCTGCCAAGGAGCTTCGAAAGCAACGAGCGGGAAGGGGAGCTTCAGGAGGTCTATGTGCGCTTGCGATACGTGCAGCGGATCAAGCAGCTCTGCGCAGTTGGGCAGGATAAATTTCACTGATCTGCGAAGCATATCGCTGACGATGCGGATCGCGTTGATGGACTGAACAAAATGCGGGGGAGACGCTGTACGACCTCTTTCATGCTCTCAATCGCATGGGCGCTATAGTTCAGCGCCGTAAAGTTCTCGCCTGTCTCCATTTCTAGTCTCCTTGCCCGTAGATCACTTCCAGAAGACCACGGGCATCCGCGTCTTCAATTGCTTTCAAAGCCGCCGCATGTCCGGCGACATTTTCACGTTCTCGTGCGAAGCGCGCTTCAACATCGCGCTTGAGAGTTTGGATCAGCTCGTGCTTCTCGGCGGTAGGAAAGACGGCATAGTGCTCAGCGGCCGCGAAGGCGACGTGCGGGATCGTAAACTCGTCAAGCGTCGGTTCATCTACATGATCCGAAGGCATGGGATCAGACCTTCACAACATATTCGGCTTGATGGGAATGCCTGTTTCCATATTGACGCAGCAAGCGGGATGGGGATCATCGGCCATCAGCCAGATGGCGAATATGACCTCTTCGCCAGTGTGGTTTGACGGTCCAGCCGCCCTCTCCCTTCCGGTTTTGTGATGCCTGTTGGCTGGCGCGAACATCGATCACGATCATTGGCCAATAGGCGGCTTTTTCTTCTGCAAGCGCTGCTTGTTCAAGCGCGCCGGGGCAGGCTCTTCCCGGCGGATGGCTTGCGGAGTGGCAAGGGCGCCGATCAGCGCCGCTGACACACCAAAGCCCGTGTCCACGAGCAGTTGCGTCGAATCGTTGTCGGCGTGGCTGACAAGGACGTGCTTGTGATCGCCGCAAACTCTCTGTCCGACTTGATTCAGGAAGACCAAGCCATTGCGGCGATGATTTTCGAACATGACGCGCACGGAAAGCGAGACGAGCTTTCCATCGATAGGGCTCATATTTTTCTCACAGAGAGCCGCCATATGGACGTGCTCATCGAGCACCTTCTGCACCCACGAGACCAAAAAACATCGTGAGGGATAGGAGCAACTTCCGCGTCCATAGCTCGTTGGCAAAGTCTATGAATGTTTGGAGGGTATCGTCTTTGGGGTCTGCATCGAGAAAGCTGAAGGTAAATTCGGCGGCGCTGGCGGCGCACGCCTCAACATGCCGGCCATCTCATCGATCTCATTGGCCTTCCATGGCTCCATTGAGCGGTAGTGGCGGATTTCAGGTGTTCGAGGCTGTGTGCAATCGCATTGATGGATCTCCGGTTTACGACTGACACCATTGGTTTCGATCACGGTATCCTCCGCGATAGGCATGGCCGAGGCCGAGCTTGATCATCTGGTCTGCAATGTCTCCATGCTGCGTCATCACCTGCGTCAACACGCGCCATAGCGATCTTCGCTTGATCTCGGTATTGGATGCCGGGCGTGCTCATGAGACGCTGAAGCTGTTGGGTAGCGCGATCCGCAAGCGCTCGCTCCTGACGCAACGAGCGCCTTCGCCAGCTTCTGGTGCGTCATAACCGACGATCCGGTACTTAATGCCGTCCCGCCAGAACGTGTCTCCATCGACGATGCAGGTTATCCGCTTGCCCGTAGTGCAGATCGGCCATTGATCCTGTGCTGTTGCGGGTAATGAGGTGGTGAGTGCTGCGAGAGCAGCGATTCCAGCTCTGATATGCAATTCTTGCTCCCTTCAATTGTCCTCAGCTTCGCGCTCTTCGGCTGCTGCCTCGATCTTTTTCGCCAACTGTTTTTTTACCCGGCGTGTCGCGCCGCATCTTTTTGATCGGGAGGTAGTATTTCATGTAGGAAGAGGCCGTTTCGATATCCTTCTCAGTGTGGCCGAGCGCTTCTGCGAAGAATGCGGCTTTCGTCTTCGACTTAGGCCGGAAAAACTGGTCCGCGATTTCCGCGTACAGTGCGCGAACGTTATGCGCCTTGATTTTCTTGGCTTCGATCACGTTCGGCGTGTCTTCGAGCGAGACTTTTGGCAGAGTTTTTCGAGGATTTCGTCACGGACGGCGGGAAGGATGCACTTGGGGTTCGGAGCGCGCAGCAAGTCTGCTTTGAATTCGTCGCTCGTCATCTCGCGCCATATCTGGCCACTTTCACTGTAGCGGAGCACCATCCAAGCAAAAATGACATCTCGCGCTTTTGTCAGCACGGGGATCGGAAACGACTGGTCGAATTGCGTCCCTCGTTTCCACGAGTCTTTGCCTGTCCGGAGAATAGGACGCGCCACGTCTCGTAGCCACGGCCACGGGTATGTTCTGTGTTCGTGGTCGGGTCTGCCATAATCGGCAGGGGCGAGAAGACGCCTTGGCAGAAGATTTCGAAAGGGCGACGGCCGGTCAGGATACCGAGAGCCACGCCGATCTCGACGGCGCGTGTTCTCGATATATCAGAGGCCGTTTTCACGAGCTGCTTGTTCCAAGGCGCTCCAAGAGGCGTCTGTGGCCGGAATAAGCTCCTTTGCGCGATCTAGGATATCCTGCCAGTGTGGCATAGGCACCAAGTCGCGGTGTTGCTCAACAATTGCATCTCGATATTGGATGGATCGGGCCTTTTGGGCATCTTCGGTGGTCTGACGATGGAAAGCGTTAGTTCATCATCCAGTCCGCGTCTGCGAAGCTCGTTGCGATAGGCGGCGGTTGTCGTCAGAACGGTGTTGCTCTTGAGGGTTTGCAGCATTTCGTCCAGCTCCGACTTCCAGAGCTTCCCGAGGCCGCGCTTATAGACGGCGCTGGCCTGCTTTTCGGTCTTGCCCTCTGCGAGCGAACGATCGTGCTCTTCTTTGAGCGTTTGAGCTGCTGTGCCAAACAGATCAATACTATCGGCGCGGGTCGCCTTGCGCCCGCCAGCGCCGCGAGATTTCAACCGTGCGGAGTGGATCGTCAGAGCGGTCGAGGACCTTAACGAAGTGCAGCGCCGGGTGATTGTCACCGTAGGCTTCACGAATTGCATTGCGGTAGCGCGAGGCATAGATGTTGCGCGTCGATACGGACTTGTCCGCAAACGTCTCCCATTCCTTTTCCCAAAGGTCGGCGTAATCATCGGCGTCGGCTGTCAGGTTTGCAACAAATGTTGCAATGGCATCCTTGACCACCGGGCGACGGCCGGTCTTTGCACGCTGCTGTTCGTCGGCGTCGGTCTTCTTCGCGTTCATTGAACTTTCTCATTTCCTTGATGTGCGGTGATCATTGGCGAAGGCTTCATGAAGCCGCTCACTGCGGTTCGCTTTCATCGCTGACTGTGAAAACCACCGTTTCACCTTCGATAGTGTACGGCACCTTTTTGCTAAGGAGCTGATCGGCCGCGATTTCCGGCAGATTGTAGGTTTTCCACGATGACCTTGCGCAGTTGGGCCTGTCGTCTTCGAAATGATATCCATTAATCGCCCATGCGACGATTCCGGGCGTGTGAACGGCGGGGCTTGATCCGAGACGGTAGGTTGCCATTTGCGATCTCCTTGGATGACTATGGAGGCAGAATAAAATAAAAATATATGGTCGGCAACATAAAAAGTAAAAATAACGACTGTTTATTTTATTAAATTGAGGGAGCAAAGCCCGATTATGCCCTTGTAGCGCGTAGCGTCACATGCTACATAGGAGTATGATAATCGGCTTTCGACACAAGGGCTTGAGACCCTTTACAAAACCGGCTCTGCCCGTGGGGTTCAAGCTGCTCATGCGCCGAAGCTGTCCCGTATCCTTGCTGCCTTAAATGCAGCGGCATCGCCTGCCGAACTGAACCAACCAGCCTACAAGCTACACCCCTTGAAAGGGACGCTGAAGGGGCATTGGTCGATATGGGTAAATGGCAACTGGAGGTTACTTTCCGGTTTGTCGGAGCTGACGTGGAGTTGGTCGATTACGTGGATTATCATTGAAGGAGACATACAGTGATGAAGAACCATCCCCATCCGGGCGAGCTGCTTCGCGAGGATGTTTTGGTGCCTCTCGGCATTGAGGTGACTGACGCGGCGCAGCGCCTTGGAATTGCCCGGTCTACGCTCTCTCGGATCATCAACGGGAAGGCTGGCATTAGTCCTGATCTGGCGATCCGGCTTGAACGTGCTGGCGTCAGCACCGCACGGTTTTGGATGAATTTGCAGTTGAACTACGAACTGTCCAAGGCCGAAGCGCGGGATCAGCCGGAAGTGAGGCCATTGCAGTCGGCAGCGGCTTGAAAATCGGAATCGTTCGTTCATTGGATTTGGCACGCCCAAACGTTACCAGTCTTTGCAGGATATCGAGGGAACCAAGATGAACGTCGTTTTTGCAGCAATAAGCGCCAGCCTCTTTTTGGCAATGCCTGCGATGGCTCAAAAGAGCGAAGTGAAACGCTCTCAACCATTTCAGGCGCAGGAGCGTTGCGAGACCAGATTGCAGGGACCGGAGCAGGAGCTATGCGAGGTGGCACAAAAGGCGACCCATGCGCCTAGCGGAAACCAAGAGAGCAGCGGAAGACAATAAGGGCACAGCCAGGTCATCGGGCCTAGCTGCCAAGCGTACCAGCGTCCCGCGCCATCTCTTCTGCTGTACCCCATGCGTCTTCCCGGTCTTGAGTGTAGTATGCGATTGCCTCTGCCCTTTCACGCGAAAGGTTGGGGCGAGAGATGCGATATTCGCCCTCCCGCTTACTGATTGTCAGGCCGAGGGCGCGCACCGCGCCAAACAGGGCCTTGTCGTTTCGTGTGGGAACGTTGAGAGCATCGGCGATAATTTTGGCTACAGTCACCATGTGCATTCGATCTCCGGTTAGAATTCGTATGTTCGAGTGCCGTCCGGCAGCTCGCAGGCGATTTCCACGTGCAAGCTTTCGATCTCGTCCGTCTCGTAGTATTCGTCACGCCACTTGATCGCCGCTCCGTAGCTCTCAGCCGTGTGCACGTCGCATTCGCGCTCGTAGCCTGCGTTTTCCACCACAGTGTATCGCTTCTTCATATCAGCGTCCTTTCGGTGATGCTGCGGGCATCGAGGGATCGTGCCGTAGGTGTACGTATCCAGCTTCTGGTTGGCGTGCTCGCGCTCGGCCTTGCGGATATCGCGACCATATCTGAGCGGATCAAAGTAGAACTCGATCTCAAGGCCAAGATCGCCATATGTGGCGACGTAGAACCGGGGCATTTCTACCCCGGCGCTGTTTAGGCATTTTGTCATCTCATCGTTTCCTTGTGGCTGATTTGAAGGTGTGTTCGACGGTGATTTTGAGGAAGAGGGGGATGGAGATTTCGAGGGCGATTTTGGTAGAGCCGTTGGGTTTGAGCTTTGCGAGGATACGGCGAAGGAAGCCTTGAGGCGTCGGCCGGTTGCGCGGCAGAACTGGAACGTCTGGAACATTTGCGGACCTTTCGTTAGGCATCAGCGCCATGTGAAGACTATAGGCTTGAGGCCGCAGGCGGTCAACATAAAAAGTAAAAATAACTGAAAATAATTTTACGAAATAGGCGATTAAGGGGCTTGCGTTTAGTAAAAATATCAGGCATATTGAGACCATGAAGAGCGGGAAAGCGGTTCCACCATGACGACGACGAGAAAAGTAAAAAAAGCGAGAAAAGTAAAAATAATTGTTGACCTGAGCGCAGAAAACGGCCATAGTAGGATTGGAAAAGGCTCCGATATTGGCTGAACGCGCAAGAAAAGTAAAAAAATCGCGATATGGGCGATAAAAAGTAAAAATAATGCTTGCGATTAGTAAAAATAGCTGGTAATATAGTAAAATTATGCGGGTGAAAGGGACACAGGCGGCGCGTTTAATATAAAACTACACCGGTGTAGTTTTATATTAAACGCGCCGCCTGTGTCCTTTCACCCGCATAATTTTACTATATTACCAGCTATTTTTACTAATCGCAAGCATTATTTTTACTTTTTATCGCCCATATCGCGATTTTTTTACTTTTCTTGCGCGTTCAGCCAATATCGGAGCCTTTTCCAATCCTACTATGGCCGTTTTCTGCGCTCAGGTCAACAATTATTTTTACTTTTCTCGCTTTTTTTTACTTTTCTCGTCGTCGTCATGGTGGAACCCGCTTTCCCGCTCTTCATGGTCTCAATATGCCTGATATTTTTACTAAACGCAAGCCCCTTAATCGCCTATTTCGTAAAATTATTTTCAGTTATTTTTACTTTTTATGTTGACCGCCTGCGGCCTCAAGCCTATAGTCTTCACATGGCGCTGATGCCTAACGAAAGGTCCGCAAATGTTCCAGACGTTCCAGTTCTGCCGCGCAACCGGCCGACGCCTCAAGGCTTCCTTCGCCCGTATCCTCGCAAAGCTCAAACCCAACGGCTCTACCAAAATCGCCCTCGAAATCTCCATCCCCCTCTTCCTCAAAATCACCGTCGAACACACCTTCAAATCAGCCACAAGGAAACGATGAGATGACAAAATGCCTAAACAGCGCCGGGTAGAAATGCCCCGGTTCTACGTCGCCACATATGGCGATCTTGGCCTTGAGATCGAGTTCTACTTTGATCCGCTCAGATATGGTCGCGATATCCGCAAGGCCGAGCGCGAGCACGCCAACCAGAAGCTGGATACGTACACCTACGGCACGATCCCCTCGATGCCCGCAGCATCACCGAAAGGACGCTGATATGAAGAAGCGATACACTGTGGTGGAAAACGCAGGCTACGAGCGCGAATGCGACGTGCACACGGCTGAGAGCTACGGAGCGGCGATCAAGTGGCGTGACGAATACTACGAGACGGACGAGATCGAAAGCTTGCACGTGGAAATCGCCTGCGAGCTGCCGGACGGCACTCGAACATACGAATTCTAACCGGAGATCGAATGCACATGGTGACTGTAGCCAAAATTATCGCCGATGCTCTCAACGTTCCCACACGAAACGACAAGGCCCTGTTTGGCGCGGTGCGCGCCCTCGGCCTGACAATCAGTAAGCGGGAGGGCGAATATCGCATCTCTCGCCCCAACCTTTCGCGTGAAAGGGCAGAGGCAATCGCATACTACACTCAAGACCGGGAAGACGCATGGGGTACAGCAGAAGAGATGGCGCGGGACGCTGGTACGCTTGCAGCTAGGCCCCGATGACCTGGCTGTGCCCTTATTGTCTTCCGCTGCTCTCTTGGTTTCCGCTAGGCGCATGGGTCGCCTTTTGTGCCACCTCGCATAGCTCCTGCTCCGGTCCCTGCAATCTGGTCTCGCAACGCTCCTGCGCCTGAAATGGTTGAGAGCGTTTCACTTCGCTCTTTTGAGCCATCGCAGGCATTGCCAAAAAGAGGCTGGCGCTTATTGCTGCAAAAACGACGTTCATCTTGGTTCCCTCGATATCCTGCAAAGACTGGTAACGTTTGGGCGTGCCAAATCCAATGAACGAACGATTCCGATTTTCAAGCCGCTGCCGACTGCAATGGCCTCACTTCCGGCTGATCCCGCGCTTCGGCCTTGGACAGTTCGTAGTTCAACTGCAAATTCATCCAAAACCGTGCGGTGCTGACGCCAGCACGTTCAAGCCGGATCGCCAGATCAGGACTAATGCCAGCCTTCCCGTTGATGATCCGAGAGAGCGTAGACCGGGCAATTCCAAGGCGCTGCGCCGCGTCAGTCACCTCAATGCCGAGAGGCACCAAAACATCCTCGCGAAGCAGCTCGCCCGGATGGGGATGGTTCTTCATCACTGTATGTCTCCTTCAATGATAATCCACGTAATCGACCAACTCCACGTCAGCTCCGACAAACCGGAAAGTAACCCTCCAGTTGCCATTTACCCATATCGACCAATGCCCCTTCAGCGTCCCTTTCAAGGGGTGTAGCTTGTAGGCTGGTTGGTTCAGTTCGGCAGGCGATGCCGCTGCATTTAAGGCAGCAAGGATACGGGACAGCTTCGGCGCATGAGCAGCTTGAACCCCACGGGCAGAGCCGGTTTTGTAAAGGGTCTCAAGCCCCTTGTGTCGAAAGCCGATTATCATACTCCTATGTAGCATGTGACGCTACGCGCTACAAGGGCATAATCGGGCTTTGCTCCCTCAATTTAATAAAATAAACAGTCGTTATTTTTACTTTTTATGTTGCCGACCATATATTTTTATTTTATTCTGCCTCCATAGTCATCCAAGGAGATCGCAAATGGCAACCTACCGTCTCGGATCAAGCCCCGCCGTTCACACGCCCGGAATCGTCGCATGGGCGATTAATGGATATCATTTCGAAGACGACAGGCCCCAACTGCGCAAGGTCATCGTGGAAACCTACAATCTGCCGGAAATCGCGGCCGATCAGCTCCTTAGCAAAAAGGTGCCGTACACTATCGAAGGTGAAACGGTGGTTTTCACAGTCAGCGATGAAAGCGAACCGCAGTGAGCGGCTTCATGAAGCCTTCGCCAATGATCACCGCACATCAAGGAAATGAGAAAGTTCAATGAACGCGAAGAAGACCGACGCCGACGAACAGCAGCGTGCAAAGACCGGCCGTCGCCCGGTGGTCAAGGATGCCATTGCAACATTTGTTGCAAACCTGACAGCCGACGCCGATGATTACGCCGACCTTTGGGAAAAGGAATGGAGACGTTTGCGGACAAGTCCGTATCGACGCGCAACATCTATGCCTCGCGCTACCGCAATGCAATTCGTGAAGCCTACGGTGACAATCACCCGGCGCTGCACTTCGTTAAGGTCCTCGACCGCTCTGACGATCCACTCCGCACGGTTGAATCTCGCGGCGCTGGCGGGCGCAAGGCGACCCGCGCCGATAGTATTGATCTGTTTGGCACAGCAGCTCAAACGCTCAAAGAAGAGCACGATCGTTCGCTCGCAGAGGGCAAGACCGAAAAGCAGGCCAGCGCCGTCTATAAGCGCGGCCTCGGGAAGCTCTGGAAGTCGGAGCTGGACGAAATGCTGCAAACCCTCAAGAGCAACACCGTTCTGACGACAACCGCCGCCTATCGCAACGAGCTTCGCAGACGCGGACTGGATGATGAACTAACGCTTTCCATCGTCAGACCACCCGAAGATGCCCAAAAGGCCCGATCCATCCAATATCGAGATGCAATTGTTGAGCAACACCGCGACTTGGTGCCTATGCCACACTGGCAGGATATCCTAGATCGCGCAAAGGAGCTTATTCCGGCCACAGACGCCTCTTGGAGCGCCTTGGAACAAGCAGCTCGTGAAACGGCCTCTGATATATCGAGAACACGCGCCGTCGAGATCGGCGTGGCTCTCGGTATCCTGACCGGCCGTCGCCCTTTCGAAATCTTCTGCCAAGGCGTCTTCTCGCCCCTGCCGATTATGGCAGACCCGACCACGAACACAGAACATACCCGTGGCCGTGGCTACGAGACGTGGCGCGTCCTATTCTCCGGACAGGCAAAGACTCGTGGAAACGAGGGGACGCAATTCGACCAGTCGTTTCCGATCCCCGTGCTGACAAAAGCGCGAGATGTCATTTTTGCTTGGATGGTGCTCCGCTACAGTGAAAGTGGCCAGATATGGCGCGAGATGACGAGCGACGAATTCAAAGCAGACTTGCTGCGCGCTCCGAACCCCAAGTGCATCCTTCCCGCCGTCCGTGACGAAATCCTCGAAAAACTCTGGCCAAAAGTCTCGCTCGAAGACACGCCGAACGTGATCGAAGCCAAGAAAATCAAGGCGCATAACGTTCGCGCACTGTACGCGGAAATCGCGGACCAGTTTTTCCGGCCTAAGTCGAAGACGAAAGCCGCATTCTTCGCAGAAGCGCTCGGCCACACTGAGAAGGATATCGAAACGGCCTCTTCCTACATGAAATACTACCTCCCGATCAAAAAGATGCCGGCGCGACACGCCGGGTAAAAAAACAGTTGGCGAAAAAGATCGAGGCAGCAGCCGAAGAGCGCGAAGCTGAGGACAATTGAAGGGAGCAAGAATTGCATATCAGAGCTGGAATCGCTGCTCTCGCAGCACTCACCACCTCATTACCCGCAACAGCACAGGATCAATGGCCGATCTGCACTACGGGCAAGCGGATAACCTGCATCGTCGATGGAGACACGTTCTGGCGGGACGGCATTAAGTACCGGATCGTCGGTTATGACGCACCAGAAGCTGGCGAAGGCGCTCGTTGCGGTCAGGAGCGAGCGCTTGCGGATCGCGCTACCCAACAGCTTCAGCGTCTCATGAGCACGCCCGGCATCCAATACCGAGATCAAGGCGAAGATCGCTATGGCCGCGTGTTGACGCAGGTGATGACGCAGCATGGAGACATTGCAGACCAGATGATCAAGCTCGGCCTCGGCCATGCCTATCGCGGAGGATACCGTGATCGAAACCAATGGTGTCAGTCGTAAACCGGAGATCCATCAATGCGATTGCACACAGCCCTCGAACACCTGAAATCCGGCCACTACCGCTCAATGGAGCCATGGAAGGCCAATGAGATCGATGAGATGGCCCGGCATGTTGAGGCGTGCGCCGCCAGCGCCGCCGAATTTACCTTCAGCTTTCTCGATGCAGACCCCAAAGACGATACCCTCCAAACATTCATAGACTTTGCCAACGAGCTATGGGACGCGGAAGTTGCTCCTATCCCTCACGATGTTTTTTGGGTCTCGTGGGTGCAGAAGGTGCTCGATGAGCACGTCCATATGGCGGCTCTCTGTGAGAAAAATATGAGCCCTATCGATGGAAAGCTCGTCTCGCTTTCCGTGCGCGTCATGTTCGAAAATCATCGCCGCAATGGCTTGGTCTTCCTGAATCAAGTCGGACAGAGAGTTTGCGGCGATCACAAGCACGTCCTTGTCAGCCACGCCGACAACGATTCGACGCAACTGCTCGTGGACACGGGCTTTGGTGTGTCAGCGGCGCTGATCGGCGCCCTTGCCACTCCGCAAGCCATCCGCCGGGAAGAGCCTGCCCCGGCGCGCTTGAACAAGCAGCGCTTGCAGAAGAAAAAGCCGCCTATTGGCCCAATGATCGTGATCGATGTTCGCGCCAGCCAACAGGCATCACAAAACCGGAAGGGAGAGGGCGGCTGGACCGTCAAACCACACTGGCGAAGAGGTCATATTCGCCATCTGGCTGATGGCCGCATGATCCCCATCCCGCCTTGCTGCGTCAATATGGAAACAGGCATTCCCATCAAGCCCGAATATGTTGTGAAGGTCTGATCCCATGCCTTCGGATCATGTAGATGAACCGACGCTTGACGAGTTTACGATCCCGCACGTCGCCTTCGCGGCCGCTGAGCACTATGCCGTCTTTCCTACCGCCGAGAAGCACGAGCTGATCCAAACTCTCAAGCGCGATGTTGAAGCGCGCTTCGCACGAGAACGTGAAAATGTCGCCGGACATGCGGCGGCTTTGAAAGCAATTGAAGACGCGGATGCCCGTGGTCTTCTGGAAGTGATCTACGGGCAAGGAGACTAGAAATGGAGACAGGCGAGAACTTTACGGCGCTGAACTATAGCGCCCATGCGATTGAGAGCATGAAAGAGGTCGTACAGCGTCTCCCCCCGCATTTTGTTCAGTCCATCAACGCGATCCGCATCGTCAGCGATATGCTTCGCAGATCAGTGAAATTTATCCTGCCCAACTGCGCAGAGCTGCTTGATCCGCTGCACGTATCGCAAGCGCACATAGACCTCCTGAAGCTCCCCTTCCCGCTCGTTGCTTTCGAAGCTCCTTGGCAGAAAACCGATGCAAAGGACGCGGGTTATCTCGATCACTACAAGTCAACCCGTCGCATTGCCCTTTGTTGGGAGCCAGGTGCAACGCCGCCGCAACTGGCGCATCTCAACGTCATCCTAGATCGCTTTCCGCAGGGAGGCGTCTTTATCCTTCCTATTTCATGGCTGGATGTCATCGAGACGTGGAATGTAGGTATCGGCGGGGCTTTCGTTCCCTACGAGAACAGCTTGGCAGCAGTCGATCAGGCTCAAGTCAGCCCTTTGAGCGCCCGCGCGATGGAAGCCCTTAACAGCGCCGGTTTGCTGCCCAAAAAGCCGCAGCAGTTTGCAGCAGAGCCGTTCATTCTTCAGCCGGAGCATTTCGAAGCGGTCATTGCGAGAAGCGACCGTGAAACCGGATTCGCGAACATAATGAACGACACGAGGGATGAAGGTATGGCCGTGGTTCAAGCGTGTGCAGTCCTCAACTGCGAAAACGTAGCGACAGCGTGATATTTCCTGAATGCGAACACGCATCCGAGCCCCGCACCAACCATGGCAGCGACGATCATGATCGCGACCCAAGCGCGCCATGCCTGATCGGCTGGGAAGATACCGATCATGAGCACGCGCTGGCTCCGCGGAATGATATCCCATTGCGCTACCGTCAATGCCCAGCGGACGATCTGCCAGATGAGCCAGAGAACACCGGGGATGACCGTAAGAGACAGAAGGGCGTCGAACGGTTTGCCGAACAGGTTGTACCGCGACCATTTCAGGGAATTGGCGATCATCGCGAGGCTCCACGTTTGGTCATGCGGCGGTCGGCCCAGCCGACGGCGGCGCTTATGGCCCAGCTGAGGATCAGATAGGACATCATCACGATCACGATGCCTTCGAGGCTGTGACCGGTCTGGTTGGCAATGGTGCCGTAGATGTTGAAGAGTTCGGGATAGCCGATGGCGATGCCCAGCGCCGTGTTCTTCGCCAGGCTGATATACTGGTTGCCGAAGGACGGCAGCACGACGCGGAAAACCTGCGGCAGGATGATATCGTTGACCGCGTCCCGGCTTGTCAGGCTGAGCGAGGCCGCGGCCTCCCATTGCCCCTTCGGCAACGCGTCGATGGCGCCGCGCACGATCTCCGCGATGTAGGAAGCACTGTTGACGACGATGGCGAGGAGGAGCGCGGCCATTTCAGGGCTCATGCTCGAGCCGCCGCGCGCCTGGAACTTCGAGGCGACGGGCACGTCGAGGCCCAGGATGCCGGTCGAGAACATGATGCCGGCAAGCAAGACTACCGCGCCGGCGCAGATCCAGCGGACAGACTTGTGGCGGTCGAAAATCAGGCCGAGGAGCGCAACCCAGAATGCGGTCGCGGTTCCGATGGCGAGCGTCGAATCCCCTCCCTGCCAGGTGGGCACGGGGAAATAGAGGCCCTGCTGGCTGATCACGACGCCATAGAACTTGGCGGCGGCGGCGATCGGCGGGAAATGCAGGACAACGGCGAAGTACCAGAAGACGAGCTGGATCAGGAGCGGCGTGTTGCGCACGAACTCCACGCACCAGAAGGAGAGATTGCGCACCACCCAGTTCGTCGAGAGCCGGCCGACGCCGAGCATCGTACCGAGCACGGTGCTGAGCACGATGGCGAGGACGGCGACCTTGATCGTGTTGAATATGCCTGCGACGAAGGCCTGCGCGATCAGGCGGTCCGACGTGAAATCCGTGAAGGCCGGCCAGAAGCCGCCGTCGAAGACGAAGGTCTTGCCTTCGCTGATGTCGAAGCCGGCGGCATCCCAGAGGAACGAGAAGCTGAATTTGATCCCGTGACGGGCAAGCCCTTCCTTTACCGCATAGGCAAAGAGGACCACCAGGACGACAGCAGCCGCGATGATGGCGAACTGGGTGGCGTCGTACCGTATCCGGTTGCGCCGGCGGCGGGCCAGAACGTCATCGTCAGCCGCATTTCCGGGCGCGTTCGCTTGGTGCACAGTCATGTCGAGATACCAGAACCGAGGAAGGGACTGGGGCGGCGTGCCGCCCCGGTCCGGTCATGGGGAAGATCAGTTCCAGAGCGGCGAGTAGATCGAGCCACCCTGCGACCACTGGGCGTTCGGCGTGCCCTTGCGGTCGAGGAACATCTTGGTGTTCGGCCCGAGGTTACGGTCGTAGATCTCGCCGTAGTTGCCGGTAGCCTTGATCGCCTGCGCGACGAAGTCGTCCGGAAGGCCGAAGTCCTTGCCATAGCCGCCGCCGACGCCGAGGAACTTCTGGACGAAGGGATCTTCGCTCTTCAGCTTCTCCTCGAGATTTGCCTGGGTAATCTCGGATTCTTCAGCCTGGAAGAGACCGTAGGTGATCCAGCGCAGCGCGTTGCGCCACTTGGAATCGTTCGCCGCGACGAAGCCGCCGAAGGGCGACTTGTCGAGCGTGTCGGGCAGGATTAGGTAGTCGTCGGGCTTCGGCGAATTGCCGGCCCAGGCGGCGAGCGCGGACTTGTCGGTGCTCATCGCGTTGCAGCGGCCGGAATTGAGGGCGGCGAAAAGCTTTTCGAGGTTTTCGTAGGTCAGAACCTTAGAGCCTTCCCAGCCGCGTGCCTTGAAGGCGCTGGTTAGGACCGTCTCGGTCACGGAGCCCTGCGTCGTGCAGAAGGTGGCGCCGTCGAGATCGGCGAATTCCTTGACGCCGGAATCCGTCTTCACCATGATGCCCGTGCCATCGTAGAAGTTGATCGGCAGGAAATCGATGGCGATCGAGGATTCGCGCGCCGGCTTGATGGTCGTGTGCGCGAAGACGACGTCGACCTGGTTGGTGAGCACTGCGTCGAAGCGGCTCTTGTCCGTGACGGTGACGAACTTGACCTTCGAGGCATCGCCGAGAACGGCGGCCGCGACGGCGCGGCAGAAATCGACGTCGAGACCTTCCATCTGGCCGGTCGTCGTGTTGAGGTAACCGAAGCCGGGCGCCGTGTTGTCCGTGCCGCAGTTCAGCGTACCGCGTTCCTTCACCGTATCGAGGACGGAGGCCGATGCGTGACCTGCGGTAAGAGCGAGACCAGCAAATGCGCCGGCCGTGAGAAGCTTGATCATTTTCATTGCGTTCCCCTGTGAATATCGCGAGCGCCCTGCAAGGGGTCGGAACAAGATCTGTTCAAAATCCTGCGCTAAGGTCGAACGGATCGTGAACCCTCGTCTCGAACCCGCATAATGGTTTGACGACTGGTCATGAATTTCCTGGCGATCGCTGAAACGCTCATCCCAGTTGCGAGATCGTCGCGCACATCCTGCTTCTGTTTGTCGCTGAGCGTCGAGGGGCGGCCGAGGGCCTTTCCTTCCGATTTGGCGCGCTTGAGACCGGATTGCGTCCGCTCGATCAGCAAATCGCGCTCGAACTGGGCGACGGCGTTGAGCACGGTCATGGTCATCGTGCCGGCCGAGCTGGTGAGATCTGCGCCGCCGAGCGCAAGGCAATAGACGCGCACGCCCATTTCGGCCAGAGCCTTAACCGTGGTGCTGACGTCGATCGCATCGCGGCCGAGGCGATCAAGCTTAGTCACGATTAGAACGTCGCCGGACTCCAGCTTGTCCATAAGCCGGGAAAAGCCGCGGCGCTGCGCAATGGCGGTGCTGCCGGAAATCGTCTCGGTGACGATCCGGCGCGGCTCGACCTGAAAGCCGGCGGCTTCGATTTCCTGAATCTGGTTTTCGGTGGTTTGCCCGATCGTGGAGACGCGGACATAGGCAAAGGTGCGTGGCATAGGTCGAATTTCGTCCGAATAGGATGTCCGAAATATCCCGCCTGTTCAAAAGCATGTCAAGATAATTTGTGGACAGGCTGTTTTGCCCCTGTACGAAATCGACCGTTTCCGTACAGAGGATTGGCCACCAGCGTATGTTGTAAGGAGTAAAACGGTGGCCCGGCGGACCCTTCTCAAGCCTCAGGATCGACAGGAGCTTTTCGACGTTCCAACCGACGAAGACAGCCTGATCCGCCATTATTCCCTATCGCCGGCCGATCGACTTGAAATCGAGATTCGCCGACGCGAGCATAATCGGCTTGGCTTTGCGGTGCAGCTCTGCCTGATGCGCTATCCCGGCCGCGCGCTCATGGCCAACGAAGCACTCCCAAAGGCGATGCTCCACTATGTTGCTGAGCAAATCGGCGCCGACCCTGCTTCATTCGAGTGGTATGCCCGTCGTGAAGAGACGCGCATGAACCACGTCGCGCATCTGCTCGGTTATCTGGAAATGAGGACACCGGCCGCAGATGATCGTCGTGCGGCGTTGCTGGCAGCCATCGAGGCCGCCTCAACAACAGATAAGGGAGCGCCGATCGCAAAAGCGATCATTACCGCGTACCGGGAGCGCCGGGTTCTCCTGCCGGCGGTGAACATGATGGAACGCATGGGCTTGGCAGCGCGTGCCATTGCACGCCGTCGCGCTGAGCGCGCGCTGATCTCGGATCTCGATTCGGAAAAGCTCGAAACCCTAGATGCCCTGTTAGGCGTTGATCCGGCGATCGGACAGACGCGCTATCATTGGCTGCGTTCTGCTCCAGACGCACCGGGAGCGGGGAACCTGGTCGGCTTGACGGAGCGTATCGCCTTCGTGCGCTCGCTGGGGATTGATCCCCGTTTACAGGCTCGCATTCCTTCCGGGAGATGGGACCAGATGATCCGTGAGGGGGAGGCAACGCCAGCCTGGCTTGCCAGTGACTTCAGCGCCAACCGTCGCCGCGCGACAATCGTTGCGCAGGTCATTAAAGTCGGCCAGAAGCTTACCGACGACGCGGTGATGATGTTCATCAAGCTGATGGGCCGGCTGTTCTCTCAGGTCAACAACCGGAAAAAGCAGCGCCACATGAACACCCGCGTGGAAACATCCAAGGCACTGCGACTATTCCTTGATACGATTTTGGCGCTGCAGGCCGCCAATGATGCCGACGAAGACGCGATCGAGATGGTAAATCGGAAAGTCGGTTGGCATAGGCTGCTGCAGATCAAGCCTGGTCTCGAGGCGATGGTGGAAAGCAGCGACGCTTCGCCTTTGGTGCTGGCCGCTGAGCAACATGGGAATATCCGCAAGTTCGCAGGAGCCTTCCTTCAGGCGTTCACGTTCCACTCGCGTCGCCGACACGATCCGCTGCTCGCGGCGATCGCGACTCTGAAAATGCTTTATGTGGAAGGGCGTCGCATCTTGCCGGATCGCGTGCCCGTCGGCCATCTGGGAGCGACCGAGAAAAAGTTGATCTTCGAGGATGGAAAACCGGATCGGCGGCTTTACGAAATCGCGACGCTTACGCATTTGCGAGACCGACTGAATTCGCGAGACGTCTGGGTCGAGGGTAGCCGGTCATTCCGGCCGATAGACGAACATCTCATGCCGAAGCCGGCCTTTGTCGCCCTGAAGGAGGAAAATGAACTCGGCCTCGGTGTCCCGAGCGACGGTGCGGCTTGGCTCGCGGAAGTTCGCCAGATGATGGATGTCAACCTCAAACGGTTGGCTTGGCGAGCCCGTTTCGGGAAGCTCGATGGCGTCAGAATGGAAGACGGCACACTGATCGTGACGCCACATGCAAGCGACGTTCCCGCCGCGGCGGAAGCTCTCAACGCCGAAATCACGGAAATGTATCCGCTGGTCGAGGTGCCGGACCTTCTCAGGGAAGTGCATGAATGGACCGGATTTGCCGACCAGTTTACCCATGTCCGGACGGGAGATGCGCCGCAAAACATCGCCGCTATGCTGGCCGGCGTTTTGGCGGATGGCACCAATCTCGGCCCGAAGCGTATGGCGGGAGCCTCCAAGGGTATCAGCGCCCACCAGATCGGCTGGATGCGCAGCTTCCACGCCCGCTCGGAAACCTATCGGGCCGCGCAGGCGTGCGTCACCGATGCCCACACGCGGCATCCGCATTCGCAAATTTGGGGCGACGGAACGACCGCGTCGTCTGATGGGCAATTCTTCCGCGCCAGCGACAGGGCCGCCAAGCGCAGTGACATCAACCTGCATTATGGCAGCGAACCGGGATCGAAATTTTACAGCGGGCTTTCTGACCAATACGGCTATTACAGCATCCTGCCGATCAGCCCGACCGAGAGCGAGGCCGTCTATGTGCTCGATGGCCTATTCGACCACGACACGATCCTCGACATCGAGGAACTGTTCACCGACACCGGCGGTGTCAGCGATCAGCTCTTCGGGCTTTTCCCCATCGTCAACAGGCGCTTCTCGCCTCGCATGCGTAATCTCAAGGACCGGAAATTCCATACGTTTGAGAAAGCGGATGCCTATCCGGAGCTGGCTAAACACATTGGTGTGCCGATCAATTCCGATCTCATCCTGGAGCATTGGGACGAGTTCTTGCGTCTTGGCGTATCGATCACGACACGAACCGTTGCACCATCGACCATCCTGAAGTGGTGCTCATCGTCAAAGTCCAGTGATCTCGCCAAAGCCTTGCGCGAGCTCGGCCGTATTGAGCGTACCTTGTTCATGATCGAATGGTATTCAAACCCGGCCTTGCGCCGGCGCTGCCAGGCCGGGCTCAACAAGGGCGAAGCCGCCCACAAGCTCAAACGCGCTGTCTTCTTCCACGAGCGCGGCGAAATACGGGATCGATCCTTTGACAGCCAGGCGTTCCGTGCTTCGGGGCTAAACCTCGTGGTCAGCGCCATCGTTCATTGGAACACCGTCTATCTCAGTCGCGCGACGGCACACTTGCGCCAGCGGGGTCGGCATATTCCCGACGAGCTGCTGAGGCACATCTCACCGCTCAGCTGGGAGCACATAAATCTCACCGGCATCTATTCCTGGGACACCGAACAACAGTTGCCCGAAGGCTTCAGGCCCCTGCGGCTTCCCGGCCGAATCCTCCGAGCGGCGTGACGTTCACCGTTCGTTCGACCTTAGCGCAGGATTTTGAACAGATCTTGTTCCGACCCCTGCAAGCGGATGCAGAGCCCGGTTCTCATGCCGAGAGCTGATTTGGGCGATAGGGCAACAGCGGCTCTTGCCGTTCTGTAGCTGATGTTCCCGCCATTGGCCTAAGTTCGCATCGGTACTTGTTGCGAACCCTTATCAATCGACAGGGGGACGATAGGAATGCGCTATGTTCAGGTCTACTTAATTTTCCTGTAGTAACTCTTTAGCAAAACTGTTTCGTTATCACGACTATCAGACTCCAGGGATATCTGCCGCGCTCTGCAGCCCGGCATTTGCCATCGGCAGGCGATAATGTGTGCCGATCCTGCCGTTTACCTCTTTGATGAACGCTTGCACTGCAGGGCTGCGCTTCTCCCCTTTGCGGAAAGCCAGCGAGATCTTGCGGCGAATCTCCGGCTCGAGTTTGCAGACCCAGACATCTTCCAGGTCATAGCTCGCCCGCAGGCCGGGCAAGATCGATATTGCATAACCGTCGCGTATAAGTGCGATCGTCACCTCGAACCCCTTGCACCGTGCAACGATGTTCGGCGTAAAACCAGCCTCCTGACACGCATCGGTAATCATGCGGTTATAGGCGGAAGAGGCCGTATCGAGCGCCCAACGCTCGTCGCGCAGTTGGTGCAACATAACGGTCGGCTGCTCTGCCAGGGCGTGGGTCTGCGAGACCATCACGTTGAAGACATCCTCCATCAGAGGGATTGTCTCGATATTGGGGTCGATGGCGCCCGCAGGAACGTTCAGATCGTCGATGATCGCAATATCCGTTTGCCAGCTGCGAAGCGCCGCCAGGCTTTCTGCGGGTTCCAGTTCATCGAACTGCACCGTGAGGTGTGGATGTGCACGGTGGAGTTCATGAATAGCGCCAGCCACCACGGCCGATGCGACCGATGGGAACGCCGCCACACGTAGCTCACCGGCAATCACCTTCTTCAGTTCCGCAATGTCGGCGCGCGCCGATTCCAGCTCGATAAGAATGCGCTCTGCACGCTCCACGAGCTGTTTGCCGGCCGGCGTAAGCTCAACACCCCGGCCACGACGCTCAATAAGCGCGATGCCCACCTCCTGTTCGAGCAAAGCGATTTGTTGCGAAACCGCCGACGGCGAGACGTAGAGCGCCTCGGCGACTGCCGCCATGGTCTTGCGGATCGAAAGTTCGCGCAGGGCGCGCAGGCGGGCAAGATCCATAATCTCCTCCTCAAGCTGACAACAAATGATTAGCAAATCAGAACGTACATGCAAATATTATTAACTTTTTCTGGATCGAAGCCGTCGCTAGCCTTTCTCCAAGCCCTCATACCCTTCCGCGGAGACAGGTCATGACCGAACAGACAAACGCCCACTTCAATTCGCCGGTGCACGAATTCGACCCGATCGTCGCTCAGGCGCTCGAGAACGAACGCGCCCGCCAGCAGAACCAGATCGAGCTGATCGCCTCGGAAAACATCGTCAGCCGCGCCGTTCTCGACGCACTCGGCCACGAGATGACCAACAAGACGCTCGAAGGCTATCCTGGCAACCGTTTCCATGGCGGCGGCCAGTTCGTTGATGTCGTCGAGCAGGCGGCCATCGACCGCGCCAAGGAACTCTTCGGCTGTGCCTATGCCAACGTCCAGCCGCATTCCGGCACGCAGGCAAACCTTGCCGTCTTCTTCCTGCTGATGAAGCCGGGCGAAAAGGTCCTGTCGCTCGACCTCGCCGCCGGCGGCCACCTGTCTCACGGCATGAAGGGCAACCTTTCGGGCCGCTGGTTCGAGGCGCACAACTACAATGTCAACTCGCAGAACGAAGTCATCGACTACGACGAGATGGAGCGCATCGCGGAAGAGGTTCGCCCGAAGCTCCTGATCACCGGCGGCTCGGCCTATCCGCGTGAACTCGACTTCGAGCGCATGGCGAAGATCGCAAAGAAGGTCGGCGCCTATTTCATGGTCGACATGGCGCATATCGCCGGGCTGGTCGCCGGCGGGGCCCATCCCTCCCCCTTCCCGCATGCGGATATCGTCACCTGCACGACCACGAAGACGCTTCGCGGCCCGCGCGGCGGCCTCATCCTCACCAACAACGAGGAATGGTTCAAGAAGCTGCAGGCCGCCGTCTTCCCCGGCGTGCAGGGCTCGCTGCACAGCAACGTGCTTGCAGCCAAGGCGATCTGCCTCGGCGAGGCGCTGCGCGACGATTTCAAGACCTATGCGCATCAGGTGAAGGCGAATGCCAGGGTGCTGGCCGAAACGCTGGCGGACCGCGGCGTGCGCATCGTTTCGGGCGGCACGGACACGCATATCGTCCTGCTCGATCTCTCCAGCAAGGGCCTTAACGGCAAGCAGGTCGAAGACGTGCTCGCCCGCGCCAACATCACCTCGAACAAGAACCCGATCCCGGGCGACAGCCCGCGTCCCGCCGAATGGGTCGGCATGCGTCTCGGCACGTCGGCGGCGACGACGCGCGGCCTGAAGGAAGCCGAATTCAAGGCGCTGGGCAACGCCATCGCCGACCTCATAGAGGCGGAAGCGGCCGGCAAGGCGGATGATGTCGTCGAAGGCGCGAAGGCGACGGTGGCCAAGCTGACGGCGACCTTCCCGGTCTACGCGCACTAGGCGAAGACTTCCCACGAAGCGAAGGCGCACCCTCCTGCATAGTGCGCCTTCCAGGCCCCTAAGCGGGCATCGAGTGACGCAAAAGGGGAATATCATGGGAATGGATAGAATCACGGACGGCGCGATCATCGACGGCAAGAAGTTCGCGGCCGGCTTGCTCGAAAACGTCGCCAAGGACGTTGCCCGGCTGAAAGAGGCGACCGGCACCGTGCCGGGCCTTGCCGTCGTCCTTGTCGGCGCAGATCCCGCCAGTGCCGTCTATGTGGGCTCGAAGCACCGCCAGACGGTCGCCGCCGGCATGAATTCCTTCAAGCACGAGCTTGCGGCCGACACGACGCAGGACGAGCTGATGGCGCTGATCGACCGGCTGAATGTCGATCCCGCCGTGCACGGCATTCTCGTGCAACTGCCGCTGCCCGTCCATCTCGATGCCAACGCCGTCATCCAAGGCATCAATCCCGACAAAGATGTCGACGGCTTCCATATCTCCAATGCCGGGCGCCTTTCGACCAGCCAGCCGGCATTGGTGCCCTGCACGCCGCTCGGCTGCCTCATGCTGCTGAAGGACCGGCTCGGCGAAAACCTCTCCGGCCTCCATGCCGTGGTGATCGGCAAATCCAACATTGTCGGCAAGCCGATGGCGCAACTGCTGCTTTCGGAAAACTGCACGGTGACCGTCGCCCATTCGCGCACGAGGAACACGCCGGAGCTTTGCCGCACTGCCGATATCCTCGTCGTCGCGGTCGGTCGGCCCGGTCTCGTGCGCGGTGACTGGATCAAGCCTGGGGCGGTGGTCCTCGACGTCGGCATCAACCGCGTGGAGATCGACGGCAAGTCGCGCATCGTCGGCGACGTCGCCTTCGAGGAGGCCCGCCACGCTGGTGCCATCACGCCGGTTCCGGGCGGCGTCGGCCCCATGACCATCGCCTGCCTCCTCGCCAATACGCTCACGGCCTTCCGCCGCCAGCACTCCGTCCATATCGACTGACCGACCCGAAGGGATCGCCAATGTCCGCTCTTCCCAATCGTTACGCCCTGCGCGTCGCCTGCCCCTCCATCCGGGGCGTGACCGCCGCAATCGCGACCTACCTGTCCACCAATGGCTGCAACATTTCCGACAGCGCCCAGTTCGACGACAAGAGCACCGGCCGCTATTTCATGCGCGTCAGCTTCCAGTCCGAGGAAGGCCGCACGCTGGAGCACCTGCGCGAGGGCTTCGCCGAGATCGCGGCGACTTACGAGGCGGAGGAGGAATTCTTCGACGAGACGGCCAAACGCAAGGTGATCCTCATGGTCTCGCGCTTCGGCCATTGCCTCAACGACCTGCTCTACCGCTGGAAGATCGGCGCGCTGCCGATCGACATCGTCGGCGTCGTCTCCAATCATTTCGACTACCAGAAGGTCGTGGTGAATCACGACATCCCCTTCCACCACATCAAGGTGACGAAGGAGAATAAGCCGGAAGCCGAAGCCGAGCAGATGCGCATCGTCGAGGAGACAGGCGCAGAACTCATCGTGCTCGCCCGCTACATGCAGGTTCTCTCCGACGAGATGTGCAGGAAGATGTCCGGCCGCATCATCAACATCCACCACTCTTTCCTGCCGTCCTTCAAGGGTGCGCACCCCTATAAGCAGGCTTTCGAGCGCGGCGTGAAGCTGATCGGCGCGACCTCGCACTATGTGACCGCCGACCTCGACGAAGGCCCGATCATCGAACAGGACATCGTGCGCGTGACACATGCGCAGTCGGCGGACGACTACGTCAGCCTAGGCCGCGATGTCGAAAGCCAGGTGCTCGCCCGTGCCATTCACGCCCATATCCATGGCCGCGTGTTCATCAATGGCAACAAGACCATCGTCTTTCCGCCCTCTCCCGGCTCTTTCGTATCCGAACGGATGGGTTGAACACTCGTGTCGGGTCTCGGCAGAATCTCGGGTAAACCATGAAAGTTATCGTTCTCGGCGCCGGCATCATCGGCGTCACCTCCGCCTACCAGCTTGCCAAAGCGGGGCATGAGGTCACGGTCGTCGATCGCCAGCCCGGCCCGGCGCTGGAAACGAGCTTCGCCAATGCCGGCGAGGTCTCCTTCGGCTATTGCTCGCCCTGGGCCGCGCCTGGCATTCCCGTGAAGGCGATGAAATGGCTGTTCATGCAGCACGCGCCGCTGATCCTGCGGCCCAAGGTCGACATGGCGATGCTGTCCTGGATGACGCAGATGCTGCGCAACTGCACCTCCGCCCGCTATGCGCTCAACAAAAGCCGCATGCTGCGCCTTGCCGATTACAGCCGCATTTCGCTGGCGGCGCTGCGCGAAGAGACGGGTATTGCCTATGACGAGCGCATGCAGGGGACGCTGCAACTTTTCCGCACCGAGGCTCAGCTCGATGCCTCCGCCAAGGACGTCAAGGCGCTCGCCGCCGACGGCATTCCCTACGAAGTGCTCGATCCCGAGGGCTGCATCCGCGTCGAACCCGCACTGAAGCACGTGCGCGAGAAGATTGGCGGCGGCCTCCTGACGCCGAAGGACGAGACGGGCGACTGCTTCAAATTCTCCAATGTGCTGGCCACAAAGGCCGCGGCGCTCGGCGTCACCTTTAGATTCGGTAGCATCATCCGCGGCCTGGATGTGGAAGGCGGCCGCATCCGCGGCGTCGTCACCGCCCATGGCACGCTCGATGCCGATGCCGTTGTCGTCGCGCTCGGCAGCTTCTCGCCGCTCCTGGTACGCCCGCACGGCATTCGCCTGCCGGTCTATCCGGTCAAAGGCTATTCGCTGACCATCCCAATCACCGACGCCTCGCGCGCACCGGAATCCACCGTGATGGACGAGACATACAAGATCGCCATCACGCGCCTCGGCGACCGCATCCGCGTCGGCGGCATGGCGGAAATCTCCGGCTACACCAACGATCTCGGCGAGCGCCGCCGCCTGACCCTGCAGCACTCCGTCACCGACCTCTTCCCGGGTGGTGATGTGTCGAAGGCAAGCTTCTGGTCGGGCCTTCGACCGATGACGCCGGATGGCACGCCAGTCATCGGCCCGACCAAGGTCACCGGCCTCTTCCTCAACACTGGCCACGGCACGCTCGGCTGGACCATGAGCTCGGGCTCCGCCCGCGTCGTCGCCGACCTCGTCTCCGGCAAGGCGCCCGAGATCGACGCCAGGGACCTTGCAGTCGCGCGATACGCCTGACCCAATCAACCGGGATATGCACAGCCTCCCCTCCCCAGACAGGATCACAACATGGCTATCCAACTACCCGACAATCCATCCCGAGCCGATTTGCTTGCAGCCCGCCCGACGCTCTGGATCAACCCGAACTATAAGGACAATGCGATTGGGGACGCCTCGCTTCCCGTACGGCCGTCGGATATAGACGAGGCACATGCTAACTGGCGGAGGCTGGCTTCCCTACTCGAGGCCTGTTTTCCTGAACTGAAACCTGCAAAGGGCGAAATCCGCTCCGATCTTGTCCTGCTGGACGAGATGCGTGACGCACTCGGCTATGACAGCGCTGATTTCGGCACCATCTTTGTGAAGGCAGACAACGCCCTTCCCGTTGCCGGCTCGATCAAGGCACGCGGCGGCGTCTACGAGGTCTTCCTCCTCGCCGAACAACTCGCGATACGGGAAGGTCTCCTGCAGGACGGAGAGGACATCCGCCGCCTCGCCGAAGCCGACGCGAGAGCGTTCTTCTCGCGCCACACCATCGCTGTCGGCAGCACCGGCAATCTCGGACTCAGTGTCGGGGTTGCTGCTCGCGCCCTCGGTTTTAGCGCGACGGTTCACATGTCCTCCGACGCCAAGCCCTGGAAGGTGGAGCGGCTGCAACGGCTCGGGGTAGAGGTTATCAAGCACTCGGCCGACTATACGACAGCCGTCGAAAATGCCCGTATCGTCGCGGAGCGCGATCCGACGATCTATTTCGTCGACGATGAGCAATCCAGGCACCTTTTCCTCGGCTACAGCGTCGCGGCGCTAGAGCTTGCCGAGCAGCTACAGGCCAATGGCGTCAAGGTCGATGCTGAGCATCCCCTGTTTCTCTACCTGCCGTGCGGAATCGGCGGCGCGCCGGGCGGCGTAGCATACGGCGCCAAGACGGTCTTCGGAGACAATGTGCATTGCTTCTTCGTGGAGCCGGTTCAATCGCCTTGTGCCCTCGTTCATCTCCTGAGCGGCTCCGAGGAGCTTGTCTCCGTGTATGATGTCGGCCTCACAAACCGGACGGAGGCGGATGGCATGGCAGTCGCCCGCATGTCTGCCTTCGTCGCCGCCGTCATGCGGGAGATGTTGGCAGGCGTGTTCACCGTCGACGACGCCTCACTGTTCAAGTGGCTTTTGAAAGCGCACGAGAGCCAGAACCTACGCCTCGAACCGTCCGCCGCTGCAGGCTTCGCCGGTCCGGATTTCATTGTCCGGCATGCTCAGGGTAAAGAGTTCTGTAGGCGGCGGCGGGTTGATGAGCACCTCGCCCGAGCAACACATGTCGTTTGGACGACCGGCGGGTCCTTTGTGCCGGAGGAGCAGTTTCAGGAATTCCTTCGCATCGCGAAAGACCTGGGACACGCGAGCCCATAAAAGCGTTGTAGGCAGAGCCCGGCACCGCGCGGGGCTCTGCTTCTGGGTCACGGTTCTCTCCGCACGGCAAGGCTGCTAGTTCAATCAGTCAGTTGCTGTCGGGAAGGTTGGTAGCGGCTAAAGCCGCAGGACTATTGGAATATCACAACTCCAAATTTAGCGCCTTGATGAGATTCGAACCGCGGGCCACCTCGGCCGGCAAGCCGACGCGGAAGAGAATCAAGTAGTTGCCCGAGCTGGACATATCGGCATCTTGCCTCCGGTACGCTAATCGCATACCATGGACGTGAAGAGAAAAAGGCTTTTACGATGACGACGGTTGAAAAGATTACCATTGCATTGACGCCTGAGATGGCGGGATTTGTGCGAAGCGCGGTCGATGCTGGCGAATATGCGTCGACTAGCGAAGCCATCCGCGACGCCGTGCGTGAGTGGAAGGAAAGACGGGATTTGCTTGGTTATACAGTCGAGGATCTGCGAGCGCTTGTTCATGAAGGCATCGACAGCGGTCCGAGTTCGCGGTCTACGATGGCAGAGGTGAAAGCTGCCGCGCGCCGTCGCTTTGAATCTTCACAACGCGAAAGCTAAATGTGCTTTCTATTGTCCGCACGGATCGTGCCGATGAGGACCTGATCGAAATATGGTCCTACATTGCCGTTGAAAACATAGTCGCAGCTGATCGAGTTCTCGATGCAATTGAGGCGCGCTGGCAGCATCTCGCACGACATCCGTACTCGGGAATGGCGCGCGACGACATTGCCCCGGGTATTCGGCATCTGGTCTCAGGCGAGTATCTAACTCTTTACCGGCTCACTGGCAGCGCAGTCGAAATCATCCGCGTGCTGCACGGGCGCCGGAAGATTTCCTCCCAAGTCGTTGTTTAAGGGATCGCTTGTCAGCGTGGCTACGAGCACGAAATCATCCAAGCGACATCGCACGCGTGGCATAACGCCTATTTTATGGAACTGTGAGGGGGAGCCTCGATTAAGCAGCCACGGCAACTAACTCTGTTCATCAGTATTGCTTAGCTCAAATGCCTCAAGAATTGCCGCCTGCACCGACTTATCCTGTGTGACCACAGCAGCTGTCAGTTTCAACAGGCGTTGGCGCGCCTGGTGGAGCTGATCGACCAAGGAGACTACGATCGGGAGAGAATCTGCGTTGACCTCCAAATCATAATGCAGGGTGCAGATCAGCCGGATACGTGCGTATTCCATCTCCGAAAACACCAAATCTCCGCCATCTTCCTGGGGCGAGATCAATGCCTCCCGGATCCACGCGTCGAGATCGTTTCGCTGAAGATCACTTATCTGCTCGACAATTTCATCAACGCGCATCATTTCAGCATCTCCTTGCGGGGCTCATCCACGTTCTTCGGCTGCCAACTCTCCAGAAATTTTGCCAACTCGGGCTCCTCGCCAGCAGGCAGTACGACTTTCAGGGTGATGAGCTGATGTCCGCGATTGCCGGATTTGCGGTCGAGAACTCCCTTGTCACGCAGTCGCAGCGTCTGACCGGTGTTTGCGCCTTTCGGAATCTTCATCGAGACCGGGCCATTGATCGTCGGCACGGTGATTCGTGCGCCAAGTGTCGCTTCTTTTAGCGTGACGGGTACGTCTACATGGATATTGTCATCCTTGCGATGGAAGAACGGGTGCGGTTCGATATGCAATTCAACAAAGGCGTCACCTGCCGGCCCGCCGCCAAAGCCGGGCATGCCTTGGCCTTTCAGCCGTAACATCTGCCGGTCGGCTGCGCCCTCCGGGATCGACACACTCAGCGTCTTTCCTTCGGGCAATGTGATGGTGCGAACGGCGCCATTGACCGCGTTCATGAAGCTAACTGGCAGTACATAACTCACATCCTGTCCTCGCGCCCGGAATGTGCCCTGTGCCCGCTGCGCGCCCCCGCCAAAAGCGCGCGCCAGGAAATCCTCCAGATCATCATTGCTGGCAAAGCCATCCTGCGCTGCGTGGGAGCCGCGGTGTGATCCATCGGCGAAATCGCGGTAGTAGCGCTGCTGGGCTTTTTCCGCACCACTGGCATCTATCTCGCCTGCATCGAACCGCCGACGCTTGTCCTTGTCCTTGAGCAGGTCGTTTGCCGCCGAGATCGCCTTGAATCTATCCTCAGCCGTCTTGTCGTCCGGATGCAGATCAGGGTGAAACTTGCGTGCTAGTTTCTTAAACGCGTCCCTGATTTCCTTGTCGGTCGCAGTACGAGCTACACCGAGTGTCTCATAAGGGTCATTCATGCAGTGATCCCACCTCATCCGCCTCTTGAAATCATTCAGCATGGTTTGGGGCGCGAAAGACACGCCACTCACTCATGCTTCTACAACCGTGATCCGGCGCCCTCTGCACCTTCGAGCCGCACCAGTACGGTCACGAATTATCTGCCGCGAATGCTGGAAGTGCTGGAAGCTATCTCGAATGTTGTCCGCTCCGGTGGATAACCATTGACCTGGCTGTCATCACCCGCAATTTTTCATCGGTCCCGACCGAATTCCGATTCGTACCTCGATGGATCGAGCCGTCAACAGGGGATTCTATCCTAGATCTACTTTCAGCCTAACCAACAGAGGTTCGGCACCCACACACCGGAATTGCCAATGACGAGGCGATGAATGCTCTAGCGAAGTTGGAGCGAACGCGCGCAAGCCTGACAAAACGGCGTGTGCGGGACGACATCAATCCGTTCATCACTTATCGCGCGGCCGCACTTGACGCATAAACCGAAGGCGCCCTCTTTCATCCGATCAAGGGCGGCTTCTATGGCAAAAGCTCCTTTTGCCCGGTCTTTGCCAGCTCCTCTAGCACCTCGTCGTTGTTGCGTTCTACGGCACGATCATCGTCGTCTCGGTTCCGAGGCTGTTAAAAATCATCCTCAATCTTTGCCAGACGCGTTTGCAGCTGCTGCTGTTGGTGGACGAGGATTTGCCTATACTTCGCTTCGCGCTGCTCCAGATGCTTGGAGGAATATCTCGCCATGGTGGCCGCTCGAACTTTGATGCTAGAAGATCGAATTTACATGTCGTCGGGCGCCACTGACATTGATCATGATCAAAAGGGTGGATCAGTACAGTGTATCTTCCGGCGCGGCGGGAATCGCGAAATAATCCTGAAGCGCAGTGACCATCGATCGCGATGAGCGGCTTTCGCCTTCGCCACCTGGCAAAACCGCCATTGATGACGACGGCACGGCAGGTAGTTGGCGTTAGTCGCGCGCGATGGCCCTCCATAGGCAATGACGTCGCCACCCCATGAACCGAGAGACGCCGCGGTTCAGGAAGAACTCACTCTCGAAGATAGCGCCGGAACTGGCTAAGCGAGAAGACGAACAGCGCCACTCCGATGATGAGCATCGCCAGGAGCTGCGGCCAAACCACATCGAGTCCTGCCCCCGAAAGAGAACGGACTGCGCTAACATGACAAAATGCGTGTTGGGTGCAGCAAGCATGATGAACTGGATGACCTCCGGCATGCTTTCGCGAGGGGTGACGCCGCCAGATAGCAGTTGCAACGGCATCAGCACCATCATCAGCAATAGTCCGAATTGCGGCATTGAGCCGGCTATGGTGGCAAGGAAGATGCCGAGGCAGGTCATGGCGAAGATGTCGAGCGCGGCGCCGGCCAGGAATAGGATTATCGAGCCGTTGACCGGCACGGCAAGCAAACCTTCAACCACAAACACAAGGGAAAAAGTGGCGGCCGTCAGAACCACAAGGCTCATCGCCAGGACCTTGCTCATCATGATCTCGAACGCGGTCACCGGCATGACCAGGAGGTGCTCGATGGTGCCGTGCTCTCGCTCGCGGATGAGCGCAGCACCAGTCAGCACGATCGACAGCATGGTGATCGAGGTGATGACGTCGCTGATCGCGCCGAACCATCCCTTGTTGAGCTCGGGGTTGAACCGGGCGCGCAGATCAAGGGCGACCGGCAGGACGGTTTGCGCACGATGGCCGGCTAGGAATTCGCCGACCTCGCCAGAGACGATCGACTGCACATATCCCCCGCCGGTGAAGGCTTGCGACATGCGTGTCGCATCTATGTTGAGCTGGAGGGTCGGCGCGCGGCCGGCGAGGAGATCGCGCTGAAAATTCGGCGGAATGTCGAGAGCGAACGTGTCGAGGCCGGCATCCATGCGGCTGTCCATTTCCTCAATTGAAATGAGCGACGGCGCCAGGAAATATGGCGGATAGAAGGCGCTGGCGATACGCGTCGACACGGCCGAGCGGTCCTCGTCAACGATGGCGATCGGCGCCCGGTTGAGCGTTTCCGGCATCGCCTTGGAGGCCGTGTAGATCGCAGCCGTGAAAGCGTAGACAATCAGCACCAGAAGCACCGGATCGCGCAAAAGGCCGCGCAGTTCCTTTATGCCGAGATGGAGGATGTTCGCCGCCCGCATCAGCGTGCCTGCTTTCTAAGAGTCGGTCCGGAAAGTTATTCAGTTTGAACAGAGCCTTCTCAGCATGAGGCGAATGGATGCCAATTTGAGGAAGGCGAGTGCGTTGCGTGACATGTTTTCGAAGTCCTTGGCCAGCCTGCGGCAACGTCCCAGCCACGCGAAGGTCCTCTCAACCACCCAACGTCTCGGCAAGACCTCGAAGCCTTTGGCAGTATCGGAGCGCTTGACGATTTCGGTCGCAAGGCCCGGCATGGCCTTCTTCTGCCCTTGGCAAAGACAGGTCCCTGATAGCCGCCATCGGCGAACAGCCTTTTCAGGAACGGGTACCTCCCAAACAGCGTCTTCAAGACCAGCACGCCACCGTCACGATCCTGGATGTCGGCCGGGTGAACCAGGGCATGAAGCAGCAGCCCTACCGTATCGACGAGGATGTGGCGCTTCTTGCCCTTGATCTTCTTGCCCGCATCATACCCGCTCGGGTCGATGCAGATCCCCCTTTTTCGGCGCTTTTAACGCTCTGGCTATCGATGATGCAGGCGGTGGGACTGGCCTCACGATCCATCGCCTCGCGGCATTTCACATAGAGTTCATCGTGAAGACGGCCGAGTGTGCCGTCCCAGTTCCAAAGGTCGAAATAGTCGAACAACGTGCTCTTGGCCGGCAGGTCTTTCGGAACGGCGCGCCACTGGCAGCCCGTGCTCAGCACATACAGCAGGCCGTTGACGACCTCGCGAACATTGACCTCACGTCGGCGCCCGCCACGCTTGGCTGGAGGGATCAACGGCTCCACCAGAGCCCATTCCGCATCCGTCAGATCACTCGGATAGCGCAATCCATCGCGCTTGTATTTTCCACGGTTCGCTGTCGTCCACATCGCTGCCTTGCCCGAAAAGAATCATCTCAAAGCCAGGGAATCATAACCGACTCAGATTACGCAACTTCTTTCCGGACCGACACTGATGCCTGGCGGCGACCTCTCATAGTCGAGCAGATCATGGCCGCGCCGCCGGCAAGGGCGGTCTACCTGACGCCTTCCCACCAGTTCCCCACCGGCACGACGCTGGCGCTCGAGCGCCGTCTTGCCCTGATCGAATGGGCGGCCCGGCATCAGGCCTGGATCATGGAGGACGATTACGACAGCGAATTCCATTATGCCGGCAAGCCGACGGCCTGCGTGCAGGGTCTCGATCCGCACGACCGGACGATCTATATCGGCACCTTCACCAAGTCGCTGTTTCCGGGTCTGCGGATCGGTTATGTCGTGCTGCCGCCGCAGCTTGTGAAGCCGATGACCGTCGCACGCACATTGCTGGATGGACATACGGCGCCCATGGCGCAATTGACGCTTGCCCGCTTCATGGAAGGCGGGCATTTCGGCGCGCACGTCCGCAGCATGCGCGGCATCTATGCCGAACGCCTCGACGTGCTGGCCGGCCAAGTGGGCAGACACCTGGCGGATTTCATCGAGCCGCGCATTCCGGCCGGCGGCCTGCAGATGCCGTGCGTCCTGACCGCCGATCTATCCGAGCGCGCGGCCATCGATGCCGCGCGACGAGTGGGGATCGACATCCTCGGCCTGTCGGCGCTCCATGCTGCCAACGATCCGCAAGCCGGCTTCCTGATGGGCTTTGCCGCCTACACGCCGGCCGAGATCGAGGTGGCTGTCAGGAGGTTGGCGGAGGCGTTCCGGACGATAACGCGCGAATGACCGGATGGATTGAGTATATCACCGCAATACAACAAGCGTATGGAGACCATTCGATTCCGGCCCGAGCCGCAAAAAGGAAAACATGCTAAAGTCATCGCGCAGGATTTCATGCGACTGGACGCCCTTGAAATCGTCAGTCCCCTTTATCGCGAGCTCGTGGAACTCACACGGCGGCCGGCTTCAATGCCGGCCGGTATAAAAGGAGGAGTTCTGCGGCGGCAGTTGCCGGCCGAGAATGGCGTCGGCGATCTTCTCGCCGATCATGATCGTTGGCGCATTGGTATTGCCCGTCGTCAGCGCCGGCATCAGTGACGCATCGGCGATGCGCAACCCGCTCACGCCGTGTACGCAGCCGTCTTGATCGGTCACAGCCATCTCGTCGTTGCCCATCCGGCAGGTCGCGACGGGGTGGTAAGCGGTTCCGGCATTCTGACGAATCCAGGCAGCAAGATCCTTGTCGGAAGAAATGTCAGCGCTGGGCGTGACCTCCCGTCCGCGAAGCGGATCCCACGACTTCTGGCGGATGATCTCGCGTGTCTTTTTCACACCCTCGATCATCTCGTTGAGATCGGCATCCTCGGTCAAGAAGCCGATCTCGATTTTCGGGGCGGCCTTCGGATCGGCAGAGCGGAGCGAGACGCGACCGCGGCTCTTGGGACGCATGACACTGGTGAAATACTGAAAGCCGTCGAGCACCCTCGCCTCGCCACGATAGAATTCGCCGATCATCGGGAGGAATTCGTGCTCAATGTTCGGATAGGACACCGTGTCATTGCCACGGAAAAATGCTCCGACTTCGAAATAGTTGCTCGCGCCGAGCCCGGCCTTGGTCAACAGCCAGCGCAACCCGACGAAAGGCCGCCCCAATTTCGAGAGCTGTTTTGTCGGCGACACCGACTTGGTTGTCGTATACTGGATAGCCACGGCGACATGGTCCTGGAGATCCCGGCCAACACCGGGTAGATGGACCCTGCACGCGATGTCATGCGCCTTGAGCGTATCGGTATCGCCGATGCCGGAGAGCATCAGTATCTTGGGAGTATCGAACGCACCGGCGCTCAGCACAACTTCCTTTCCGGCCATCGCCTTTTTCACGACACCGCCAATCTCGTATTCGACACCCTGTATTGTGCTGCCATCCATGATCAGCCGCGTCACGGTCGCACCGGTCACGATGGCGAGATTGCGCCGCCCCTCGGCCGGACGCAGATAGGCAACTGCCGTGCTCTCGCGGACGCCGTTGCGAACCGAGGCTTGGGCGCGGTTGACGCCCTCCTGCTGGAAGCCGTTTTGGTCGGTGCTGAGCGGCAGGCCGAAATCCTGCCCTGCAGCAAGAAAGGCCTCGTAGAGCGGGTTTTCGGCACGGCATTGGTGCACATGCAGCGGGCCAGTCGCACCACGGTATTCGTTACCGCCCTTCTCGAAGGTTTCCATCTTCTTGAAGTAAGGCAGGACATGCGCATAGGACCACTTCGGCAATCCCCTCGCCGCCCAACCTTCGTAATCGAGCGGGTTGCCCCGCACGAAAACCATGCCGTTGATAGATGACGAGCCGCCCAGCACCCGGCCGCGATGCTGGTCGCTTATTCGCCCATTCAGTCCGGGCTCGGGCTCGCTCTTGTAGGCCCAGTTGTACTTCGTGCTTTCGAGTGGCAGGCCCAGTGCCGCCGGCATCCGCATGATGATCGAGCCGTCGCGTGGTCCCGCCTCGAGCAGCAGCACGCTGCGCGTGCCGTCCTCGGTCAGGCGGTTGGCGACCACGCAGCCGGCCGACCCCGCGCCGACGACGATATAGTCGTAGTTTGAGTTCTTCCCCATATCCGTCATTGCCTACCTCAATTGCATCCAGATCGTCTTGAACTGGAGATACTGGTCATGCGCCAGCATGGATTTTTCGCGCCCGCCAAAGCCCGACTGCTTGTAACCGCCGAATGGCACGGCCTGATCGCCTTCCGAGAAGCAGTTGACCGAGACCGTTCCGGCGCGGATGGCGCGGGAGACCTTATGGGCGATGTGCAGATTGTTGGTATAGAGCTGCGCGGCCAGACCATATTTCGTGTCGTTCGCGATCGCGACCGCTTCCTCGACGTCATTGAACGTGATGGTCGACAGCACGGGGCCGAAAATTTCCTCCTGGGCAATGGTCATGCTGTTGGCGACGCCATCGAACACGGTCGGCTCGATGAAGTAGCCGCCGGTCTGTTCGAGGATACGGTTGCCACCGAGCGCGACCAACGCGCCCTCGCGCTTGCCGGCCTCGATATAGCCCAACACCCGCTCCATGTGCTTCTGCTCGATCATGGCGCCCATCTTGGTGTCTTCAGCAAAGGGATCGCCAACCTTCCACGTCTTGAAATTCTCGATGACGGCTTCGAGCAGACGGTCCTTCATGCCGGCATGAACCAGCAGCCGAGAGCCTGCACTGCAGTTCTCGCCCTGGGAGAACAGGATGCCAAGAGCGATCTGTTCCACGACAGGACCTAGATCGTCGATATCGTCCATGACGATGACAGGGCTCTTGCCCCCAGTTCCAGCAGCACGCGCTTGAGATTGGATTCAGCGGCATATTTGAGGAAATAGCCACCCACTTCCGTCGAACCTGTGAAGCTCAGGCAATCGACGTCGCGATGGCGGCCGAGCGCCTGTCCGGATGTCTCGCCATAGCCTGGCAGGACATTTATCACACCATCGGGGATGCCGGCCTCTGCCGCAAGGGCGGCAAGCCTGAGGGCCGTGAGCGGCGTCTGCTCGGCCGGCTTGATCACGATGGAGTTGCCGCCAGCAAGCACCGGACCGATCTTCACCGCGGTAATCGCGAGGGGGAAGTTCCAGGGGATGACAGCGCCGACGACGCCGATGGGCTCGCGAACCACCATCGAGACGATATCGGCGGAGGTGGGCGAAACGGCGTCATAAATCTTGTCTATCGCCTCGGCATGCCAGCGCAGCGTGGCAATCGCGTCCGGCACGTCGGCATTGAGCGCATCGAGGACAGGCTTGCCTGTGTCGAGGCATTCGAGGACGGCGAACTCTTCCTGATGCTTCTCGACCAGATCGGCAAGCCGCAGCAAGGCGACTTTGCGATCGCGCGGAGCGAGATTGCGCCAACTGCCCTTGTTGAAGGCGGAGCGTGCAGCCGCAACGGCGCGATCCACGTCCTCACGGTCGGTTTCGGCGACCGAGGCAACGACCTTGCCGGTGGCCGGGTTGATTGTATCGAAGGACTTGCCGCTGGCGGAATCGACAAAGCGGCCATCGATGAACGCCTTCGTTTCCGGTCTAATGGTTTCGGCCAGCCGGGCGAGCTCTTGAGCGGTGGACGACATGCTTGTTCCTTTCTTCTTGATGATTCAGCGCGGTCAGGTGCCCTTGGCGTCGAGGAAGCGGCGCGCAATGAGGGTGAGCATGATCGATCCGATACCGATGCAGACGAATATGGCATTGACGGAGGGAGTGAAGCCGAACCGCATCTGGTTCCACACCCAGACCGGCAGCGTCGGCTGCGTTCCGGTCAGGAAGAGCGAGACCACCACCTCGTCCACCGACAGCGTGAAACCGAGCAACGCCCCACCGATGATCGAGCCGCGCACCAGTGGCAACACGACATGCCAAACCGTTTTGGCGTAGGACGCGCCGAGATCGGACGATGCTTCGACCAAGGCAGGATCCAGCCGTCTGAGCCGGCTGAGTACCGTCAGCATGATGACCGGCATGACGAATGTGGAATGCCCGAGCACGACGCGCGGAATACCTGTCGGGATGCGAAGCAACTGGAAAGCAAGCACAAGCGTGATGCCTAGCACTACACCCGGCATGGCGACCGGCAGCGTCAGCAATTGCTCCGAAAGCTTCCCGAAGGAAAGCCTTGCATAGGCGAGCAGGATAGCAAATCCCGTTCCGGCGGCGATCGAGATCAACAGAACCAGAAGCCCGACATAGAGCGACCGGTTGAGCGCCGCAAGCAGCGCTGTGTTGCTCAGTACCTCCTGATACCAGCGGAACGTCATGCCGCTTAGCGGGAACACCTGCACCGTCGCGTCGTTGAAAGAGAATATCGCGATGATTGCGAGTGGCGCATAGAGAAAAAGATAGGGCAGACAGAACAGCGCAAAGGCGAGCCAACGGAACAAAATGTTGCCGGCACTCCTGGCGCCTGCCGGTACTGACAGCATCCCACCCGTCTCGCCGGTCAGGATACCGGGCACGCGCGCTGTCCTGAACATGATGGCGAGAACGACGGCGACCGTCACAAGCAGCATCAATGCGAGCGCCGCGCCATAGGGCCAGTTGCCGACAATGCCGAACTGCGAGGCGATGACCATTCCGAGCATCGTCCCATCCAGTCCGCCGACCATCGACGGCGTGATGTAGTCGCCGACCGCCATGAGGAAGGCGAGCGCCACGCCCACCGAAGTGCCGGGACGCGACAGCGGCCATACGACGGTGAAGAAAGCCCTGAAGCCGCTTGCGCCGCAATCGTTGGCCGCCTCCGTCAGGCTGGGCGGAATGCGGTCGATCGCTGAATATGCAGCGACGAAGATGAAGGGGATTGAGACATATACGAAGGTGAGGAAGACGGCGAAGGAATTGTAGAGCAGCGCCGAACTCGGCTCCGAGATCAGACCCATCCGCAACAGGAAGGCGTTGAGCACGCCGCTCTCGCCGAGGATCACCCGCCAGGCGAAAACACGCATCAGCAGGCTGATCCAGAGCGGGATGACGACCAGCATGACCGACAGGAACCGGCCGCGCTCAAGAATGCGCGCTGCGTAATAGGCCATCGGATAGGCGATCAGCGTAGCAATCGCCGTGGCCAGCAGGGCGGTCGCCACTGTCCGCCAGAGCAGAACCCAGACGCCTGACGATTCCCACGCGCGCGCAAAATTCTGCAGCGTCAGATCGAAATTGGTCACGCCGTTCTTCGAGGTGAGCAGGCTGACGCCGATCAGCAGGATATTCGGCAGGACCACGAGCAGGGCAAGCCAGGCATAAAGCGACATTCGCGCGAGAATGCCGCACAGCACGGCTGGGACAGCGCTCCCAGTGTTCGGGTTTGCGCGCGATGCAAGGGCGACGTCAGTCATCAAGCACCACACAGTCTTCCGGCTTGAAGGACAGCCAAACCGGCTGGCCATGCTCAAGGATTGCACCACGCCGCGCCGGCGCAAAGGCGATGAAATCCTGGTCGCGGCAACGGACCTTCACCTCGCAAGTATGGCCAAGAAACAGAACGTCGGAGACATGGCCTTTAAGCGCGACACCTTCGGGGCACGGCCGATCGGCGGGAGTTATGGTCAGCGCCTCGAACCGCAGGCCAAGGCTTATCGCGCCGGGTCGGCGGACCGCCGCCATGCCGAAGCTTTCGCCACACACCGAGACCACCGAGGAATCCGCCGAACCCGCCGCCTCTGCGGCGATCAGGTTGGACTTGCCAATGAACTGGGCGACGAAGCGACTGTTGGGCGCATAATAGATCTCGCCTGGACTGTCGAGCTGTTGAATGCTGCCGGCATTGACTATGGCGACGCGGTTCGACATCGACAACGCCTCGCTCTGGTCATGGGTAACATAGATGAAGGTAATGCCGATCTTACGCTGCAGGTCGACCAGCACATGCTGCATCTGCTGCCGCAGATTGAGATCGAGCGCGGACAGCGGCTCGTCGAGCAAAAGCACCCTGGGGCGGCCAACAAAGGCACGGGCCAGAGCCACGCGCTGGCGCTGGCCGCCACTGACTTGATGCGGCAGGCGCTCCGCCATCTTGTCCATCGCCACCATTTCCAGCGCCTCGGCGACACGTCGACTGCGCTCGGCCTTGTCGACCCCTGCCATCCTCAATGGATATTCGACATTCTGCCGCAACGTCATATGCGGGAACAGCGCATAGGACTGGAACACGGTATTGACGTTCCGCCGGTGCGGCGGAACGTCGGTTACATCCTGGCCATCGAGAAAGATGCGGCCGGAATCGGCCTGCTCGAAGCCAGCGATGAGGCGCAGCGCGGTCGTCTTGCCCGAACCGCTGGGCCCGAGGATCGAGAAAAACTCACCTCGCTCGATTGAAAATTCATCGATCTCAAGCGCTGGAGTCGCAGCTCCGGGATAGCGCTTGACGACATTCTCGAACCGGATGATTGCATCGTTACGTGCAGGCATGTCAGTTACCCCACCCGGAAACTAGAGGGTTCCAGCCTTGAAGTCGTTCCACATCTGGACGCGACGATCGACGCTTTCAGGCGCCTTGAAGAAAACCATCTTCTCCCAGAAACTGGGCTGATTCTGATCGATGATGTTGGTCTTGGCGAGGATATCGTCCTTCACACCACCCTGTCTGGCGCCCTCGTCGGTCAGTACGCCGTTGTTGAGTGACAAGGAGATGAAGCGGGACTGCCATTCCAGCGTCAGGTTGTCGTTGAGGAACTGATAGACTTCCGGACGATCGCCATGCGGGGTCAAAACCGCATTGTCGATCCAGGTCGGCGTACCTTCCTTGGGAAGGTGTACTTGAAGTTCATACCCTTGCGCTGGAGATTAAAGACGATGGAAACGTTATTGCAGTAACCGATGACCGCGTCACCGGCCGCATAGATCGCCGCGGCGTCGTTGAAGCCGCGCGCGATGGTACGGACCTGTGGACGAAGGGCGGCGAGCACTTGGGCGCACCTGGCGAAGTCTTCGTCCGAAAGATTGAAGGGATCCGCAACGCCAGCCTGCAGCGCGATCATCGGGAAGGTGATATAGGCATCATCGAACAGATTGACTTTGCCGGCATGCTTTTCGTCCCAGAGCGCGGCCCAGCTGTCGGTGCCTTCGGTGACGACATCCGCGTTGAACATCAACGGCTGCGTTCCCCAACTATAGGGTACACCATAGAGATCGCCATCGACCGTGTTGCGTTCCTGATATTTGAGGCCGGGCGTTATGTTGACCGCATTGGGGAGCTTGGAAGCGTCAATCGGCACAATGAGGCCAGCTTCCTTGAAGCGCGGAATGGAACCCGACTCGAAATAGAGTACGTCGGCCTGGATCGCGCCCGACTGGGTCTGGGCAAAAATCTCGTCATTGGAGCCGGCACGAACGACATTGACCTTGACGCCGGTCGCCTTGCTCCATTCCGCGATCCATGCGTCCTCGTGATATGTTTCCCAGGTAATGATCGTAATTTCCGATGCTGCACGCGCATCGCGAATGAAGGCGGGCGCTGCGAGCGCTGCCGTTCCTGCCGCAGCCGCCGCCAGAAAGCCACGCCGCCCTATTTTCAAATCCGTAAAATTCTCCATCACTTCCCTCTTTCGGTTCCCTGATTATTGCCGGCGCCATGGAGCGCCGGGCTGAAGGCGAGCTGCCGAGCACGTCTTCAGATCCTGCCTCCGCACGACCTTCGGAAAAGCGGCTCTTGCGTTTCGCTTTCGCATACTACACATCGCCTGCGCAACAGATTTCTGACGAGCTCGTCGAAAATCTCGCGCACAGCGGCGTGCGAACCTCCGGCAGGTCGCGCAACTGAAGTCCGATTGCAGTGGTAGTTTCGAAATGACGGCGATAAGCCCATCCTCCCTCTCCTCCAAAGGCCAGCCCGCGGCAGAGGAAGCCCCAGGACACCGCGTTCTGAGTCTGCAGGAAATCCAAGCCCTGGCCACGCGCATCCTCGTCAGACACGGGCTCACGGAACCGCATGCCGATGCGCTGGCAGACGTCATCACCGCCGCTGAACGTGACGAATGCGCGTCACATGGCACTTATCGCCTCGCCGGGCTGGTGCGGACCATCGCCGCCGGCAAGGTCAATGTTGCTGCCAAGCCGAAAATCCAATCAGATCAATCCGCCATCGTCAGGGTCGATGCCGATATGGGCTTCTCCTCGCTTGCCTTCACGATGGGGATCGACGCCTTGACGGAAAGAGCTCGGAGCCACGGCGTTGCCGCCATGGCGATCAATCGCTGCTTTCATTTCACCGCACTCTGGCCGGAGGTCGAGGCTCTCGCCGAGCGGGGCCTCGTATCGCTCGCCATGACGCCGAGCCACAGTTGGGTCGCGCCAAACGGCGGCCGGACGCCGCTGTTCGGCACCAATCCACTCGCCTTCGGCTGGCCTCGGCCGGGACACCTGCCCTACATCTTCGACTTCGCGACCAGCGTCGTCGCGCGCGGCGAGATCGAACTTCATCGCCAGCGCAATCAGCCGATTCCCTATGGCTGGGCTCTCGATCGGCAGGGAAATCCGACCAACGACCCGATTGAGGCCATGGCCGGCGCGCAGATGACATTCGGCGGCCACAAGGGTTCAGCGCTTTCAACCATGATCGAGCTTCTCGCAGGCCCGCTGGTCGGAGATATGACAAGCCCGCAATCCCAGGCTTTCGATGATGGCGACGGCGGCGCCCCTGCCATGGTGAACTGATCATCGCACTGTCGCCCGACATGTTCATGGGCACGGAACGCGACAGGCATTTCAAAAGCGCCGAACGGCTGCTTGAGGCGATTCCAGCTCAGGGCGCCCGACTACCCTCGTCACGGCGCTTCGCCGCCAGGGCGCGCACAACGCGCGACGGAGTCCGCATCTCCGGCACCCAATATGACATTCTGATGCAACTGCTTGCGCAAGACGCAGCCGCCAATCTTAAGGAAAGACCATGAAAATCACCGGGGTGGACATCTACAAGTATACCGTCGGCTATGCCCACGGAACATACGTCATGTCTGGAGACCGTGTCGCGGCCACGGAAGACGGCACGGTCATCCGCATCCGCACCGACCAGGGTCTCGAAGGCTGGGGCGAGATCACGACACTCGGCAAGATCTACCTGCCGACCTTTCCAGATGGCATTCGGATCGCGCTGAAGGACCTCTCGGAGGCGCTGATCGGTACAGATCCAACCAATATCGGAATGGTCAACCGCATCATGGCCGGCACGTTGATGGGGCAGGAATTCGCCAAGAGCCCGATCGACATCGCTTGCTGGGATATTCTTGGCAAATCGCTCGGCCGGCCGATCTCGGCGCTGATCGGCGGCGTACTCAACGACCGCTTTCCAATCTACGAGGCAGTGCCGCTGGCCGCGCCTGAATCCATGGGCGAGTTCATTCGCGAACGGCGGGCCGCCGGCATCAATCGCTTCCAGCTCAAGGTCGGCAACAACCCCATGGATGATATTGCGCGGACCCGCGCCAGCGTGGAAGCTGGCGATTCCGAGACGATCATCGTGGCCGATTCCAACGGCGGCTGGTCGCTTGCGTCAGCGAAGCTCGCACTCCAAGGCATGGCCGGCCTCGCAGTCTATGTCGAGCAACCCTGCCGCTCGACGGCCGATTGCATCCTCGCGCATCGTGGATCAGCGCTTCCACTCGTTCTCGACGAGTCGATCGTCAACCACGACGAAATCTATCGCGCCAAGTATGAGGCCAACGCTGTATCGGTGAACCTCAAATTCGGCAAGCTTGGCGGCCTCACTAACACGATCAAAGCCCGCGACCTGCTACAGGAACTGAACATGGCGGTCTCGGTGGAGGACATGTGGGGCGGCGACATCATCACGGCCGCGACCAGCCATGTGGCGGCAACGACCCGGCCGGAATCGCTGCTGATGACTCCGTTCTTCAACGACTGGACGGACGGCCACGTTGCCAGCTATCTTCCACGCTCGTCAAACGGCTTCGGCTCCGCGCCGACCGGTCCCGGTCTCGGTATCGAGGTGGAGGTCGACAAGCTCGAACATCTGTTCACGGTGGGCCGCGCCTGAGAGCGAAAACCGGCCGACGCCGCCTGCGACGTCGGCCCCTTTTACTGTTCACCCACAGTTGCTTCTGTTGCGTCAGTCTGGTCGAGATGGAGAAGCGCCATTAGGCCAACCCGGATACGATCGATATGCATGCGCATGAAATCGGCCGCCTCTGCAAAACGCCGTTCCCGGCAGAGCCTTACGAGTTCCTTGTGTTCGCGGACGGCCCGCGCCCGATCGCCAGTAATGTTGGAGAGCTGAATTCGCGTGTGCCGGTCGCATTCGCCGAGGAGGTTCTGGACTGTACTGGTTATACGTGGGCTCCGCGCATGGGTATAAAGCAGCATGTGGAATTCGGAGTTCAGATCGTTCCAGCGGTCGATATCCAGCTTATCGATCGACGTTTCGTAACGGTCAAGGATTTTATCTAGCTTCTCGAAATCCGCGGGTGCGAGATGCGGCGCCGACCTTTCGAGTAAAAACGGCTCGAAAAGGATGCGCATGTTGAAGAGTTCTTCGACCTCCTCTGCACTTAGCTCTACGACCACGGCGCCGCGATGGGGCTGGATGCGCACGATCCCCTCGCTTTCGAGCAAGAGCAGGGCCTCGCGGATGGGTATGCGACTGATTCCGAATTCCTGCGCCAATTCCTCCTGACGCAACTGACGCCCCGGCGGAAAAACGCCCTCAAGGATCCGGCTTCGGATTTCCTCGGCAGCTGCGGTCGACATCGTCTTGTGCTTCAAGCTCTTGCTAACAGTCGCCACGCGGCATTCCTGCTTCACGCAGGTGCACATTTTATACAATGTGCAGAGCCAAATGCAAAGAGATGGCGACAACCGGCATGAGATCCAACTTCGCCCCAGTTTCGGGAAAGTCCTGAGTGTCAACCGGCGCCGAATATTGACCCTTAACAGGGCGCAAGCGCGTGGCCGCAAACGAGCCCTGGGAACACGAGCGCCGATGGCAATCCCGCAGGGCCCGAACCAGCGCTGGAGCATGGACTTCGTCTCGGTTGCGCTGGTCGACGGCAGGCGCTTCCGTATCCTGTATGTCCTCGACGAATTCAGCCGCGAGTGCCTTGCCACCGTGGTCGACAACTCGCTATCCGGCGAGCGTGTCGGCCGGGAACTGGATCGCATCGCGCTCACAACCGGTTACCCCTGCATGATCGTCTCGGACAACGGAACGGAGCTGACCTCGAACGCCATTGACCTGCCACTGAGAACTTCCTCCAGAATGGATTAGAGTCCGGCCCATTGAGGACGGACTTATGAAGAAGCAGCGATTTACGGAAGAGCAGATCATTGCGGTGCTGAAGGAGCAGGAGGCCGGAGCGAAAGCGGGCGATCTTTGCCGTAGGCACGGGATTTCCGAAGCGACCTTTTATAACTGGAAAGCTAAATACGGCGGCATGGAGGTATCTGAGGCCAAGCGCCTGAAGGCGCTGGAGGATGAGAACGCCAAGCTGAAGAAGCTGCTCGCCGAACAGATGCTGGATACAGCCGCACTCCGCGAACTTCTCTCAAAAAAATGGTAGGGCCTGCCGCCAAGCGTGACGCTGTCGCGCATCTGAAGGTCACGATGGGGCTTTCGGAACGGCGGGCCTGCCAGATTGTATGTGCCGACCGAAAGACGATCCGTTATCGATCCTCTCGACCGCCGGAGGTCGAGTTGCGAGCGAAGCTACGCGATCTGGCCAATGAGCGACGGCGGTTTGGCTACCGACGGCTGTTCATTCTGCTTCGGCGCGATGGGGAACCGTCCGGTGTCAATCGCATCTATCGGCTCTATCGCGAGGAAGGTCTCTGCGTGCGCAAACGCAAAGCCAGGCGTCGTGCTGTTGGCACGCGTGCGCCGATCCTCGTCGAAGCAAAAGCGAATGCTCGCTGGTCGCTGGATTTCGTCCACGATCAGTTCGCCTGCGGCAAACGCTTTCGCATCCTCAATGTGGTCGACGATGTCACACGCGAATGCCTGGCGGCGATCCCGGACACATCTATCTCTGGTCGCCGTGTCGCGAGGGAACTGACGACGCTTGTCGAGCGAAGGGGCAAGCCCGGCATGATTGTTTCAGACAACGGGACCGAACTGACCTCGAATGCCATCCTTGCTTGGTCGAAGGATCACAAGGTCGAGTGGCACTACATCGCGCCGGGAAGACCGATGCAAAATGGCTATGTCGAGAGCTTCAACGGCCGCATGCGCGACGAGCTGCTCAACGAGAGCCTGTTCTTCGGTCTCGATCATGCTCGCAGCGCCATTGCGGAATGGGCCGGCGACTACAACAATTTCCGGCCGCACTCATCGCTCGGATACCAGACCCCAGCGGACTATGCCGGGATCATCGCCGCAACCGGCTCCAACGCTACGCAATGTGGAAGCTCCGCGTTTCCGCCGGTTGCTCCCACCCCGCCATTTGGCTTATCAAAAAAACGCCGACGCTCTAATCGCAGCCGGATGAAACTTCAGTGGCAGGTCAAGCTTGCTTGTACTCGGCGGGGCTGAACCATGGCCGGTGAACAATCTTCCCCTGCGTCTTATACGGCGGCGACAGGTCGGGAAGATGCTGGAGCCATTTATGGCGAATGGCGGTTTTCAGGACCTGCCGGAGCGTGCCCACCTCGTCATGCAAGGTGCTGCGTGCCGGTGCCCTCCCCGTCGTGGACGTGGCAATGCGCTGCACGCGATAATCCTGAACTGTACCGGCATTGATTTCCGAGACGCCCATCTTGCCGAAGAACGGCACCAGATGGAGCCGCAGGCGGATGCTGTGACCCTCCACCCATTTGGGGCTGCGCTCCCCCTCGGTGATGGCCGCATATTCCTGCTCGAACTTCTTGGCGGCTTCCGCGAAGGTGGTTTCGGTCTTCAAAATACCCGCCGCCGATTTCCCGCGCAAACCGAGAAGCCAGTCTTCTGCAAAAGCCTTGGCCTGCTCCAAGCCGGTTTCCTTGGTGCTCACACGATACTGACGGCCCTTTATGGACGTAGAGCAATGCCAGACGCGGCCCCGCGCCGGTAAATCTGCACCAATCCTCCGAGGATTTCATGGCTTGGCATGCTGCCCTCCCATTTCGCTTATTGCTCGATATGGGAAGAGGGAATCACACCATCAAGCCTCCCGTCAAACGGGTGGGGTGTGTTTGTGCTGACTGTGTGCTAGGTCCAAAAACGACTTCAGCCTCCCGAAGGAGGCCGATTAAAGTCTTGATAGTCTTTAAGAAACTTGGTTGCGGGGCAGGATTTGAACCTGCGGCCTTCAGGTTATGAGCCTGACGAGCTACCGGGCTGCTCCACCCCGCGTTATTGTTTATGCATTGCAAAAGGGCCGCTTTGAGGGCGGCCCGATTTCGGCTTGGGCCGAGGCTTGTTATGAGAAGATTTGATTGCCTTTAGCAGACCTGGCAGCGACCTACTCTCCCGCGTCTTGAGACGAAGTACCATTGGCGCTGGGGCGTTTCACGGCCGTGTTCGGAATGGGAACGGGTGCAGCCACCCCGCCATGACCACCAGGTCGGCTAAGGGCAATCTTTTGAGAAGCTGGTAGAAGGCTCGAGCCTTCGTTTGTCTTAATTTTGTGAACACGTCTTTGATCTTTGGCCTGGCGTTTCGGAGCGAATCTCCGCAAGGCCAGAGGCCGTCGCGCCTGATGGCGCGGCCCGTCCGGAGCGCTTTGGCGCGTCAGGACAGAAGATCAGCATCATCAGTGCAGCTATGCTGCGCCGATGAGCATGAACAATGAGAACGATCAAGCCAATCGAGCTATTAGTACCGGTAAGCTTCACACATTGCTGCGCTTCCACACCCGGCCTATCAACGTGGTCGTCTTCCACGGCTCTCAAGGGAATACTCGTTTTCAGGTTGGTTTCCCGCTTAGATGCCTTCAGCGGTTATCCATTCCATATATAGCTACCCTGCTATGCCCTTGGCAGGACAACAGGTCCACCAGAGATATGTCCATCCCGGTCCTCTCGTACTAGGGACAGATCCTGTCAATATTCCTACACCCACGGCAGATAGGGACCGAACTGTCTCACGACGTTCTGAACCCAGCTCACGTACCGCTTTAATTGGCGAACAGCCAAACCCTTGGGACCTGCTCCAGCCCCAGGATGCGATGAGCCGACATCGAGGTGCCAAACAACCCCGTCGATATGGACTCTTGGGGTCATCAGCCTGTTATCCCCGGCGTACCTTTTATCCGTTGAGCGATGGCCCTTCCACGCGGGACCACCGGATCACTATGACCGACTTTCGTCTCTGCTCGACTTGTCAGTCTCGCAGTCAGGCGGCTTATGCCATTGCACTCGACGACCGATTTCCGACCGGTCTGAGCCCACCATCGCGCGCCTCCGTTACTCTTTCGGAGGCGACCGCCCCAGTCAAACTACCCACCATACACGGTCCCGGATCCGGATAACGGACCGCGGTTAGACATCCATGACGATAAGGGTGGTATTTCAAGGATGGCTCCACAGAAACTGGCGTCCCTGCTTCAAAGCCTACCACCTATCCTACACATGCCTTGGCGAATGCCAGTGTAAAGCTATAGTAAAGGTGCACGGGTCTTTCCGTCTGACCGCAGGAACCCGCATCTTCACGGGGAATTCAATTTCACTGAGTCTATGTTGGAGACAGCGGGAAGTCGTTACGCCATTCGTGCAGGTCGGAACTTACCCGACAAGGAATTTCGCTACCTTAGGACCGTTATAGTTACGGCCGCCGTTTACTGGGGCTTCAGTTCAGAGCTTGCACCCCTCCCTTTAACCTTCCAGCACCGGGCAGGCGTCAGACCCTATACGTCGTATTGCTACTTCGCAGAGCCCTGTGTTTTTGATAAACAGTCGCTACCCCTGGTCTGTGCCACCCCATCATACTTGCGTACAAAAGGGTCACGCTTCTTCCGAAGTTACGCGTGCAATTTGCCGAGTTCCTTCAACATAGTTCTCTCAAGCGCCTTGGTATACTCTACCTGACCACCTGTGTCGGTTTCGGGTACGGTCTATACGGTGGAGCTATTTCCTGGAACCTCTTCGCCGCCCAACCAATCCAATAAGGTTGAACAACACACGAGATCCGTCACTACCACCAGGCCCACGAATATTAACGTGGTTCCCATCGACTACGCGTGTCCGCCTCGTCTTAGGGCCGGCTAACCCTGCTCAGATTAACTTTAAGCAGGAACCCTTGGTCTTTCGGCGAGGGAGTCTCTCACTCCCTTTATCGTTACTCATGTCAACATTCGCACTTCCGATATCTCCAGCAGCCCTCACGGGTCCGCCTTCACAGACTTACGGAACGCTCCGCTACCACTTGCATTGCTGCAAATCCTCAGCTTCGGTGCATGGCTTTAGCCCCGTTACATTTTCGGCGCAAAGACCCTTATTTAGACCAGTGAGCTGTTACGCTTTCTTTAAATGATGGCTGCTTCTAAGCCAACATCCTGGTTGTTTTGGGATCCTCACATCCTTTCCCACTTAGCCATGACTTGGGGACCTTAGCTGGAGGTCAGGGTTGTTGCCCTTTTCACGACGGACGTTAGCACCCGCCGTGTGTCTGCCGACTAGTACTCCTCGGTATTCGGAGTTTGGTTAGGATCAGTAAGACGGTGAGTCCCCATAGCCCATCCAGTGCTCTACCCCGAGGGTATTCGGTCGACGCTCTACCTAAATAGATTTCGCGGAGAACCAGCTATTTCCGAGTTTGATTGGCCTTTCACCCCTAGCCACAAGTCATCCCGAACTATTGCAACAGTTATGGGTTCGGCCCTCCAGTTGGTGTTACCCAACCTTCAGCCTGCTCATGGCTAGATCACTCGGTTTCGGGTCTAATGCAACTAACTCAATCGCCCTATTCAGACTCGCTTTCGCTGCGCCTACACCTACCGGCTTAAGCTTGCTAGTTACACTAAGTCGTTGACCCATTATACAAAAGGTACGCCGTCACCCTTGCGGGCTCCGACTGTTTGTAGGCATCCGGTTTCAGGTTCTATTTCACTCCCTTGTCGGGGTGCTTTTCACCTTTCCCTCACGGTACTTGTTCGCTATCGGTCATGCACGAGTACTTAGAGTCGGTCCGGAAAGTTATTCAGTTTGAACAGAGCCTTCTCAGCATGAGGCGAATGGATGCCAATTTGAGGAAGGCGAGTGCGTTGCGTGACATGTTTTCGAAGTCCTTGGCCAGCCTGCGGCAACGTCCCAGCCACGCGAAGGTCCTCTCAACCACCCAACGTCTCGGCAAGACCTCGAAGCCTTTGGCAGTATCGGAGCGCTTGACGATTTCGGTCGCAAGGCCCGGCATGGCCTTCTTCTGCCCTTGGCAAAGACAGGTCCCTGATAGCCGCCATCGGCGAACAGCCTTTTCAGGAACGGGTACCTCCCAAACAGCGTCTTCAAGACCAGCACGCCACCGTCACGATCCTGGATGTCGGCCGGGTGAACCAGGGCATGAAGCAGCAGCCCTACCGTATCGACGAGGATGTGGCGCTTCTTGCCCTTGATCTTCTTGCCCGCATCATACCCGCTCGGGTCGATGCAGATCCCCTTTTTCGGCGCTTTTAACGCTCTGGCTATCGATGATGCAGGCGGTGGGACTGGCCTCACGATCCATCGCCTCGCGGCATTTCACATAGAGTTCATCGTGAAGACGGCCGAGTGTGCCGTCCCAGTTCCAAAGGTCGAAATAGTCGAACAACGTGCTCTTGGCCGGCAGGTCTTTCGGAACGGCGCGCCACTGGCAGCCCGTGCTCAGCACATACAGCAGGCCGTTGACGACCTCGCGAACATTGACCTCACGTCGGCGCCCGCCACGCTTGGCTGGAGGGATCAACGGCTCCACCAGAGCCCATTCCGCATCCGTCAGATCACTCGGATAGCGCAATCCATCGCGCTTGTATTTTCCACGGTTCGCTGTCGTCCACATCGCTGCCTTGCCCGAAAAGAATCATCTCAAAGCCAGGGAATCATAACCGACTCAGATTACGCAACTTCTTTCCGGACCGACACTCAGGTTACAAAGATTTATAGTGACGGCAATATAAATTCGAACTCAGAATCGTAAGATCAGTCTTCGTGAAGATCGAATCCACGAATGAAATGACGAAAAGAAACGAAGGTGGCAAACATTGGATAATGAGATTCTGGCGCGCCCCTATCCGTTAAGACGGAACTATAACCTGTTCGTACTACCGATTTTCTTCCTGACGATTTCCGGCCTACTTATTGCCGTCTCAAACGCTCTGTCTGTTAGTGTCGAACGTGCCTATAGTGCACAAACGGCTTCGCTCCATGCCGCGCTGTTCGCGCCGATCTTGGGGAAAGCCAGACACTCGGAGATCGGAAGTGGAGGAAAAGTCAGCGACGCTGACCAGACAAGACAGGCTATCGAAACGGAAGCGAAGGAGCTTGACTTGCTCTGCGCAGTTGCTTTTACCGAAGACGGCAAGGTACTGGCGGCAACCAACGACACATCGTGCATGGCCTCAACGATAAGTCGCATCCCCGAAATATCTGACGGACAGACAGTCTTTCTCGAAGAAGATGGGCCCCCTGTGCATTGGACCGTGCTCAGCAGGGCGCCAGGTATGACAGGGTCTATGTCGGTCTACATCGCCACTTCCGAAAAGGCATCCGCCCGCGAAAAACTTCTCGACAACGATACGATTATTTGGATCGTTATCCTTGGCGTGCCTCTAATAGGAGCACTTTGCCTCTCCACGTATTTCGTCTCACGGGCACAAAATGAAATCGACACACGCACAAACGCCCTGAATGAGGCGCGAAAGTCGCTCGCACATTTTGTTTCCGACAGCACTGAGAAGCGCGTTAGTTCCGGGCGCTCGAGCGCCGAGCGCCTGGCTGCGTCCATCCTGGTCCTCGATATCAGAGACTTCTCCAGTTTTGTCGAACAGGCGAGCGCCGAAGAAGCCGCTGCCCTTGTGTCTGAGGTTGCAAGCCACAGCTTCGCGGCCATCCTCGAACACGGCGGCGATATTGATCGCCTCGTGGGTGACGGGCTTGTCGCCTGGTTCGAAGGATCAGAAAGAAAGACAAACGCCCTCAGGGCGTCGGAGGCAATTCTGACAAGTGTCTCACGGGCGAATTTGCCCAGAGGGATCGGCATAGGACTGCACGACGGCACTGTGATAGAGGCCGTGATCGGAACCGAAATTCGCAAGGATGCAACGATCCTCGGTTCGCCCGTCAACGTTACCGCGCGACTGTGTGCTGCGGCACTACCAGGTGAAATCGTGGCCTCCAGTGAATTTTTCGAGGTGGCGGCAGGGCACGAGTTCAACGTTTCGGCTAGAGGCTCACTTCTGCTGAAGGGTATCGCCAATCCTATCGAGACGATTCGGCTTTCGCTGATGAACCGACGCGTGCTTGTCTAACCCGGCAGTGGCTCAAGTTCGGTTCCGTCATCTTCAACGCCCAGTTTTTCCCGCAGTTCAGGCGTTTCATTCGGGCCTATTTGCTCCTCGCTATTCGAGTCGCTGACGAATGTTAGGGGAGCATCGCATGCTTGCCTTGTCAACGGCGACCGTATTGACCACCAACGTCCTCAGACGCTCGCAATCGCCTGTTCAAGCAAAGACCGCACGTGCGCCGCGACCGTCTTCAGTTGCTGGTTTTCGATAGCCTGCATCGAGGCCACGGGTCGATGGCGCTGACCATGATGGCGCCCCCTCCAGCGATCGTACGATCACGTTGCAAGGCAGCATCGCGCCGACCTTCGGCTCGATCTTCATCGCCTCGAGGGCCATCTTCGGGTTGCACGCACCCAGGATGAGATAGTCCGGTATATCGACGTCGAGTTTCTTATTCATGGTCGCTCGTACGTCGATTTCAGTGAGGACACCGAACCCGTTGCTCGCGAGAGCCGCCTTCGTGGCTGCGACCACCTGATCAAATGGTATTCCGTTGGTCGTCTTATCGAGAGTGTAGGTCATGTTCTTCCTCCATATAAATCGGCTCCTGCCGATTAATCCGCCGGTGTGAGGACCACACAGTAACACTTGATCAATATTCCGCACACCTAGACGGCTGTTCCCACCAAGGCGCCTATGCCTGCTGTCAGCGCCATCGCAAAGGCGCCCCAGAAGGTTACGCGTACCGTGGCCCTCAGCACATTTGCACCGCCTGCCTTGGCACCAATCGCGCCGAGCAGGGCGAGGAACATAAGCGAGGCTACAGAGACCAGCATCACCAGTTGGTTCGGTGGCGCCACCCATACCATTGCGAGTGGCATTATCGCGCCAACCGCGAACGTCAGAGCCGACGTCAGCGCGGCAACGATCGGTCGGGCGGTAGTGATTTCGGAGATGCCAAGTTCTTCGCGGGCATGCGCCTCAAGCGCATCCTTCTGCATTAGTTGCACTGCTACCTGTCGGGCCAGATCAATCTCGACGCCGCGCCTGGTGTAAAGCTGTGCGAGTTCCTCGCGCTCAAGATCGGGCTGGCCGTCAAGCTCAAGCCGTTCGCGGGCGAGATCAGCCTGTTCGGTATCCGCCTGCGAGCTGACCGAGACATATTCTCCAGCCGCCATCGACATCGCACCAGCCACGAGGCCGGCGACGCCGGCGATCAAGATCTCCGAGCTGCCCGCCGCGGAGGCTGCAACGCCGACGATTAAGCTCGCAGTGGATACGATACCGTCATTTGCACCGAGAACGGCGGCTCGCAGCCACCCGATCCGGGAAACGAGATGCGTTTCGCGATGAAGGCCCTCATGACTTCCTCCAGATTACACCATCTAAGCGGGCTGCAAGAGGGACGGTGTTGGAGATTGTGCCGTATTTGCGGACATTCTTGTGTAAAAGTTCAAGCCGTTGGTCAGTCTCATCGGTATCGACCACGAGTTGGTACTTGACCGAAACGATAAGCGGCGGATCATCCTGTCGAACGGCGTGAAGGACCACCTCGACACCATCAATAGAGAAAGCGAGGGAGGAATGACGCGCTCAATGCCCTTGATCATACAGGCAGCGATGGACGCGAGCAGAAGTTCGGCCGGATTGAAGGCATCGGCAGCGCCGGACAGTCCCGTGGCAAGCCTGACCTCGGCAGTCTCGGTGCGTGCCACACTCTCCCTAGGATCTATCCGTTGAGCCGAGACCTTGTATCCGAGCATCACTCGTCCTCCATGGCGCAGCCATGTTTAGGAGACCACAAGCCCCACACTATGCTTTGATCACAAACAAAAATTGATCGACATCAATCGAAAAGATCAATGATGGACGTCCGCGTTCGGCTGGTTTGCGCAATAACCGGCCTTTGTTAGTTGTAAAATTCTACAAGCAAGCGGATGCGGTCGCAGCGCCGTCCTCGCCATCCTTTAATCGCTTCATGCGGCGTTTCAATTCAGTCGACAAATTTGTCCGGTGATAGGGCGACATTTTGCGCCACGCCTTGATTTCATCCGCCGTCCGGCCGCAGCCCAAGCACCATTTATTGCGCGGATCGAAGCGGCACAGATCGGTGCAAGGCGACTTATTATTCATCATGAACCTTATTTGAGATAAGCGCGAATGACATCGATCAGTTCGGCCGCGCCTTCTTCACGCTCTTTCTGACTCAGACTTTCGGCGGCCAAGTGCATGCGGATATGATCTTCGATGACTTCGCCCATTAGACCGTTGATGGCACCACGCGCACCCGCGATCGTTTGCATGACTTCGACGCAACCCTTTTCCTCCTCAAGCATCCGCTCGACACCTTCCATCTGCCCGCGAATACGACGTACGCGGTTGATCAGCTTTTGCTTTTCGCGGATGGTATGGCTCATAGGAATGCTCCTTCGGTATAGACGTTTTTGTCAAGCCGCGCGGGTTTCGACCTCCACCGTCACATGCGACAGATCGTGAATGGCCGCAAGCTTTGCGCGGTAGTAGGACGGCGCATGCGGATCATTGACGACGATAGAAACGATGGCTCCGTGGTGGCCGGGCCCGAGTTGCCAGATGTGGAGATCGACGATTTCCGCGCCTTCCTTGACGAGGATTTCCTGTATTTCCTCGGGGAGGTCTTCGCCTTCAGGAACGTAGTCGAGCAGGACGCCGCCCGTATCTCGGATTAATCCCAGGACCAGCGAGCGATCACAATAGCGCCGACGATACCAATAGCTGGATCAAGCCAGAGCCAGTCATAGAGGCTTCCGAGAACCAGCGCGCCGATCGCCAGAACGGAGGTCAGCGCATCAGCCAGTACGTGGATGTAGGCGGCGCGAAGGTTCTGATCCTGGCCTGCATTGTGCCCGTGTCCGTGAGCATGGCCATGATCGTTTCCGTGATGGTGATCATCCTTGAGGAGCCATGCGCAGACAAGGTTTACGATCAATCCGACCACCGCCACGATGATGGCTTCCCTGAAATTGATCGCTACAGGCGACTGGAAGCGCAGAAAACTTTCCCAGCCGATAAGCACCGCGATTAGCGCCAGGATCACGGCGCTGGCGAATCCTGCAAGGTCGCCGAGCTTGCCAGTGCCGAATGAGAAGCGGCGGTTGCTGGCGTGCTTGCGAGCATAGAGATAGGCCAATGCCGCGATGAGCATGGCCGCAGCGTGCGTGGACATATGCCAGCCATCTGCCGTCAAAGCCATAGACCCGAACATGTTTCCGGCGACGATCTCCACCACCATCATGGTGGCGGTGATACCAATCACTAGCCACGTGCGGCGTTCGTTCCGCAGGTGGTTGTCGCCAAGGAAGAAATGTTCATGGGCGGCGTTGAGCGCACGACCATGGCTGTGATCGTGCGGATGGGGATGGTCGTGCGCATGCCCTTGAGATGAACTCATAGCCTAAACTCCATTTCATATATTATAGGGGGTATACTATTTGTAAGACGAATACAAACGTTCTGAAATCGGCGGAGTGTTTGTTCTTACAAAGTAGATGACGTCATCAATGACTGCATGGGCGGAATCCAGACACCGCCGATTCGGCGTTGGGAAGACGCTTGACGCCAACACGCAATTTAGAGAACCGCCGGCAAAAATCCGGAAACCGCGACCGATAGCATCCAGCGCGCGAGTCCGCACTTAAACCATTGATCGCCACACTGCCGCCTTGGGCCGTTAGATTTAAACGCCTTGAAGGGATACGAACCATCGCCCCTATTATCACCAGAGCCTACCGACCATCTCGTCCAAACACTTGGACAAGTCTCGCACCAAATCGGAAGGAGTGCGGGCCTATTGTGGCCGGCCGCCAATTAATCAAAGGAATCCTACACCTGTGCGACGATCTCTGTCTTCAGAATCGTCTCGACCGCCGCATAAAGATCAACCGCGGCACCAGGCGCGCGAATGGTCACGATCAGCGAATAGCGCGCCTTCTCGTTGTATCGGTCCAGATACGGCTTTTCCTTCCACCAACCGCCAACTGGATAAATACCGATGGCGTCACGCTCGGCAAGATCAGCCGCCGTTCCCGCCAGAAATCCGAATGCAGCGATCCGCTGTCGCGGAATGTACCCAATAACCAGCTTTCGCCGACGTTGACGGGTGTACCTTCTTCCTCGTTTCGGGCAGCCTGGTTGATGCGGGCACGGAACTCGTCGACGGATTCCGTGGCTGTTTTCATCTGGAAGCGCAATCCGTGAGAAGCGTATCTGTGACGCCTAGTCCAGCCTCGCTCGCCGGGGTTCGGCTCGATGAAATAGGACAGCGTGACCCGGACCTCGACAGGCTCAGCGCCCAAGGCCAGCAGATTGTCCTTCGGCCAAGGAAGCAGATGAAGCTTCATATCTCTCATTTTGACTGATCCGCTCCCTTCTCGCTGGAAGGGTCGAATGTCGTCCTCGATCATCAAAGTCAGATCGTTATTGGCGGAAAGCAGCGCTCTGCCGAGATTTGGCACGCCGTAACCGTAGCGGCGCAAAATCGATTGCAATTGCGTTTTGTTGCCGTGGCAGGCCGTGACGCGGGCGGCCATCGCAGGTGTCCATTCGGCAGAATGAACCAATAAAGCACGGACAGTCTCGGGCCAGAGCCCCGGCCGGCTGACCATGATCTCTGCCGCGAGCTTGGCAGCTTGCGCGGTTGCGGAACTGGTGTCGCCAATCGTAGAGAAGTAGCGGTTTTCGGGCCGGAAGTGCGTCGTCAGAATGCGCAGGTCATCAATCGGCTCACCAGGATTGACGCCGTCATGCGCCAGGTTCCCGCCCTCCATGACGATGTCCGGCTTGACCGGCCACTGACGATCCCAGGTGACGGAGGTCCTGCTCGCCGGAGACAGTTCTCCAGCGGGCGCGATCGGGCGTAGCCGGCAAAAGGCGCATCGATAACGTCAACTTTGTTGGTGAAAGCCCCGACGGTGATTGCGTTCCAAGCTTGCGCTGGATCATCTAGCGGTTCGATATCGTTGCGAACCAGGTGATCCGCAGGGCTTAAGTCAACCCGTATGTTTCCAGCAGCTATCAGGATCAACCGCTGCGCATCCGTCTCGAAGCAGAGTTGGTCGATCGAAGCAGACCAGGATGAGGCTCGCCCCGCGAAGGAGCCGTGCTTGTTATAGCAGTCGCTACGACCCGACTTCTGTGCGGCGCCTGAATCTCGGCTCGAGCAATCGCCTCACCGGTAATCGCGCCGTAGAGATCAGGTCGGTTTTCATCCGCGTCGCCAGGTGGCAGAATTCTAACACTTTCCAGCCGATATTGCAGTTCGACAGCGTCCTCAGAAGCAAGCGGATCAATCAGATCGTTATAAAGTGCTACTCCGGCCATTCGCGTGCCGTGACCCTGCCAAGCTGGCGTGTCGTCGGCGCCCCAAGCCGGATTGATCGTATGCCAATCATCGATCGACAACACCGGCTCGATCAAAGGATGAGTGCGGCGGACCCCGCTGTCCAAAAGGCATATAGCAACGTCACCGGCAGTCTGCGAGACCTGAACGCGACCAGCGAGATCGTCTGTCCAAGCTCTTTGTTCTGCACCTCCAAGACCTGTGAAAAACGCTGGCGTATCTTTTGCCCGGCGCAACTCAGCGATGGTATCGCTGCGAGCAACGACGCGATCCATGGTCACGGTGCTTGCCAACGCCAAGACGACTTCGCGCTCGGGGAACCGGATGGCGTGCTGGCGCAGCTCTATTTCCAAAGCGGCCGCTATGGCTTCAAACTTCTCACGCCTGCCTTCGCGCAACCAGATTTCCCACCACACCGCGAGTTGCTGGTCGGGTGGAAACAGCGCTGCGTCATCCGTGAAGAGAGAACGCGCGGATGCCAGCTGTGCGGTTTCGATCCTTGAAATTAGAGGCTCATTTCGAGGACGCCCTTTGTCGGTGTCCGTCGATCGATACTGCTCAATCTTGTTTAGGAAGTAGTTTTTTGCACGCTCGGGCACAAATACCGAGGCCTTGACGATACCGCCGTCGCCTTCCGGCTCGCGGACTGCGACAACCTCCATTTTTTGTTGTCTGTTCGCGAGCTGGTCGATTGCGGCCCCTCGGAGGCAGGAAGATCGAACTCGAGATAGAAACCGCGCGTCTCAAAGGCTGTTACCCCGGTTTCGGCAAGCTGCTGCTCTGCCGCCGCGACAGCTCCTCCGACTGCCAACGCCAGCGCCTGGGCATGAGCCTGCCTATTGCGTTGAGGTAGCGCCGGTGGGTCAATTTTCCGGTTTGGGCGCCGGTATGGCTCTGCCGCGCCGTTATCTCTCAGCAGGAAATGCGGGCGATCGCGTGGTCCGGTTGCCATTATGGCCTGTTGCTCGCATCCATAGCTTGGGCAGCCAAGCGGCGCTCGGCAAGCGCGTCAAATATGCTTGCAGCAGTGACCGTGCCCGAATTATCCAGAATGACGGACTTGGCGGCGTCGTCAGCCACACGAGTAATATCTGCCGGCGAAAGGCCGTGTGCCGCGTTCGCGACATCTACCCACGACAGTTCGGGTGTTGCGAAGCGATCAAGCCTGTTACGAAGGATCGCTTCGATGAGTGACACATCCGGAAGCGTGTATTCGATAACGTCGTCGAAACGACGCAAAAGCGCCCGGTCCAGTAGTTCGGGATGGTTCGTCGCAGCGACGATTAAGGCCTGGCTTTCATCCTGTTCTACGAATTGAAGGAAGGAATTGAGCACACGCCGGATTTCTCCGACGTCCTGCCGGTCTCCCCTCTTCGCTCCGATCGCATCAAACTCATCAAAGAGATACACGCCGCGGGTCGCGGTCATGGCATCGAAAACCAAGCGCAACTTCGACGCGGTCTCGCCATAAACTTTGTGATGAGGCCGTCCAAGAGAATGGTGAACAAGGGAAGATGCAGTTCTCCCGCCAAGGCGCTCGCCGTCATCGTCTTGCCGGCGCCCGGCGGACCGACGAGCAAGATCTTGCGGCGCGGCTGAAGTCCGTGGCTTTGGAGGCTCGCCTGCTGCCGCTGCTCGGCTAAAATACGATCGAGACGTTGGCGAAGGGGTTGTGCCAGAACCATGTCTGTTAGGCGGATGTCGGGGTAACGGGCACTCAGCAGACCGGCGAGTTCACCCTTCGGCTGCACAAGTACGATCGCCCCGCCCGCCCGGCGCATGCTCGGCTGGCGCGTCTTTGCTGTATCAACGAGATCTTTAACCTCCTGCGCCAGCTTACCATGCCCCTGCCGCGCCTCATGGGCGGCCAACTGGAGAGCCGTCGACAGGAAACGGTCCTCATCGCCGGCGATGTGGCTTTTCAGAAGAGTCACAATGTGGCGAGCGGTGGTCATCGTAATCTGCCGTTTCGTTCTGCTTTTGGACTATCAGCTGCAGCGCAATTTGCAACGCAATTCCCCCAAGGTTAACAACCAATCCCTTACTATACCGTTCCGCGGAACTAAGTGACGGTCTAGCGGCCCCGCCCCGAAGTTAGCATAACCTTTTTATGTCTGCCGGTCAGAACTCATAAAATCCCCCACGCCCGAAACCTTCCCCTGCCCGTCATCTCGCGAAGACCGAGCTCCTGCACGATGCGCCTCGCTCCTTGAGGCGTGACCTCAAGCGTCTTCGCCACCATCCCGGCCGAGATCAACGGCCGCGCCATGACCAACTCGACCAGCTCCGGCAGCCTGGACGACGTTCGCCGTCCCTCCAGCTTGCGCATCATCATCTGCCGCGCCAGCACCAACCGGTCATGCTCCTTGAGCCCCGTCTCGGCGGAGATTGTCAGCGCCCTTGCTATCGCCAGCAACCGCGTCTCACGGTCACGATGCCGGCGCCGCTCGACCGGAATGGCCTTGAGCCCGAGATTGATCGCTGCGTGATGACCGCCAGTGGTAACGCCGCCCTCGCGCAGGACCGAGGCGGCGAGCAAACGCCCGAGCCAAGGCGCATGCTGGAGGACAGCGATCTGGTTCCAGGCATCCAGCGCCACGATTGCCTGCAGGACCGGCGGCAAGTCCTGGGCACGCGCGAGCACGGCCCGCCACTCCTCCAGCCGCTCGTCCTCATCCCAGTCGAGGTCATAAACGAACGGATCCTTTTCCGGAGCGTTTTTGGCGCTCCCCGGCTTCTTCGCCTCTTCGATCGCGACCCCGGATCGGGCGAGTACTGCATCGATCGCTGCAAACGCATCACCCAGACCATCAATCTCGGGATCTTCCGCATCCCCTATCTCGGCCGGAGCGTCGCTCACCTCAACACTGCCATCCCGCACCCCCTCCCTGTCTCCACCCAATGATGCTCCGGCCCACGACCGGCCGCGGAGGGAGGCGAGGCCTTGATCAGAGAGGGCCCAGGCGGGGGGATGGGCGGCGATGCGACGGCGAGTTTTCAGGATGTCGCGGGCAATGGTGAGTTCATGGGTGGGAGCACGGATATCCCGGAGCGCGTCATGCAGGACGAGGTCTTCGAGATGAACGAGTTCACCGTCGACCCAGAGCGAGGCATGCGCGTCGAGGAAATGCGACCGCTCGAGAAAGCCCTCGCCGACGGGGGAGCGGGCAATGCGCTCGTCGAGACGGGCAAGAGCAACAGCGGCCTCGGAGATCGGCCGCAGCAGGCTGTGGATGGGCAATTTGGCGAGATCGTAAGACATTGAATTTATGGTAAATGATTTGTTAAGCGAAAGCTATATCCGCAATAGCGTTCTGTACTCCTCACAGCTATGCCGATGGTCTATGACCTCCGATAAGTAACCCTTATCGGTGGTGATTGATTTCGCACTGTTGAAGGCGTAAAGTCGTGCCAAATCACGGCGAAGATCACAGCGGGATGCGTAGATCTTGATGACGAACAACAGGATGAAGAGCAGCTCAATCGCTGCGCATGGTCGCCTTGTGCCGCTGGCTTCTCGCGAGCTCAACGAACCGGCGCTTCACCTCTTCAAAGAGTGCCGGAGGTAGCGGCCCGTGATACCCGCTCTCGCTATCGACAGGCCGAACGTCGGGCCCCGGCCAGACGAAACGATTGCTTTCAGTCAACACGATCCACGACCGTTCGTCGTCGAGACCCAGGCGGCGCTTGGTGGCCGGCGGGATTTCGATGGCTTCGTCGGGATCGGACGGTGGGGAATGCGTGATCGGCAGGACACGTACTGCAGGCGTCCCGTCCTCAAGCGTCGCAACAATGGCCAGCACCAGAGCGGGGCGGTCCTTGTCACCCTCTTCCCGTCCGTCCAGATGCTGCCAATGCCAGAGATAGGAATAGCGAAAGACCCAGCCGACCTTCGGTTCAGTCGGCAGCATTCTTGTCCATCAGCAGTTCGGCATTGAGATGATCCAGGCCCGGCTCCATCGTCGAAGCCTCGATCGCCGCAAGCTCGTCGTCAGTGATCGCAGCCGTCAGATCGACCCGCCGATCGCGCTTGGCGAGGCGCAGATAATCTTCATAGGCCATGAGCACTGTACGCGGCCGGCCGTTCTTGGTGATGATGACCGGCTCTCGCACGGCCGCATCCTGGTAGGCGCCGAAATTCTTCGAAACCGCAGCTGCTGTCACAATCGACGTCATGGCAGATCTCCTTTGTTCCGGAATATACGGGCTTTCCGGAACTTTTGCAAATGTGCTCCTGAAAGTGACGGAATACGATGACGCGAAAGCCACTAACATCCAAATCGACCGACGATGTGGTTACGCGACGTGTGGAAGAACTCGATACCATCGCTGCCGTACTCCCAATGGAACGCCGTGACGAATTGGCTGAGCTCCTGACGGACCAGGATGTCGAGACGCTCCGTCATCTCGTCAACGAAGGCATGGGCGCAAATACACTGCGCGCGCTCACCTCCGATCTCGCCTACCTGCAGGCCTGGTCGCTGGCGGCATCAGGACGATCACTCGCCTGGCCCGCGCCGGAAGCGCTGCTGCTGAAGTTTGTCGCTCATCACCTCTGGGATCCGGAAAAGCGTCTGACGGATCCGGATCATGGCATGCCGGCCGAGGTCGAGGACAAGCTTCGCCTCCAAGGGTTTCTCCGTTCTTCAGGCCCCCATGCACCCGACACCGTGCGCCGACGTCTGGCAACCTGGTCGACGCTGACCAAATGGCGCGGACTGCAAGGTGCCTTCACCTCCCCTGCCCTCAAGTCGGCCATCCGGCTGGCGGTGCGTGCAACGCCACGCCCGAAGCGGCGCAAGAGCGTCAAGGCCGTGACAGGCGATGTCCTGTCGAAGCTGATTGGCACCTGCCGGGCCGGCAGCCTGCGCGATGTCAGGGACAAGGCGATCCTGATGGTTGCCTTTGCCTCCGGTGGGAGGCGCCGCAGCGAAGTGGCGGGGCTGCGTAAGGAGCAGTTGGTCATGGAAGCACCTATCCCGGTTGAAGGATCAGCTCCCCTGCCCTCGCTGTCCATTCAACTCAGCCGCACCAAGACCAGCGGCGCCGACAACGAAGAGGTTGTCTACCTCACCGGCCGGCCCGTCGATGCGCTGAATGGCTGGCTCGAGGCCGGCAGGATCGAAAGCGGCAGTGTGTTCCGGGCGATCGATCGCTGGGGCAATGTCTCAAAGCGCGCGCTGGATCCGAAAGCCATCAACGATATCGTCAAGCAGCGCGCCTTCATGGCAGGGCTGGACCCGGCGGAGTTTTCCGCCCATGGCCTGCGCTCCGGCTACCTGACCGAGGCAGCCAATCGCGGCATTCCGCTTCCAGAAGCCATGGAGCAATCCCGGCATCGATCGGTTCAGCAAGCATCCGAATACTACAATAGCGCAACGAGACGGAGTGGCAGAGCAGCCAGGCTGCTCTAGTTCGGTGATGCTCTCTCATGGGAGGGCGCGCCAGCTATAAACCGTGGAACGAGTGCTGTATGAAATGCGGCGCCACTGCCGTACGATCATGCCTCTACCTGGTACCTCGTATAACCCATCACCCCGTTTTCCGATCGCCGTTCGCATTGGCACGCATCAGTGACATTAGCATCGGTCCCAGCCCGAACTCCCCTGCCCGCGCTCGGCGCGTGAGATCGCGGAGATATCCACCTGCCGAATTGATGTGCCCTGCCCTCTCCAAGATGGGGTCGGAACAAGGTCTGTTCAAAATCCTGCGCTAAGGTCGAACGGAGCGTGAACCCTCGTCGCGAACCCGCATAATGGTCTGCCGGCTGGTCGCGAATTTTCTGGCGATCGCCGAAACGCTCATGCCCATCGCGAGATCGTTGCGGACACCCTGCTTCTGTTCATCGTTGAGCGTGAAGGGCCGGCCGAGGGTCTTGCCTTCCGACTTGGCGCGCTTGAGACCGGATTGTGTCCGCTCGATCAGCAAATCCCGCTCGAACTGCGCAACGGCATTGAGCACGTTCATGGTCATAGTGCCGGACGAGCTGGTGAGGTCGGCTCCGCCGAGCGCGAGGCAATAGACGCGCACACCCATTTCGGCCAGCGTCCTGACGGTGGTGCTGACGTCGATCGCATCACGGCCGAGGCGGTCGAGCTTTGTCACGATCAGAATGTCGCCGGACTCCAGCTTGTCCATGAGCCGGGAAAAGCCGCGGCGCTGCGCGATGGCGGTGCTGCCGGAAACCGTCTCGGTGACAATCCGGCGCGGTTCGACCTGGAAGCCGGCGACTCCGATTTCCTGAAGCTGGTTTTCGGTGGTCTGTCCTGTCGTGGAGACGCGGACATAGGCAAAGGTGCGCGGCATGAGGGCAATTTTGTCCGAATAGGCTGTCCAAAATATCGCCTCTGTTCATAAGCCTGTCAAGATAATTTGTGGACAGCGTGTTCCGCCCCTGTAGGGGCTCCGTGGGCATTTCTACATTAATACACGCTAAGGGAATTTGAAGTTGTTTGGATTGAAGCGGTTAGCCCGGATTGGCCTGAAGCGTTCGAGGGGTCGGTCAATTTCGTTCCAGAGGTAGTCGCCGGTGAGCGCGATATGCGCCCATGGTAGTGGTGCGACCTGGGAGAGCAGCTCGTCCGGAATGATAATACCCTGACTGCTGATATAATCGACAGCACGGCTGAGATAGACAGTGTTCCACAGGATGATGGCGTTGACGACGAGGTTAAGACCGGACGCGCGGTAAGCCATGGTTTCGGCGACGCGGTTGCGCAATTCGCCGAGCTGGTGGAGGAAGATGGCGCGTGCGAGAGCATGACGGCTTTCACCCTTGTTGAGGATCGCATGCGATCTGCGGCGCAGTTTCGTATCGAGCAGCCAGTCGCAGATGAAGATCGAGCGTTCTATCCGGCCCATTTCGCGCAGGGCCTGGTTCAGCCGGTTTTGTCGCGGCGACGCTGCCAGCTTCTTGAGGATGACGGAAGGCGGCACCAAACCTGCAGCGATCGAAGCCTTCAGCCGCAAGACCTCATCCCAGTGGTGCTCGACGACATCCATGTTGACGGTTCCAGCGATCAGCGCGTCGAGCGGTTCGTAAGCCGGATCGCGATCAATGACAAAGAGCCTGCGATTGCCGAGATTGCGGATACGGGGAATGAGCCTGTAGCCAAAGGCGTGGAACATGGAGAACGTCGTTTCGGTGGCGCCAGCGGTATCGGTTGCGTGCTCATAGATTTCGACGGAGCTTTCGTTGTGAAGGAGGCCGTCGAGAACGTAGGGGCTTCGCCCTCGGATGCCTGGATCATGCGGGAGAAGAAGGAAGCAAAACGGTTGGACAGGAAGCCATAGATCGACGCCCCCGGTCGCTTGCCGTATTTTGCATTGTAGTCGAGGCTGGCTTCGCCACGCCCGCCAGCCGGAAAGAACTGTCCGTCCGAGGAGGAGATATGGCCGTCACCCCAGATCGCGGCAAAGGGATGGGCCTGCTGCGCATCGACCAGCACGGCGGTCGCCGTGGCGTAGGTTTCCGATCGCATATGCCTGTCCACCATCAGCATCATCTGGTGGATCGTGACGCCGCGTGAGCTTTCCGCCATACGTTCGGCTCCGGCATTGGTGGCGTCGGCAAGGATCGCTGCCATCAGCGCTGCCTCGTCGTTTGCCGTCTCACCGGTACGATAATGCGTGAAGCTGTCGAGGAATTTGGTCCAGCTTTGCACCTCGGCAAGCAGGCTGGTGATCCTGATCCGTGGCACCAGAACATATAGTCGGCGGCTGAGCGCGACGATGCTGTCGCGCTCCTCCTCGCGGATCGGCGAGAGCGACAGGCCCTTGTCGGAAATCGCTGCATCCGGAATAGCATTGGCAGCCGCCGCCTTTGCCAGCTCTTTCAGCTTCGCATCGAGCGTGGCGGTCCGTTCTGCTCGCCATTCGGCAAAGCTGTCGGGGAGTGCGAGCCCGAGCCGCCCCTCGGCGCGCATCAGCTCGAAGATCGGCCGAGGCAGAAGATAATCCTCGAAACTGCGCCATGCCCGGCTGCCTTCGACCCAGATGTCACCGGCCCTCAGACGCTCTCGCAGGTGAACGAGGACCGCCACTTCCCAGGCGCGCAGGTCGATATCGGCACTGTTCGGGCGCACGCAGCGTCGCCATTTGCGGGTCAGAAAGGCGAGCGGCACCTGCGCCGGCAATTTCCGGCCGCCATAGAGCGCGCGCAGATGGTCCACTGCTACAAGGATCGGATCATCAGCACGAAACGACCGGAACGAGAACGTGCGGAACATCAGTCTGCCCAGCTTGCGCAACGATTTGTGCCGCTTGATGAGCTCGTCGAATTCGTTACTGCGATCAGGGTGGACGACAGATCTGGCTGCCGCCATGCTGGCGACCAATCCGTCCCAGCCGAGGGAGGCTGCGATCGCCGATGCAAGATCGGTTTTGCTCGCACGAGCGGCCAGAAGCGCCTCGCCGAGCTTGAGATGCTCAAGCGCCACCCCATCAAGAACCTCGGCCTCTTTTAGCCGGCGTTCCGTGCGGCTGATCTCGGCCTTGCGGCGGTTGCTCCCAATCATTTTGCAGAACATGTCGATCGTCAGGTCGGTGATCGACGCCTGTCTCTCGATGACGAAGGCGGCCAGCGTGGCGTAGCGACGTTCGGATGTCAGGCGTCGTATCTCCCGGGCATGCAGAATGCGTGCATCCCTGGCGATGATGCCGTAGCGATTGGCATGGATCGTCTTGCGACGGTCGTCGGGAATGGCGGCTGAGCGCAATACCTCGAGGCGGGCGATCAAGCCTTTGAGGTTCTTCAGCTTCGCCCCTTCAGGTGCTTCCGCAATCCAGCCAAGGTGGCTCCGATCGCCGGCCCGCTCAGCGAGGAGCTGATCAAGCGCCTCGATCGAAGGCTGCTCCAGATCCCGGATCAATTCGCGATAGGCTTGTCGACGCGCCGCCGCCCGGCCGGCCAGTGCCAGACGGATCAGCAGCTCCGGCATAGGAACGAGCAACTTTCGTTCCTTCAAGGCTTCGATCACGGCCTTGGCGATCGGCGCACCTTGTTCAGTGGCCGCCGCCTCGCGTGCCGCCGCCGTTATCAACTCGCGATAGTCACTCGTCCGGACAGGCTGAAGCTCCAGTGCAGAGACGATCTCGCGCGCGTGTTCCCGGCGCGTTTCGTCGCGCTGGGCGTAGAACTCGAACACTGCAGGGTCGATGCCCAGCTGGTCGGCGACAACAGAGACAACCGCCTGAGGTGGAACTTCGCCTATTCGCAGCAGACGGCCCAGATCACGCACCAGTGCGAGTTGGATCGCAAAGCCAAGCCGATTATGCGACCGGCGATGTTCCTTGACGAAGACAATATCCTCGGAAGTCAGTGCATAGCGCGCTTGCGCATCTTCATAAGCTTCGGGTGGTTCGAATAAAACGGCACGCGATTGCTCATCGAGAAACGCCATCAGCCACGGTCACTCGTCAAACTACGGTTTCGGGCGTGCCGGTCTTGCCGGGGCCTGTCCATCCAGTCCGCTTCAACGTGTCGATCAAGGTCGAGCGCGCCACCTTGAACGTCCGGCACACGGACGCCTTGCTGGCGCCAGCTTCCAAAGCAGCTAGAACCTGCTCGACCTTTTCCGCATCGATCGTTGGAGGTCTCCCGCCCTTACGGCCACGTCGGCGAGCCGCCGCCAGGCCGGCATTGACCCGCTCGGTGATCAGCACTCTCTCGTATTCTGCAAGCGAGCCGAACAGGTTGAACAGAAACGCGCCGTGCGAATTCGTGGTGTCGATCGCCTCCGTGAGAGATCGGAAGGCGACACCACGTTCCTTCAAATCCTCGACGATACGGATCAAGTGGGAGAGTGACCGGCCTAACCGATCTATCTTCCAGACGACCAGGACATCGCCTTCGCGCAATTCGCCGAGGCATGCCTTCAGACCCGGCCGGTCATCACGCGCTCCGGAAGCGCGATCCTGATGGAGATGGCGCTCATCGACCCCGGCCGCGAGCAGGGCATCGCGCTGCAAGGCAACCGACTGGCGCTCGTCACTACTCGATACCCGCATGTAACCGATCAACATGTGCGACAAACCTCAAATCAGGTGTTGCCGCACAGCCTAACATTCCGACAGGGTTTGTCGCGCAAAAAATGGCCCTATTGCGTGGCCAGTTTGCCCCGCGATCACGGTGAGCGGAAATCATGTGTTTCCCGTCACCTGCAAAATGCCCTTAGCGTGTATTAATGTAGAAATGACCACAGAGCCCCTAGACGAATTGCCCTTCGCCCTCTTCTTCTCCTCGGGCATCCGATAAGCGACCGACTGCACCTTGCCGTCCCGGTCGAGATACATGGCGACATGATCGGACTTCGACGGCTTGCCGTAGACGCGCTCCGCCTTCTTCGGCAGTTCCGGCTGGCCCCAGTTGTTGACGTCGACGATCGTGCCCTTCTTCGGCAAGTTCGATGTCATCCATTCCTGCTGGGCGCCAAGGAATGCTTCGACATTGGTCGTATAGCGGCTGTCCTGATCGGCAGGCGCGAACAGGTCCTCGACCCATTCGATCCCATAGGCTTGTGCGAGATCGTCCCCGAAGCTCGCATCCCTGGCGAACATGCGGGTCTTGGAGAGCGCACGCGCAATATTGTACCAGTCGGCCCGCTCGGACTTCTTGGGCTTATTGGCCTTCCAGACCTCTTTCTGCTCGTCGAGCGAGGCTGCGGCAATGGTCCGGAGCTGCTGCTCGTTCGGCATGTCGCCCAGCCCCATCTGATCTAGCATGGCGGGCAACACATTGGCGAGAAGCCTGAGCTTCCTGATCTGGCGGACCGGCAATGCGAGCGCGACGCCGATCGCTTCCTCGGTCCAGCCGAGTGCAACGAGGCGCTCGATGCCGCGCCATTGATCGACAGGATTAAGCGGCTCACGGGCGATGTTCTCCACCATCGAACGCATGGCGCCATTGTCGTTGGCCGCTTCAACGACAAGAACCGTGATTTCCTCGAGCCCGGCCACGATCGCCTGCTTCACGCGGCGGTGTCCGGCCTGGATGATATAGCCATTGCCGCCATCGACTTCCGGCGAGACGACCGGAGGCTGGATGATGCCGACAGCCTTTACCGTCGCCAGCAGCAGCGCATCGGATTGCGGAGACGATTTCGAGCGGCGGGTGTCGTCGGGATTGTCCTTCAGAGCACGGGGATCAAGCTTGAGGATCTGCATTGGATTTTTTCCTTCCGTGATATCGGAACCGGCACCTCACCGGTCCTTCATGCCTTCAGTTCTTTCCGAAGACATCTCCCGGACCGCAGGGCGGGCACACCGGCGCAACTGCGCCCGAGCGGCCCTGGCTGTCAGGGCGAGCGGGGCAAAGCCTTGCGAGAACGACGGCAGGGTTGCGCAGGGGGCGGTTGAGCGAAGCGTCGCCGCGTAGGCCGGTCTGCGAGAGGGGTTTTCCTTTTCCTCCCTTCCCTCTTTTGCTCATCTTGAATTGCCACCATTAAGGTGGCATATTGAGGAATGGAAAAAATGCGGCCGACATACGATCTCGAAGCAATCAAGGCTGCATTCGGATCCGTGCAGGCTTTGGCGATCACGACAACGGCCCTTCGTGACGCAGCGTCTCTCGGCTATGATCGCTCTGCCATCGTTTCAACGATCGGAGGGATCGACCGGCGCATGTTTTACAAGTCGATGACGACCAATGCCGATCATCGCGTCTGGCAGGACGTCTACCATGTTCCCGTGCCGGACGAAGACATGGTGCTCTATGTAAAGTTCCAGGCGGACGTGATCACCGAATTCCGGGTCATGTCGTTCAAGGAGAAATAGGATGGCATCTGCGGAAAAGATACTGCCCGACACAATGGTCTCTCCGGAGACCAGCGAGGTCCTGCGCCGTGACGTTCGCCCGTTCGTTGTGACCTATAAGGGCAAGAGCAGGACGGTCGATCTTCCCGGTTATTATCCGGAAAACGGCGACGACGGCGTGCATGTCGGCGACGACATGGAGGTGACGGATGCGGCGCTGCGCGCGCTTAAGGAAGAGGTCGAGGGTATTCCCTCACCTACCACGATCCGGCGCGTGCGACAGAAACTGAACCTGTCGCAGCGGGAGGCAGGAGGCATTCTCAAGGTCGGTGAGAACGCCTTCGACAAGTACGAACGCGGACTGGTCGAGCCGAGCGGGCCGACCAGTCAGTTGCTGCGTCTCCTTGACCGTCACCCGGAGCTCGTCGAGGAGTTGCGTCAACAGACCGGCTAAGCGGCCGTCCTTACGGTGTCCGCGCCGTCGAGCAGGGAGTTCGCGAGCGCTTCCTCGACTTCTCGGAGCTTCCGGCGCTTGTCGACCAGCTCATCGGCGAACGCGAACTCCCCGCCCTGCCGTGATTGATAGGAGGTCAGCCGGCGTCGATATTCTTCCAGCCGCTGGCGATAACGTTCCCGCTCGTCGTCGAACCCGTCGAGGGAATGTTCGAGGCGCGAAATCGCTCCGAGCGGCGTGACAGTTACCGGCAACTCGATCTCGTAGTCGGCGCCCGTGCGCTGGAGCAGCGTCTGGTAGTGGTAATTGTCCCCACGGCCGAACTCTCTGCGGAACAAACGAGATCGAACCCACCTATCCTCGCGATGTGGATCTCCCCCTGTTGCTGTAGCTGAACCAGAGTGAGGATTTCCTTCATCAGCGCTCGCCCAGCTTCCTTGCGCTCCGTATATGGCTTGCCCGCCACGGTCATGACGAAGCTTTCGCCTGACGTCGGAAGCAGCCGTTCGATATCCTGGCCGATCTCATCGATCCGCCGGGTCGATATCTCGATCTCACGCTCGGCATCACGCATCTGCCGACGAACGGCATACTGATCGTCTTCGTGGGCAGCGCGCAGCCGCTCGAGCCGCGCGATGTCAGCTTCCAGTCCGGCCTTCTGCATCAGCCGCTCATCGCCGGAAGCGATCGCCTTGGCCATGGCGAACTGGTTAGCCGCCCCTTCGCTGACATCCTCCAGGCGCCGGATCGAGGGGTCGCCGGAGAGGGCGGCAGCGATGAATCGCGCCTTGCGCTCATTGTTCTGCCACATGGAGGCGTCCAGCGAGCCTTCCGTGGCATAGGCGTAGATATCGACCTCCTCATGCTGGTTGCCCTGGCGGACGATACGTCCCTCGCGCTGTTCGATCTGCGAAGGCAACCACGGCACATCGAGATGGTGCAGCGCCTTGAGCCGAAGCTGGGCATTAACGCCAGTGCCCATTGTCTCCGACGAGCCGATCAGGAAGCGAACCTTGCCGGCTCGGACATCGCCGAACAGCCGCTGCTTGGCCTCGGTTTTTTTGTGATCCTGCATGAAGGCGATCTGGGATGCAGGCACGCCAAGCCGGATGAGCTCGTCACGAATGAAGCGATAGGCCGAGAAGCCGCGCGATTTTTCGACATTGATCGTGCCGAGATCGGAAAAGATCATCTGCGCGGCGCCCGGCAGCTCAAAGTCCTTACCGTCCGGGCGACGGTAGATGGCTTCTCCAGTCTCCTTCCAGATCCGGTATGCATTGCGGACGAGCAGATTGAGCTTATTGTTTTCCTCGTTCTCCGCGGCCGGCATGACGAAACGAAGATCGATGGCCGCATGGCGCCCATCGGTGATGACCGAGAGCAGGATGTCGTCGCCCGGCTTGGCCGGTCCCTCCCTCTGTTCGATCGCCTTGATGCGCGCGTCGAGCATCTGCTGATAGGTCTTGAACAGCGCCGTCGGCTTGGCGGTCAGGATCTGCCGACGCCCTGTCGAGATATCAGGCACCTTCACATATTGCCGGAGATCCTCTGGCATCACCACATCCGCGAACGAGCGGAACATGGCGATCAGCTCGGGGACGTTGACGAAGGAAGCGAAGCGGCTGACGGGCTTGTATTTACCCGATGGCTGGATTTCGAGTTCGGTCGTCGTATCGCCAAAGCAGGATGCCCAGGCATCGAACTCGTGCAGTCCTCGCTCGGCAAGTGCTTCATGGCCGAGCAGGCGCTGGATGGAAAACATCTCGCCAAGTGTGTTGGTGATCGGCGTTCCAGACGCCAGCACCAACGCCCGGCCGGGGTTCTTGGTCTCGATGTAACGGGACTTCACATAGAGATCCCAGGCGCGCTGCGAGCCGTTCGGATCGATGCCCTTCAGCGTCGACATGTTGGTGGCGAAGGATAGCTTCGCGGAATTCCTGCGCCTCGTCAACGACGATCTGATCTATACCGATCTCGGAGATGGTGAGAAGATCGTCCTTGCGAGTGGCGAGGCCTTCGAGCCGCTCCTGCAGTCCCTCCTTCAACCGCTCGAGCCGCTTGCGCGAGACGCGGTCTTCGCTATCGACCTTGGTCAGCAGATCCTCGTACAGCTGCAATTCGTCCTGGATCATCTGTTGTTCGAAGGCCGAGGGCACGGCGATGAACCGGAACGCCGAATGGGTGATGATGATCGCATCCCAGGTGGCGGTCGCCGCCCGCGACAGGAAGCGGGCCCGCTTGTCCTTGGTGAAGTTCGTCTCATCGGCGACCAGAATGCGCGCGTTCGGATAAAGCGCCAGGAACTCGCGTGCGGCCTGGGCCAGGCAATGGCCCGGCACGACCAGCATCGCCTTGGCGATCAGGCCGAGACGGCGTTGCTCCATGATCGCAGCCGCCATCGTCATCGTTTTCCCGGCGCCGACGGCATGGGCGAGATAGGTCGAGCCATCGGCGATGATCCGCCAGATGCCGCGTTTCTGGTGCCCATAAAGAACAAAGGCGCCTGAGGCGCCGGGTAGCTTCAGATGTGAGCCGTCGAATTTACGCGGCGCGATATTGTTGAAACGGTCGTTGTAATCGCGGGCCAGCCGGTCGGTGCGATCTGGATCGGTCCAGACCCAGTCCTGGAACGCCTGCTTGATCCTTTGCAGCTTGTCGCGGGCGGCCTCGGTATCGACGACATTGAGAACCCGGCGCTCGCCGTCGGCATCCTTGAACACGTCGAAGATCTGCGGCACGCGGCTGTTGAGAGCATCGGCGAGCAATTCCCCGGCATGGCGGCGGCTGGTGCCCCACTCCGACGTGCCGGCGGCCGAATAACCAAGCTGACGGGCCTCCACCGTCCAGGATCCGAGTTCCGGCATATGGTGGATTCGGATATCGGCTTCCATCGTCTCCTTGATGAAGGCGACGACATCGGCCGCCGGGATCCAGGGTGCACCGAGACGGGCGGTGATGTCCGACGGTCGCAGATCGGCCGGCTGCACATCCTGAAGCGCCCGCACGTTGCGCTCATAGGCCGGGTCGAGCTCGGCCGCTGCTTGCGCTGCGGCGAGCTTGGTGCGGACGGCCCCGGAGAGATAGGCATCGGCCGTCTGCCAGGATCCATCGGCAGGATCGCGAAATACTTCATCACCCAGCTCATCGACCACAGTCGCGGGATCACTATGGAGCAGCTCCGCGATGTGATCAATATCGACGCAGCCACGCTCGTTCAGCACGACGGCGAGCGCGTCTGCAGGCGAAGCGATAGTCGGCGCCGCGGGCGGAGCAATCACACGTTCGGAAAAAATCGGACCTGGCTTGGCCGTGTCGGTCTCCAGATCATAGTCCTCGATCGATGCGACGAGCCAGCAATCGGGATCGTCGCGGAAGGGTGCGAGATTCGGCTGGCGATGAGTCTCCTTGACCTCGCCCGTCTCCACATCCTCCTGGATCGAGACGGTCGTATGGTTGATCGGCCCGAAGTCGCGCACGAAGCTTGACCAGGCAATGCGTAGGCGGACCTGAAGATCGCGCCATGGCCGGTCGGTTTCCTGGGCCTTCAGCACCTCGCGCACGGCGTCACGGATCGGGATCAGCTTGGTGATGATCCGGATATGCTTCTCAGAAATCCCATCGCCCGAGCGACCCTTGCGCATGGTGACAGGTACGGCCGCCCCATCGAGCATCTGCATCAGGCCCTTCGATCGGTCGAGGAAGAAGCTGCCCTCTCGGATACCGCTGTCTCTCGGCTGGAGATCAATGATCTCCCCAAGTTCGTCCTCCAGATCGATATCGACCTGCGTCGGCTCGCCGTCATAGAGATCGGCCGGCAGGAGATCGATCGTTGCGGCAAGGGCGGCCTCAAGATCCTCTTCATCCCGAGGTCGGCACGTGTAGGTTTTCGCCGAACGGTCCTGACGTCAGCGCGTGGCCACCGAGAACGAAGCCGGGATGGCGGGTGAACCACCTGTTGACGCGGATCGCGCCCTCGTCATCCGTCGCCGGGCGAACCTCCTCAACGTCAAGCCAGGTCTGGTCGCCTCCGGGTTCACCGGCTTTCCGCTTGCGGAAGAACAGGATGTCCACAACGACATCGGTGCCGGCGCCTCCGCGGAAGCTGCCTTCAGGCAGGCGAATGGCCGCGACCAGGTCGGCGGACTTGGCGATATGCGCCCGCGCGGTCTGATCGGCCTTGTCCATCGTGCCATGCGAGGTGACGAAAGCTGCCAGCGCCCCGGGCTTCAAGAGGTCGATCGACCGGGCGATGAAATAGTCGTGCAGACGAAGGCCGAGCGAACGATAGGCGCGATCAGAGCGGACAATACGATCCGAGAATGGGGGATTGCCAATCGCGAGATCGTAGATCGGCGTCAGATCGGTGCGAACGAAGTCGCCGCTGATGATGCGTGCCTTAGGCTGAAGCAAGCTCACGATGCGGGCGCTGACCGGATCGAGTTCGATCCCGGTCACATAAGTGGTGTCGCGATATGTCTTCGGCATCAATGCCGGGAACAGGCCCGTGCCGATGCCCGGTTCAAGGACGCGGCCGCCACGCCAGCCAAGTCTGTGGATGCCGGACCAGATCGCCCGGATGATGAACTCAGGGGTGAAGTGGGCATACTGGGTGCAGCGGGCAAGCGACGCATAATCGGCCTCAGAGACGGCGGTCTCGAGCGAGGAGCCGATCTCATCCCAGCCCTGCCGGAAATCGTTTTCACCCGGCCGTCGGAATACGCCGTTGGCCAGCTCGCCGGCGCCGAAGCCGGTGAAACGGATCAGCTCCGCCTGCTCGTTTGGCGTCGCCGGCCGGTCCTGCCTGGAGATATCATTGGCAACGAGGATCGCCGCAACGTTGGCGCGGGCACGATCCTTCCAGGAGGAAGGCAGGCCGCGGTCACCCTCAAGATAGAAGTTTGCCCGAAGGCCGGTGCGCCGGATGGGGGTGGAAGCGACCGGCATGGCAGGTGGCGGCGCCGGCGGCGTGGGTTCCGGATCGTCGTCATTAGCGGCCGCAGGAGAAAACTCGCCGAAAGCGGTGACGCCTAAACCGAGCCCGGATGAGAGTGCGGTATTGCCGAATATGTCGAGCGTGAAGGGATCGTTGCTCATGATAAAATCTCCTTGTAGAGCCGCGCGTCATCGTTCCGCCGATGGAGTTCGGCGGCGAACGGACGCTGATTGATGTTGAAGATCCCGCTGCGAGCCGGGACGTTACGACCACTCGATGATGAAGAGTTCCATCGAGTCATCATCGAAGGTGATGCCGAGATACCTGGCATTCGGAGTGGCGGCGATCATCGCCTCCAGCTGGTCGGCGTCGATGAATTCGACACCGTCATCGCCGCCGAAGGTCTTGCGCTTGACCTCGAACCAGTCGTCGTTCGTGCGGGGATCGCATTCCAGCGCATAAGCGACAAACGGCTTCTCTCCGTCCGGCAATTTGCCGTTCGAGCACAAATACACGCCGTGATCGCCGACCAACCAGACGCCCGCTTGTTCGTCGCGACCGGGATGAAGGCCATAATGGGGATTGCGAAAGCCGCCATTGGCTTGTGCATCGGCGCGACCGCGAGCGATCACCGCCCGCACCGATTCAATCGGAAACGAAAGCATGGAAAGCGCCTCCTCACGCTGCGACTGCCGCACGGGCAAGATGGCGCAGTTGGACGGGCAGTTTGGTGGCGATCTCTTCGTCGGTCAGGTCGTCGAGAAGCTTCAACCTGGCAGACCCAGTCGCGGTGTAGAGAGCGATGACGCGCTGCCCCGGGAGATATTGCGGCGCGGTTTCATCGGAATAGCCGCGATAGGCGTCCGCCGTGGCGCTCCAGATGTGCTCGAGGCGCTCGTCCCGCGTCATCGCGCGCACAGGGCGCGTCTCCCGCTCGATGATCGCCAGCCGCATGGCTTCCACCGACCCACCGTCGGAGAGATCGCAATAGGCATGGAAGAAACGAATGACCCCGTCGATCCGCAGCGCGAAGAATACCGATGTGACGGATCCGGTCAAAAATTCTCGCATCGCGAACATCGAACCCCGGATCCATAGCGGAGGTAGGATCTCGAACATATAGTCGTGTTCACATTCGGTAATTTCGAACCACTCGCCTGCATAGAGCGTGCTCGCGTCACCGTCGAAACGGTGAGGACGCTGTGTATGCCGATCGAACATTCGAAACATCTGATGGCGGTCAGCAATGCCCTGGTAGACTTTACGGATTGCGGAAGGGGTGCTCATTGGCGGCTCCTTTGGCCCTGTCCGAACCGAAGCGCGGTGCTGCCCTGCCGGCTCACCATCCTCTTCAGTCCTTCATGACCCCTCCCCTCACGCCGCCTCTCCGTCGGACGGGTCAAGGGCCGCTATCGAGCGGGCGAAGCTTCACCCTTGACGCGGCTGGCGGGCATGCGGCAGGCCTCCTCTTCCCGCCCTCGCTTTCTTTTCCTTCTTTTCCTCTTCCCGCGCTTTCAGCGCGTCATTCCAGTCCTCGGCCGGCGGCTTCAGCCGCAGCCAATCGCAGCCCACCTCATCGGCAATGGCACGAAGGCGGCCGGCAAAGGTCTCGCCCTGGCTATTGGCGTCGGTGGCCGCGACCAGAACAGCGCCGGGACGCGCGGCCAACTGGCGCATTGCCGATTCTGTCGCCGGTGCCCACCCACCGCCGGTGCTGAGATAGAGGCTGCCCTGACGAAGCCCTTCGAGTGCCGCAAGGCTCATGGCGTCGATCGCCGCTTCAGTGACGCAAAGACGCTTGGCGTCGGAAGAGCCAAAGCGAAAGAGAATTTTAGAACCGCCTGCCGAAAAGCCGCGCCAATCGGGACCGCGCTCCTCCCAGCCAGTAACAACCCCATCGTCATTGACATGCGCGGCCCACATGCTGCTATAAGGGCCTTCCCGAAGGACACCACTTTGGATGGCCTCCCGGATGATCGTTGTCGGCAAGCACCGCTCGGTGCGCAGATAGCGCCACGTCATGGATCCCTGCCACGGCCTACGTCGTATTGCCCAGCGTTCGGGGACGGAGGTGCTGTGAGCGGGCTTTCCGGCTGGACGAGACCAGACAGGATCCCTGGCGACGACGCCGACAAGATCCGTCACCCGATTCAGCGCCTCGACGAAGGAGACGCCATCCAGATGCTCCGCGAGACCGAAGACATCGCCTTTCGCGTCGGACAGTGGATCGAACCATCCCCTACCCTCATGGATGACGATGACGATTTCCGCGCCGTGCCGGTATTTCATTGCCTTGCGGGTGCTTTCCTTGACGTCGATGGCAAAACCGGCCCGTTCCAGCACCGCTGCGCACCGGACACGGTCGCGAAGTTCTTCCAGTTTTTCTTTCTCCATTATTTTCGCTTTTGGCACCGCCTTTCTCTCCAGATTCGTGCCCCCCGCAATTTGCGGGACCGTTTCCGGCGGCCGCGAAGAGCAAAGGGGGCAAGGGCGCGGCTGGCAATCTGCAGATTTGCATTCCGCTCCGGATGAACTGCCAGCAGCGGCGCAGCTTCCCTTGCCGCCTGCCGCGCGCAAGCGGCATCAAGGAGAGGAAAATGCCGGCTCAATGAGCCGGCCAAGGATGGAATTCATGCTTATGCGTAGCTCCGCATAAGCATGAATATGAGTCGTGGTGACTTATGGTCACCTTAGACGCGATCGTCCTGCTTTGCAGGGTATCTCCCCTTCTCACCTGCGCATAATCCACCTCCGACCAAAGGCGTTGACTTTATCAATGCATCCGTTATTCTGGATATATGGAAAGCAACAACGCAATAGCGGCCCTTTCGGCCTTGGCCCAGAACACCCGCCTCGAGACGTTTCGTCTACTCGTGCGGCACGAACCAGACGGCATCCCAGCAGGCGAACTCGCGCGGCTGCTCGATGTCCCGCAGAACACGATGTCGGCACATCTCGCGACACTTTTCCGTGCTGGTTTGGTCAAGAGCGAGCGCCAAAGCCGATCAATCATCTATCGGGCCGACCTCGACGGTCTGCGCGACCTGACACTTTTTCTGCTGAAGGATTGCTGCGGCGGATCGACACAGCTCTGCGCACCCCTCATCGCGGAGCTGACGCTCTGCTGCGCTCCGGATGCGAAGCCATGTTGAGCGCGATCACATTACGCGAAGTGCCCGGTAGCAACGCCCGTCTCCGCGAAGCGCTGCAGGCCGCAGATCTTCCGACCGATGATATCGAAGATGGAGGCCGCACCTTCTTTGAAGCTGTTTCGGGTGGCGATGAGATTGTCGGCTATGCCGGCCTCGAACGGTGCAGAGGCGATTACCTGCTGCGGTCCGTTGTTGTACTTCCGGCGCATCGCGGTCTTGGGTTTGGCCGAGCGATCGTAGAGGCAACGTTGCGAGGTCTCGATGGAAGCGGCGGCATCTATCTCGCGACGACGAGTGCCGCGCCATTTTTTTCGTCCATCGGTTTCTCTGAGGTGCCGCGGGCCATTGTACCTGCGGCTGTGCTCATGACCCGCCAACTTTCTTTCATCTGCCCATCGACTGCGACCATCATGAAGCTCAACAGGTCCCCGACCTAACAACGGAACAAGACCATGACCGACAAGATCTACAACGTGCTCTTCCTGTGCACGGGCAATTCCGCACGTTCTATTCTCGGCGAATCCATCCTGAATCATGAGGGGAAAGGTCGCTTTCGAGCCTACTCCGCGGGGAGCCATCCGAAGGGCGAGGTGAACCCCCATGCGATCAAGGAGTTGGAAGCGCTCGGCTATCCGTCTACCGGTTTCTCCTCGAAGAACTGGGATGTGTTCGCGGAGCCGGGCGCGCCGCAGATGGATTTCATCTTCACGGTCTGCGACAGCGCGGCTGGCGAAGCGTGTCCAGTCTGGTTGGGGTATCCGATGACAGCGCACTGGGGTGTCGAGGATCCGGCCGCCGTCGTGGGAACGGATATCGAAGTCCAGAGAGCTTTCGCACAGGCCGCCCGTTTTCTGAAGAACCGCATTGGCGCCTTCCTAAGCCTTCCGCTGTCTTCGATCGACAAGCTTGCGCTTGAACAGAAGCTAAAGCAGATCGGCCAGATGGAAGGGTCGACCAGCAGCCAGGAAAAGAGCGCCTGATGTCCGTATTTGAACGCTATCTCACTGTCTGGGTTTTCCTCTGCATTCTCGTCGGCATCGCGCTTGGCCATCTGATGCCGAGCGTTTTCCAGACGATCGGCGCAGCCGAGATCGCCAAGGTGAACATTCCCGTCGCCGTGCTGATCTGGCTGATGGTCATCCCCATGCTTCTCAAGATCGACTTCGGCTCACTGTCGAAGGTCGGTAGCTATTGGCGCGGCATCGGCGTGACGCTGTTCATCAACTGGGCCGTCAAGCCGTTCTCGATGGCGCTGTTGGGCTGGCTGTTCGTGGGCTGGCTGTTCCGGCCATACCTGCCAGCGGACCAAATCGACTCCTACATTGCGGGCCTGATCATTCTCGCGGCGGCGCCCTGCACGGCTATGGTGTTCGTCTGGAGCAACCTGACGAAGGGCGAACCTCATTTCACCCTGTCCCAGGTCGCACTCAACGACGCTATCATGATTGTCGCCTTCGCACCGATCGTGGGTCTGCTTCTGGGTCTGTCTGCGATCACAGTGCCGTGGGACACCCTCATGATCTCAGTGGCCCTCTACATCCTGATTCCGGTCGCGATCTCCCAGGGTCTAAGGCGTGCCCTGCTGGCCGGCGGGAGCACCGCCGGGTTGGACCGGCTGTTGTCCAAGCTTCAGCCGCTGTCGCTTGTCGCATTACTGGCGACGCTGGTGTTGCTGTTTGGCTTCCAGGGCGAGCAGATCATTGCGCAGCCTACGATCATCGCACTTCTGGCAGTGCCGATCCTGATCCAGGTCTATTTCAATTCCGGCCTCGCTTACATCCTCAATCGGATTTCAGGTGAGCAGCATTGTGTGGCTGGTCCCTCGGCACTTATCGGGGCCTCTAACTTCTTCGAACTAGCAGTCGCCGCCGCCATCAGCCTCTTCGGGTTTCAGTCGGGCGCGGCACTTGCCACAGTGGTCGGTGTGCTGATCGAGGTACCGGTGATGCTTTCCGTCGTCTGGATCGTGAACCGCTCGAAGGGCTGGTACGAGGCATCGCCCGCCGTTTCCCGCAACACCATCACCGAAAGGACCTGACTATGGACGCCACCATCTATCACAATCCGGCCTGCGGGACGTCTCGCAACACGTTGGCACTGATCCGCGCAGCCGGGATCGAGCCTACTGTCATCGAATACCTTCAGAACCCGCCGTCGCGCGAGCAGCTCTTGAAGATGATTAGGGACGCCGGTCTGACTGTTCGTGACGCGATCCGCGAGAAGGGCACTCCTTATGCCGAACTCGGTCTCGACAATCCGGACCTGACCGAAGACCAGTTGCTGGACGCGATGCTCGCGACCCCGATCCTGATCAATCGACCATTTGTCGTCACGGCGCTCGGCACCAAGCTTGCCCGCCCGTCAGAGGTAGTACTCGACATCCTGCCGACCGATGCCTTCAAAGGTTCGTTCACCAAAGAAGACGGCGAACAGGTTCTGGATCAGGAAGGAAAGCGTATTGTCTGATACCTTCCCCGCACTGCACGACCAGCTTCTTCAGCCCATCGAGCCGGAATCGCTCCGGCCGATGTTCTCGACACATAAGCCCAGGATCTTGATTCTCTACGGTTCCCTGCGGGAGATTTCCTATAGCCGTCTGCTTGCCTTCGAAGTTCGTCGGCTTCTCGAACGGCTGGGATGCGAGGTTCGCGTGTTCGATCCCGCCGGGTTGCCGCTTCCGGACGAATCTCCGGTGAGCCACCCCAAGGTGCAGGAGCTCCGCGAACTGACCCAGTGGTCTGAAGGCCACATCTGGATCAGCCCGGAACGCCACGGTGCCATGACCGGGATAATGAAGTCCCAAATCGACTGGATCCCGCTCTCGGTCGGTTCCGTCCGGCCGACGCAAGGCAAGACGCTGGCGGTGATGGAAGTATCCGGTGGCAGTCAGTCCTTCAACGCCGTCAATCAATTACGCATTCTTGGCCGCTGGATGCGAATGATCACCATCCCCAACCAGTCGTCCGTCGCCAAGGCGTTTCAGGAATTCGATGCCGAAGGACGAATGAAGCCGTCGTCCTATTACGACCGCGTCGTGGACGTCTGCGAAGAGCTGGTGAAGTTCACTATCCTCACCCGCGATGTTTCGTCCTATCTCACCGATCGCTACAGCGAGCGGAAGGAAGACGCAGCCGAGCTGGAGAAGCGGGTTTCGCTGAAGTCGATCTAGTAATTCTGGACAGTTGCGGTGGCTGGTCGCCGACAGGATACTGCCACCGCAACGAATGCCGCTATGCTGACCGCGCCGAGACACGCGTTTCCAATGAGCGACAAGCTCAGGCCCAGGTTCTCCATGGCCGCCGCGAACGCGAAAGGTGCTCCGGCTCCGAGCGCCAGTCGAGCCGCCGCCATCTTGCCTGTGATCGCTCCATATCCGTCCGATCCGAATAGATAGAGCGGCAAACTCCCCTGCGCGATGCTGTTGATTCCGGAGCCAAGCCCCAGGCAGATGGCGAAGGCGACCGCACCCGGCAGCCAGTTCCCCGTCACCAGCAGGATCAGGACGCCGAAGACGATCAGCACGGCGGCAAGTACGGCAAGTCCCGGCGGCGACAGGTTCTTCCCGAAGACCATGTTGATCAGGCGGCTCAGAACCTGCGCAGGACCGAACAGTGAGCCGATAACGACGGCGGCTGCCCCCAACCCGATCGAGCCGAGCATCGGCACCATATGGGCAAGGATGGCTGCGAGCGTAAAGCCGAGGAGCGCGAAGGCAAACGAGACGATGACCATGGCGCGGCGCCTTGCATGAGGTGCGATCGCGCCGATCACCGTTTCGCGTGTCCGGATGGTCGTTTCGCCAGCATTCTGTCCGAGACTCCGGATCCAGAAGTGCAGCGGCATGCAAAGGAAGAGGTTCAGCGCCGCAAAGACGAGATAGATTTCCCGCCACGAGAGATATCCCGTAAGTGCTGACGAGATCGGCCAGAAGATTGTCGAGGCTAATCCACCAATCAGCGTAAGATAGGTAATGCTGCGGGAAGCGCTGCGGGGATCGCTTTCAACCAGAGCTGCGAATGCAGCCTGATACTGCACCATTCCCGATGACACCTCGAGCAGGATGATGGCGATGGCGAAGATTGCGACTGAGGGCGACCAGGCGCAAAGGGCAAGTGTCAATGCCGCGAGCGCTGACCCTGCCGTCATGATCGTCGCGGCACCGATCCGGTCCATCTGCTTGCCGATATAGGTGGCCGAGAGACCGCCGATAAACAGGGACACGGAGAACACACCGAATACCTCTGCCAGCGATAAGCCGAGATCCTCCGCCATGCCGGGGCGAGGATGCTGAAGCTGTAGTAGAGCGTGCCGTAACCGATGATCTGCGTCAGGCCGAGAGCCGAGACAATGCCTGCAGGGATTGTGGAACTACGCAACGACGTCATCCTTGCCGGCTGGGCTACAGCAGTCGCCGCCACGCTCGACACTCTCTCTGATCACCTGATGACCAGCGCAACAGTCCTCCATCAGGAATTTGACGAGATCGGCAAGCGCGTCGTAACTCGCGTTGTAGATGATTGAGCGGGACTCCCTTCGCTGGGAGATCAATCCTGACCGCTCCAGTTCCTTCAAATGGAAGGAGACGTTCGTCGCGGAGACGCCCATGCGTTCGGCGATCACACCTGCGGCCAATCCCTCCGGGCCCGCAATGACCAGAGCACGGACGATCGCAAGGCGGGTCTCCTGGGACAGCGCCGCGAATGACGAAAGAGCTTGACGTTCATCCATATTTCAACAATCCTTGAACTATTGGATAGAGGGATAACGCACATGAACGCGATCGACAAGACAATTTCGACAGACATCAGTCTCGCCCATCTCCTCGATGTCCTCGCCGTGGCTCCAGATGCGCCGCTGGTTTTCAGCTATGACGGCAATCCCGTCCGTGCGGGCTACCACGTCACCGAAGTCAAGGCCGGGATGTTTTCGGCGCTCGATTGCGGCGCCAACCCGGAAGCCTGGGCAGAGATCTTCGTGCAGCTCTGGGATATCGACGAAGATGAACGGACGCATATGCCGGCCGGCAAGTTTGCGGCGATCATCCGCAAAGTCTCTGACCATGTGCAGCTTGAGCCGACTGCAAAACTCACGTTCGAGATCAGCGACGGAGAGCGGCCGATGGCCCTCTACTGCGCGTCAGCACCGCGGCTCGTCGCCGGCACCTTCGAGGTGTCTCTTGTCGCTCGACCAGCAAGCTGCAAGCCACGGGATCGCTGGCTGGCGGAGGAGCAGGCCAAATCGTCCTGCTGCGGGCCAGCTAGCACGACGTCGAAGTGCTGCGCCTAGCCGCCCGGCTAGGATGCGCTCCCGGGCGTCACTCCGGGAGCAACGAGCTTAAAGCGCTTGAAGGAATGCCATCAACTTGTCGGGCGGCCGGTAGCGAACACCTGTAGGGCTGACCGGCTGAAGCCGGCTGAGCGCGTTTTCCTTCATCGCAAGGTCAGCCTCCATGTAGATATGCGTCGTGCTGATGTCCTCGTGTCCGAGCCAAAGCGCGATCACGGTCAGGTCGACGCCGGACTGCAGCAGGTGCATCGCCGTGGTGTGCCGGAAGGTATGCGGCGATATCGCCTTTGCGCGGTTCGATGGAACACCTCCGCCGGCAGCGCCGACGGCGAGGTCGAGGCGCTGCCTCACACTGGAGCGGGATAGGCGCGTCCCCGAACTGTTGGGAAAGATGTAGGCATCCGGTCCACAATCATGAAGATCCTGAATCCATCGCTTCAGCGTTCGTGCGGTCTCATTCCAGAGTGGCACGCTCCGGCGCTTGCGCCCCTTCCCATGCAGGTGCACGACCGGTGCAGTCTCCAGAATGACACTACCAATCCGAAGGTCGATAGCCTCGGACACACGCGCGCCAGTATTATAGAGGAATGTAAACAGTGCCCGGTCGCGCCTGCCGGCCCATGTTTTGGGATCGGGCGCGTTGATGATCGCCTCGACCTCGGCGCGCGCCAGGTAGCCGAGAACTGCCTTGTCATGCCGCTTCTGCGGGACGGCGAGGCTGCGCTCGATCACCGCCAGCGCAGTCAGATCCTCATGCGCGGCATATTTGAGGAAGACCCGGATTGCGGACAGCCGTGCATTTCGGCTTCTGACGCTATTGGCCCGATCACGCTCGAGGTGATCCAGAAAGGCCAGGATCAGATCGGCATTGAGGTCGGGCAGGGTCAGGTTCGTCGGGGATTTCCCGATCCGCTTCTCAGCGAAGGCCAGCAGCAGTTTGAACGTGTCGCGATATGCCGCGACCGTGCATGGGCTCACCGCTCGTTGCTGGCGCAGATGATCAACGAAGAAGCGCTGCAGCAGGGTCGGAAAGGAAGGTGTGGTATCACTCATCAACGTCGCCTCCAACCATAGCTGCACCTTCGAAGCGATTGCCTGCAATTGCCATGAGCTCGGGCACGCCCTCAATATACCAGTAGGTATCGAGCAGATTGGCATGGCCGACATACGTAGACAGCATCATCATTGCCGCATCGATCTCCGTTCCACTTTCCTGCCAGAGGATAAGCCGACGGCATATGAAGCTGTGCCGAAGGTCATGGATACGCACGAAGGGATGGCCACCGCGCGGCCGGATTCCCAATCTCTGGGTGATCCGGAACCAGGCGTGCCAGGCGTTCATGTAGCTCAGCTTCTTGCTGGACAGCTCGCTCATGAAGACAGGATCGGCCGGCTTCGATGGGAATAGCGCGTTTCGTCGATCGAGGAAGATCTCGAGCGCGGCAACAGCGGTTGGATGGAGGGAGACCAGTCGCTGGCGGCCATATTTCGCTTCCCGCACCACGATCTGCGCAGCTTCGAGATCCAGATCTCGGATCTGTAGGCCGAGCGCTTCCGATATGCGCAGCCCAGTCGAGGCCAGCAGGCCGATCAGGGCAGGCATCATGAGCGTCCCGGCAGCCTGAACGCGGCGAATGTGATGCGCTTCGGCGATGATGCCCACGATTTCCTCGTTCGCGAAGATATGTGGAGCAAGCCGACGCTTCGTCCGCCCAAAAGGATTGGTCGCCGGGAAGGTGGTTTCACGATCCTCTGCCGCGAGAAAGGCCGCGAATGGCCTCAACACCTCCAGTCGTTTTGCCCAGGTGAAGGGGTCGGCAATTGTCGCTTCGGCCTTCGCCCAGCGGAGCGCGATATCGGACGAGAGCGCCCCTTCGTGTCCTCTGTCGTCGGCATATCGTGCAAAGGAGGTGATCTGCCTTGCTGAAGTTTTCATCTTGAAGCCGAGGCTTCGGCGATGTGCGAGGTAGGCCTCGGCACGAGATAGCATAGTGGCTGACCCGGTCATGCGCTCGCTCCCGGCCAAGGCAGGGCTACGGCCGCCAGCCTGTTTTGATCGACGCGGGCGTAGCCCGCAGTTGTCACCACGCTCCTATGCCGCATGATGTCCGCAACCTGCTTCAGGGGCACGGCATCGTTGACCAGTCGACTGGCAATCGTATGGCGGAAGATATGGATACGGGTGCAATCCCAGCCCAATCGGTCGTAGACCGCATAGACTGCTCGCTGTACCGAGCGCGGAGTGATCGGCTCTCCAAGGGGCGCAACATGCCGGACGAAGACCTCCCTGTGTTGCGTGGCTTGCCTTTCATGCACGATATAGTCGGCGATAGCTTCGCCTGTAGCATATGGAAGCGGCATAGGATCGGACCGGCGCGACTTGGTCGAGCGCACCCGGATCATACCTTTTTCCCAATCGATATCGTCGAGTGTCAGGCTGGTTACCTCGATCGACCGCATCCCGAGGTCTGCTAGGCACCTGATAATGGCATGAACTCTCTTCCGGGTTCGGCCGATTTCTGCAGAGACTTCCAGCAATCGCTCCAGCTCCGCCGGGCTGAAGCCCGTTTGCAGTCTGGCCGGCGTTTTCACTGCGGGTGCTGGTATGGCCTTTACTAGCCGACGGACATCGTCGCCTAAGAGTGCTCGATATCGAAGATAGCACCTGATCGAGACAGAGTAGCTACGGATGGTTGCTGGTTTCCGTCCCTGCTCGCCGAGCACGAACTGACGAATGTGCGAGTGGTTGAGGTTGGCTATATCGACACGGCCATCTTTCACACAGCCGACCAGAAGCCTCAGAACAACATTGCGATGCTTGCGGCGTGAACCCGCAGACAAGCCCCAAACTTCTTCGAGCATTTTATCGAACGCCAGGACTTCACGATCTATCGCCGCGAGGTTCATCGGCGGGATCTCGCGAAGTGCCCTCATTTTGACGGCGAGGTTCAAAGCTCGACGCATAGCCTCCACCTCCGTACGCATTTTCCAAAAGCACGAGCAGGAGCAACCATTCGCGTGAGCCGTCAGGAAGCTTTCCATGTGTTCAGTGGTGAAGCTTTCCGTGGCGACACCACGCTCGAATAGCCAATAGCCAAAGTGAAGGACGACAGCGGTATATTGGCGCTTGCGCCTAACGTCCAAATTTCGGCGCTCGCATTGGTCATGGACCATTCGAGCGAGCGGCGAAAGAATATTGTCCGGGTCTTCGGTTCGAAGACGGAGGTGGAGTGTGGTCGGCAATCGCGTTCTCCTTTTTCGCTGAGTTGCGATTGCAGGTTGCCTTCATTCGGATGCCCTACGCTGGGGATTGAAGGCTCAAAGAGCTGATTATGTGCAGTTGGAAAGCGGGGGTGCCCTGTAAAGCGGCGCGATCGAGCCTGAGATGACCATAAGTCACAACGGCTCATATTCATGCACGATCTCCAGATCGTCTTCGTCATCGAGTTCGTCGCTCGGCAGAACGCCGAACTCGTCGCCGGACCTGAACAGCGTGACTGGAACCATCAGGGTGCGGGCGAGCTGGAAGGCGTGGGTCTGCGCAAGCGAAAGATCGGTGTTCATCTGAGGCTCCATCTTTCGAGCGGGCCATTCCCGCTCGATGGCTCCCGTCAGTGTCCGGAACCGGTCGCGATCACCGCGAAGGCTTAAGCCGAAGCGGCCGCAGCTTGCTAGCGGACCCCGTCAGTGGGTTGATCGACGGAGATCCGGGGCTGGAATAGGAAGCCATCCATCAAGAGCGGGATTGGGACGCCTCAATGGACCAGCCTCCGACAAACAACGATCGTGCTGATGCGGATCTTGTTGTAGCCCTCGATTACCTGATGCTACCTTCTTTTCGCTCCGGTCATCAGGTCACGGTCGATGCCTATGACTGCTGGAGGCGGATCACAGACGACGTGAAGCCGCGAACGCTGGACGTTCGCGATTGTGGGCCATAGGGAGCCGCCTCTTGAAAAGCCGACACGCAACCGATATATATTGAGCATAGTCGAGAGCGCTGATCCGTCGGTGCGTTGAACGATTGTTTCACTCGGCTTACCGAATTGGAGCGGACCGCATGCGGTCCGCTTTTTCGTTTCAGGGGATTCGTTGCATCTACTATATCTCGACGAGTCTGGTCACTCGCATGATCCAAGCTCCGACTTCTTTGTCCTTGCAGGCTTTAGTATATTCGAGCGCCAAACGCATTGGCTGGAAGCCCAGATAGATCCTGTAGCGGCGCGCTTTAGCTCAACCAATCCTCGAGAAATCGAGTTCCATGGAAACCCAATGCGCTCGGGCAACGGTACCTGGAAAGGTGTGCCTCCCAACGACAGAGTTCAAGCCGTCGTCGATATCTCGTCGCTACTGTCAGACAAGCAATTGCAGTTGAAGGTCTACGCCTGCGTCATCGAAAAGAAGCTCTTCTCTGCGAACGATATTCTGGCTCGGAGCTTCGAGGAGGTGGCTTCGTGTTTTGATGGCTATCTGAAGACGCTTTACAAGAAAAAGAACCCCCAGCGCGGCTTGGTCATCCTCGACAAAAGCAATTATGAGGAGAAAATCCAAACCCTCTCTCATGTGTTCAAGCACGTCGGGCATGCCAGCGGCCAACTTCGCAACTTTGCCGAAGTCCCGCTTTTTCTGGATTCGAATGCATCGCGCCTGATTCAGATGGCGGATTTGATCGCCTACTGGATTTTCCGTCACTTTCAGTCAGGCGACCAGCGTGGCTTCGACCTCATAAGGCCGTACTTTGCCCGGTACGGCATCGGGCCAGTGTCAGGTCTGCGGTGTCATGTCTCGCCGGAGACAGAAGCGCGCCTCGCTTCACTTCCAGTTCCAGCTCACCCTTTTCCGAAAGCAACGCCGAAAGCTATGACCGCCGCATCCCAAGTCGCCACGCCTGAGGATTGAAGCGGTTTTGGCAGTGCATGCGCTCCCTCGACACGCTCGGTTTGAGCATTTTTCAGTGAAAATTCCGGCTCTTCACTTTCAGCGTATCGATATGAAGGTCCGGTGTGAATATGTCGCGCGGGACAACGGGTTTCGGCCGATCGCGTGAATCCGGCCCGCCGCCCCCGTGGGCAAACTCATCGCCGCGACCAGCCGGCAACCTGAACTCCGTATCGCGATCGGCAAGTCCAACCAGATCGCCTGAGAGATCGAAGAGTTGCTGGGCGACGAGATGGACGACCTCCCCTTCCCGCTGAATCCGTCCGTTGATCGCCATCATCGAAGATCCCAGCACGATGCGCCTGCGTTTCTCGAACAGGGTGGGCCAGACAACGACGTTGGCCGGTCCGGTCTCGTCCTCGATGGTGATGAACATCACACCCTTGGCCGATCCCGGCTTCTGCCGCACCAGCACGAGTCCAGCGGTATAAACCCACCGCCCATCACGGGCATTCATCGCCTCGGCACAGGAAATGATATTGCGTGCCGACAGGTCCTTGCGCAGAAAGGCGACAGGATGCTGGCGCAAAGTGAGCCCGATGTGGCTGTAGTCCTCGATGACGTTATGGCCGTCCGTCATTTGCCGAAGCGCCACCTCTGGCTCCTGCTGCTCGGCAATCGCCGTCGCCTCGCGTTCGGCTGCGGCTGCAAACAACGGCAAGGGCTCGTCGCGCAGCGCCTTGATCGCCCAGAGCGCATCGCGTCGTTCGAGTTTCAGCGATGGCAGAAAGGCGTCGGCCTCTGCCAGTTGAACAAGCGCTTCGGTCGGCACGCTGGACCGGCGCCACATGTCATCGACTGAGGCGAACGGGTTGTTCATGCGCGCTGCAACGATACGTGCGGCGTCCGCGACAGCCAGCCCTTTCACCTGCCGAAACCCGAGGCGCACAGCATGACGATCGCCGCCTCCAATCCTTTCCAGCGTGCAGTCCCATCGCGAGCGGTTGACGCAGACCGGCCGCACCTCGACGCCATGCTTGATCGCGTCTCCGACGATCTGGGCCGGAGCATAAAATCCCATGGGCTGGCTGTTGAGAAGGGCTGCACAAAAGACGTCGGGATGATGGCACTTGATGTAGTTCGAAGCGTAGGCAATCAACGCAAAGGAGGCCGCGTGACTTTCCGGAAAGCCGTATGAGCCAAAGCCTTCCAACTGCGAAAAGGTCTTTTCGGCGAACTCGGACGAATATCCGTTCTTGACCATGCCTGACACCAGCTTGTCCTTGAAGCGCGAGACGCCGCCGGTGAACTTGAAGGTCGCCATGGATTTGCGCAGCTGGTCGGCCTCACCACCGGTAAAGCCGGCACAGACCATGGCGACGCGCATCGCTGACTCTTGAAACAGCGGCACGCCCAGCGTCTTGCCGAGCACCGCCTCCAACTCGGGTGTCGGATACTCGACGGGCTCCTTGCCTTCGCGACGACGGAGATAGGGATGCACCATGTCACCCTGGATTGGGCCCGGCCGCACGATGGCCACCTGCACGACGAGATCGTAGAACGTGCGCGGTTTTAACCGCGGCAGCATCGCCATCTGCGCACGGCTTTCGATCTGGAAGGTGCCGAGCGTGTCAGCCTTGCGGATCATTGCATAGGTCGCCGCATCCTCTTGGCTGATTTTCGAGAGATCAAGATCCTGCCCTTTGTGCTCGCGGATGAGATCAAAAGCCTTGGCCATGCAGGTGAGCATCCCGAGCGCCAAGACATCCACCTTCATGAACTTCAGTGCCTCAACGTCGTCCTTGTCCCATTCGATGATCTGCCGGTCTTTCATCGTCGCCGGTTCGATCGGCACGAGATCGTCTAGCCGGTCATGGGTGAGGACAAAGCCGCCGGGGTGCTGACCCAGATGCCGAGGCGCGCCCATCAACTGCTGCGCGAGTTTCAGGGTGAGCGCCAGACGCCGGTCATTGGGGTTGAGATTGAGTTCCCTGATGTTTCGGTCGGGAACTTCTTCCGACCAGGACCACATGCCCGATGACAGCGCCTTGATGACATCTTCAGGCAGGCCAAGCGCCTTACCGACATCGCGGATTGCGCCCTTGGCCCGGTAGCGGGTGACGGTTGCGCAGAGTGCCGCCTTATCCTTGGTATAGGTCTTGTAGATCCACTGGATGACCTCCTCGCGCCGTTCATGCTCGAAGTCGACATCGATATCCGGCGGCTCGTCGCGTTCCTGACTGACGAAGCGCTCGAAGAGGAGATCATTGGTCGAGGGATCGATCGAGGTGATGCCAAGGATATAGCAGACAGCGCTGTTGGCCGCAGATCCCCTGCCCTGGCAGAGAATGCCCTGACTTCGGGCAAAACGGACGATCGAAAACACCGTCAGGAAGTAAGGCGCGTATTTCATGGTGCGGATGAGATCGAGCTCGTGCCGAACGGTCTTTAAAACATCCGGTGGCAGGCCTTCCGGATAACGATCGGGCGCACATTCCCAGACATAATGCTCGAGCGATCCTTGAGCATCCTTGCCCGGCACGATGGCTTCCTCCGGGTACTGGTAGGTCAGTTCCTCGAGCGAGAATTTGCAGCGACGCACGATTTCCAGGGTTCGCGCGAGTGCTTGCGCGTAGCGCGGAAACAGGCGTGCCATTTCCTCCGGTGGCTTGAGGTAGCGGTCGGCGTGGCGTTCGCGCTCAAAGCCGACATCGTCGATCGTGGTGTTGTGCCTGATACAGGTGACGATGTCCTGCAATTGCCGCCGGCCCGGCTCATGAAACAGCACATCATTGGTGACGACGGTTCTGACCTTGAACCGCGCCGCCATGTTGGAAATCTCATGCAGCCGCAACTGGTCGTTCGGTCGCCGACGCAAACAGAGAGAGACGTAAGCGCGATCACCAAACAGCTCAGCCATCTTGCGAAGCTGCGAGGCGCAGGTGGCATCCGGCAGATCAGGTACCAGAATGCCGATCATGCCCTCGGCGTAAGCGACGATATCGTCCCAATGCAGGATACAGTTGTTCTTGCCGCCACGCGATTTTCCCAGCGTGATGAGGCGCGTCAGGCGCGAATAGGCAGCGCGATCCATCGGATAGACCAGCACAGACATGCCATCCGCCAGATCGAGACGACAGCCAACGACCAGGCGCAACCCGGTGGCGCGCGACGCCTCAAGCGCCCGAACAATTCCGGCAAGCGAATTGCGATCGACGACGCCGATTGCGTCGATACCGAGCTGTTTCGCGGTCTCAAACAACTCCTGTGCAGAGGAGGCGCCGCGCAGAAAGGAAAAGTGGGTCGTGACCTGGAGCTCGGCGTAGCTCATGCGAAGATCCCGTGGCAGAACCAGCGATGGGACCCGGTCTCGGGATCCACTCCGTCGCCGGAGCGGAACACCCACAGGCGCTCGCCTGCCTCGTCCTCGATGACAAAGTAGTCCCGCACCGCGTCCATTTCGGCGTCGCGCTGCCACCACTCCCGAAGATGCGTTCCGGGCCGTCGGCGCGTTTGACCTTACGGCGCTTGCCGCGCCAGACGATCGAGACCGGCGGGCGGTCCGGCATCAGCGCAATCGCCTCGATCAGTTCGGGCCGTGGCAAAAGCCGGACTGGACGGCGCCAATGGCTCACCCAGGCAACAGGGATCGGTTCAGCAACGGGACTGATCCGCCGGACGGAACGTTCCGGCACATCGGATGCAACCGGTGCGACGCGATAGACCCGCTGGCCGCGGTTTCCATAGATGTCGATCAGTGGCGTCACATCGGTGACGTCATCCTCGACCAGAGCAGAGACTTTCTGCGCCTCTTCCAATGGCTCGGCCAGAACCGCAACAAGGGTGAGCCTCTCGATCCCGAAACCCGGCTCGATCTTTTCCGTCCGGTCCCGAAACAGTTTCGTCAGCCAGGCTACGTCGCGGGCGGGCTTGGCTGTTCCGGCGCGGATTGCCTGTCTGGTGCCATCGACCTTCTCGACAATCAGGTCAGCCCGACGCACGCCGAGCCCCCGCTTTTGGAGTTCATCGACCAATTGCACGACAAGGCGGCCGACATATTTGTTGATGGTCTCCGCTGCGCCAATCGGTTCAGCGAAGGCTTTCGAAACCTCGACCAGCTCAGGCGTGCGGATCGGCTCGATAGGCTCGGCGATGCGACAGAGCATCTGATCGAGACGGCGCCCAACCTCCGGTCCAAAGCGCAACGTCAGCGGCGCGCGCGGGGTATTGGCAAGCTCCCCGATCGTCTGAAATCCGAGAATGCGGAGATCGCTGACAATCTTTGCCGGCAGACGCAGGAGCGATATCGGCAGCTTTTCAACGGCCCGCACTGTCTCACCCGGCGGAATGACGATCGTCTCGCGGTTGATGGCGCGGGCACAGGCATGGGATGCACCCCAGCTGTCCGCGACCGCCACGCGGGCAGTCAGCTTCCTGCCCAGAAACTGGTTGGCGATCTTTGTCACCATTGGCAGCTCGCCGCCCTGCAGGTGGTCGGCGCCTTCGGTGTCCATAACGATGCCGTCGATCCCGTCAATCGCGACGATCGGCGAATAGATGGTTAGTGCCCACAGTGTGATGCGTTCGAGAGCTACCCGATCGGCTTCGATATCGGCGTCGACCATCATCAGGCCATGAAACAGCGACTGCGCCTTTGCCGCCGGCATGCCGACATGCACGCCTGCCGCCCTGGCAGCCAGGTCGGCAGCCGAAACCCATCGCTTCGACCCGCTTCTTGCGATCACGGCAATTGGCTGTTCAGGCGAAATGGAGGGATCCGCCCGCCGAATACGATCCGTCGGCAGATCCGGAAGATAGATCGAGACGACCCTTGTCATCACACGCCCTCACGAGAAACTCAGCACACTCACCCGCTTTCACGCGCATCAATTCAAGAAACCATTGAGGCCTGCCCACCCCCGGTACCGGCAGCTCTTCCGATGGCATCACACTGACCCGCCATCTGGTTGTTGACGCCGTCGGCTGGCCAAAATCATTCGCCTCCGTCTGCCGCCGCCATCGCCGAACGCCGAGCGCCATGGTCCCGGTTCGCTCCGCGGCCAGTTGCAGGCGGCGGGAGCTGACCATCGGCAGGCGAACGAGCTCGCCGACGACAGCGCCGAGCCCACCGAAGGACAAGCCCTCCTCCATGTTGGCCAGCACGTCTTCCTCCTTGTCGGACTCGACGAAGATGACGCGGTCGGGATGGAGGCCGACCTGGGCAAGCGCCGGAAAGAACAGATCCGGTCTCGTCAGACACCAGATGACGGGGCCTTTGGTCCGGGCGGCAATGCCGGCGACAAAAAGCGCGGCTGCTGCACCATCGACCGTACCGGATCCTCCGCCTGCGAACTCATGCAGGGCTCCATAGGCAAGACCCCCGCCAGGCAAGACCGCATCAATCTCGGGCACACCGAAAGAGAGCGTTCCGGCCCGTTTCGCTGCTGTGCCCTCCATCGAGGCGATGCGGCCACGCAAATCACAGATCACATCCGACAACCCCTTCGGGCGCGCAGCGGTCATCGTTCACGGCTCCCTTCAAGGTGGTGTTCAAAGGATCGACATTATGCCGTACAGGCTATTTGTTCATTGTTTGTTCCGACGCTATAAAAGAGTCAAGCACCAGAAAGTTGAGCAACATTATCACAACATTAGCAAAACCGAAGATTCGAAAAGGATTCAAGGCTGTAGGGATAACAAGAATTTTTGCCGCACTCCACTCTTGTCGGGCTCCAGATCGCGATAGCGGGGATAGATGAGCGGCGTCACAATCTTCTTAAGGTTTCGTGCTGAACTCGCCTGCATGACGAAGCCACCGAGACAAAGCTCGATCGTAATACCGAAGCCCAGCTCTATTTAATGCCGCGTCGCTGCGGTTGATTGCATCAATGGCTGTCCGCAGCGTTCGACCTATACGGGAGCTTTTAAGCTTGAGGCCATATGAACATCGGACGTGTAGGCGGATGCATCAAGCCCCGCCGCATGCAGCCCGATGGCAAAGTTGACCTGCGAGATCAATTCCCTAAAATCCCGCTCAGATCTTCTTGGGGTGTTACGTTGCAAAAGCTCGAACTTGTTTTTGTTATTTGTGGTTTTGTGGCTTTGGGGACATGGCTTTATTCGGGCGAGTATCGAGCTTATGGCGCCCTCGCGACGATTTGCTTTCTGGGAATCGCTTCGGTCTATCTCCTCTTGACGTCAAAGGAGAGAGTTTACCGGTTGTTTGCATGTATATCACTGACCGTGATTTCCGCTGCAATCGGAATAGCTCTGTTGAGAATGTCGGGACTGACCGGCTAATGCGGTGGCATCAAGCGACCTAAACGGGCTGCGGAATAGCGCCTGCGCCTTGACATGCGGCGTTCCTCCACGGCGCTAGCCGCAGCGGGCAATCGCATCCGCAGCCGATGGAGACCAGAGGATAGGCGTTTGCCTGATCGCCGAGATCGAGTTCAGGGCAGGACGGGCGACGATAAACTCCGCCACGCTTCCTACAACGGCCTGCGGGAACGGTAGGACAATGCCGACGTTTATAAGCTCGACTAGATACGCAGGCGGAAGTCACCGGAAAAACTGCATTCGGTCGCAACGGAGGAATTGCTGCCATGTGCAACCTTTATCGGATGGAAGACAGGGACTGGGTCTCAAAGTGGGCCCAGGACGCCGAAAGCCTGATCAACCTCATGCCGGCCTATCAGATGAACCCCGACCAGATGGGGCCGATCATCCGAAACACGGCGGACGGCAAGAAGCAGCTGGTTCATGCACGATGGGGCCTGCCCTCGCCTATCTTCGTCCAAAAGAAAGCCGCCGAAGCAAGGGCGGATAAACTGAGGGCCAAGGGCAAGGCCGTCGATATGGATGAGCTCATCCGCATGGAACCGGATCGTGGCGTGACCAATGTGCGTAAGCTCAACCTGCCTCACTGGACGCGATGGTTCGGCGTCGAGCACAGGTGTCTCGTCCCGGTCACAAGCTTTGCCGAACCGGACCCGATGAGCAAACAGGAGGGTGGCAATGTGCCAAATGCCTGGTTTGCACGTGATGAGGCAAAATCGCTGATGTTCTTTGCGGGCATCCACGTTCCGCAATGGAAGAGCGTTCGCAAAGTCAAGGACGGGCTCACAACCGACGACCTATACGGTTTCCTGACGACCGATCCGAATGATCTCGTGAAGCCGATCCACGAGAAGGCAATGCCTGTTCTACTGCTGACGAAGGAAGAAACCGACGTCTGGATGCGGGCGCCTTGGGATGAGGCAAGGCACCTCGCCCGCCCACTACCAAACGACGCGCTGATCATCCTGTCGCGTGAACCTTATGGATCATCGATCATTTCGAAATCTGGCGAACCGGTGGAGCAAGGCAGCCTTTTATAACTGGCGGCCATCGCCAGATGGATGCCAATTGATGAGGAGACTAAACCCGCTGAACTGTTCGGAGAGAGGAGAAGGAAGATGCATATCCACCCTTACATTCTCGAGAATCATGGTGTCTATCCAAAGAGATTTCTGGAGGATGGTCAATTCTTCGGCATGCGGCAATCCATTCACGATAATCTCGACCAGCGGCTGGTCGCCGAAGTCGATCGGGAATCCGACCTGACTGCCTATTCCGGATACGTTGCCATGGAACTCTGGGCTGATGATGACGACATCCCGACGGGAGCGAAGATCGAGATATTGTTTAGCGAGCGGAAAGGCATCGCCGCCCTCCTCTACGACCATCCTAACATATCCGATGCTTTCATTGAGTGGGTTTTCTGCACCTCACCTGCCGATGCCTTGACCGAATGGAAGAGGAAGGTCCGCTGGCCGCTGATGGAAACATCGAGAGGACCAGTCGATATAATCGGAGGTGCACATCGGGCTTGTCGCAAACCTTGCAGTAGGCTGAGACTACCCGCGAACGGTGGCATTTTCACGCTTTGTTAACCTTTTGAAGTCCGAAGAGGCGCCCGAGCAGGTCATTCTGGTCGTTGATTGTCCAGTCGCCGGAAAAGCCGAAGCCTTTGCGCAGCCACAACATCGCTTCGAACCCAGCGATCGTCCGGCGCGCCGTTTTGAATGACTGGAAGCAGCCGATCTTGGGCATGTTCTTCTTGACCCGGAAGTGGTCGCTCTCGATGCCTTGCTGGAGGTGCTTCGTGACATAATGTACCGGGCTCGGATGCAGGAGCCCGTCATCGATGGCTGTTTTGATCGTTGAAGGAAACGTGTTAGCGCCATCTGTACCGATCTTACCCGGCGATAGTAGCGGCTCATCCTTGAGCATCTTACGGAAGAAGCGCTTGGCGGCGTCGAGATCGCGCTTCGCGGTGAGCAAGAAGTCGACCGGGTTTCCGTGCTTGTCGATGGCGCGGTACAGGTATCGCCACTTGCCCCGGATCTTGACGTAGGTCTCGTCAATCCTGACTGAGCCACAATGCGGTCGGCGAAACTGGCGTAGGCGCTTCTCGATTACAGGTGCATAGGCGAGGACCCAGCGGTTGATTGTACTATGGTCGACCTCGAAGCCGCGCTCGCGGAACATCTCCTCGAGATCTCTGTAGCTGAGCGGATACCGTAGATACCATGTCACTGCCTGCACGATCAGCCATGCCTCGAAATGCCGCCCTTTGAAATCGTCCTTCGACTGGCGCTTCAGCTTTTCGGCAATGGCATTCAGAATCATGGCTACGCTCCGCTACATCGGGAGCTGAATTTCCACCGTTGTGGTCAACAGCTAGTTAACCAAAAGAATTTGCGACACGCCCCGAAAACACCCGGCAGTCGGAGAGTTGCCTCGTGAAGACGGCCTCCGACGTGGATGGCGCCGACGATGTAGTCGCCGGAGATGTGCCGGATGATGACCGTTTCGATCACCGCTCAATCGAGGCGGTTGACCCGGCCGGATCTGCCGCGTGCCTCTGCGAACAGCCTGGCGATCTTCACCATGAAGGGTTTGCTGAAGCGGCCGAGAATGTCCTGGCCCGGCTCGATGTACCAGGAGCGTTCGACGATGTCGTAATTGTATTCGTCGGCCATGATCCAGCACTGCTTCAGATCGCTTAAGCCCGCGCGCTTGCGCTCGATCTCCGGGATTTCCAGAGCGGCCCGACCCGTCTGCGGCGGCTGCGTGGTGATGGCGAGAAGGGCCAGATGGGTATTCCCATCGGACGCGCTTCGGATGGCGATGACGACGCAGACCGGGCGCTGTTTGCGGCCTTCGGTCTCGCCGCGCTGCTGCTGCCAGGCCCAGAGATATGGATAGGAGATGACCTCGCCAGGCCGGAATTCACGGCTCATCATCGTAGCCTTCGCCGCGCGCCAGCCGATCGATCGCTTCGTCGAACAGGTCCGCATGCTCGGCGGGCATGTCGGAGATATGATAGGCGCGGCGGGGGTCGCCGCCCGTACGCATGCGCTCGTAGTGCTCGTAACTCATCAGCACAAAGCGAGGCTTCTTGTGGCGGGTGAGCATGACCGGTTCGCGGCTTGCCGCATCGGTAATATCGCCGATCTGTTTGTTCAGGTCGCCTGTGGTGAACTGCTTCATCGTTGCTGGTCTCCGCTGGACTTCCATATATTCCATGTTTTCCATATTTTCAAGAAAAACGGCGCTCACGCGCCGTCTCCTGAAGCCTGCCAGACCGGAATGCCGAGGCGACGTGCCTTGTCGGCGAGGTTACCGGTGATGCCGTTTCCGGGAAAGACGATCAATCCGGCGGGCATGACCGACAGCATCTCGTCATTGCGTCGGAACGGCGCGGCCTTGGCGTGCTTGGTCCAGTTAGGCTTGAAAGTGATCTGCGTGACCTTGCGGGCCTCCGCCCAGCAGGCGGCGATGCGTTCGGCACCTTTTGGTGAACCGCCGTGCAGCAAAACCATATCAGGATGCTTGGCATGCGCCTGATCGAGCTTGGCCCAGATCCGCTCATGATCATTGTAGTCCATGCCGCCGGCGAACGCGATCTTGGTGCCGGCAGGGATCAGAACCTCCGTTTCGGCGCGACGTCGGGCGGAGAGGAAATCCCGGCTGTCGATCATCGCCGCCGTCATATTGGCGTGGTTGACCTTGGAGCCGGAGCGTGGCCGCCAGGAAGAACCGGTCTGCGCCTCGTAGAGGTCGGCACTAAAGTCGCGCATGAACTCGAAGCTATTCCTACGTTCCAGGAGCGTGATGCCCTCGGCGATGAGGCGTTCGAGCTCGACACTTTTCACCTCCGAGCCATCCTGCTCGCGCTGGCCGGTGCGCTGCGCCTCCTCGTTGCGGTCGAGTTCGCGTTGGATGCGCTCGCCGGCGCGATGGAAGAGATTGGGGATCGAGCAGAACAGGTCTTCGAGGTCTGGCTCCAGCCGGGTGTCGCCGAGCATGTCGGCGAAAGCGTCGAAGATCGTGGTGATCGAAGACTGGACCTGCGGCTCCTCCGGCAATGGCCGCGGATCGGGCTCGTCCTGAAAGGGACGATAGCCGAAGACCTGCATCTCGTAGATGAAGCGATCGGTCGGGGAGGACGTGTGGTGGGGCTCGAAGGTGTCGTCGGGGGAAGGATCAGGTCCATGATGGTCTCCGTCGGTTTGGGCCGCGCCTCTCGCGGCCTGACGGCGAACCCGATCACGCGGGCCGAGGCCGGAACCGCAAGCGAAGTGCAGCGGCCCAGCGAAGCGCCGGGCGGCGGAGGGAGGGTTTCTTGATCCGCGAGGAATGACGGACCATTGCATCGGCCCGAAAAGTGGGAACCGGTTTTCGGAAGCGCCGATGCGCAAAAATGGCCCGGCAGGGGAAGAAACCGGACCGACCCGCTGAAGGCCCGAGGCCCGCGTGGTAAGGGTCGCCTCTCGGCAGGCCCGCGGGCGCGCGCCCATCCGGAATGAGGCCACTGGACTGCACTTTGCCCGTGCCGTCGTGCCCTCCCCTGAGCCTTTGCGCCTGGCTTCAAGAGTGCAGGAATGCCATCGCGTCTTCCGGGACGAGTTGCGTCTTAAGGCATGCGGTCAGCCGGTCCGGCCCCAGCCCGCGAAGATCCTCATTGAAATCGCCGAGCTCAGGCGACAGCACCAGCGGCAGGATCCCCTCTTCCTGTGCCCGCCGGCTCAATCCCTCGATCCCATGCCGGCCGGCGGCATCCGCATCCGCGGCGATATAGATGCGCCGGCATCCGGGCGGGAAGTTGAAGGCGGCAAGGTGATTGGCCGTGAGCGCCGCGACCATCGGCATTCCTGGCATCACGTGTGAGAGCGACAGCATGGTCTCGAGCCCCTCGCCTGCCGCCATGACCGGCACAGGCGCATTGACCGGAAAGCCAAAGCGGACGCCATTCCCGAGGAGCCCGCCAAGTGCGCGGCGCGGATCGTCGACCTTCGCCTTGCCGTCGCCCTCGGGGTCGAGCCAGCTGCGATGCACGCCGGTGATGGCCCCGGCACAGTCAGTCACGGCGGCGATCAGGGCCGGATAACTAGTGGTCCGGCCCGTGACCAGGTCGTGATAGTAGCACGACGGGTGGAAACCGAGCGCCGCATGGGTGGATGCCCTCAGGATACCGCGCTCGCGGAGATAGGCGTCCGCCAATGTGCCGGCCAGCGGCTGTGTCATCCGAAACAGACGCCTGGCCCGCTCAGACGCCGGCCGCTCGACCGTCGCAGAATTATGGACGCGCGTCCTAAGAGACGACACCGGCTCCGGTCGAGGCAGGCTGAGGAACCGACGCGCCTCCTCGGCAACGTCCCGGAAGTCGACGAGGCCGCACGTCTCGCGGACGAGGTCGAGCAGATCGCCGAACTGACCGGTCGCCGCATCCGTCCATCGGCCGGCGCGGGGACCGGTCAGATGCACATAAAGGGACCGTCCCTTGCTGTTGCCGACATCGCCGACGAGCCAGTAATTGCCGGCACGGCGGCCGGCGGAGAGATAGTGCCGGCAGACCGCCTCCGCGTCCTGCGCGAGACGATCCGCCAGATCCGAGGCAGCTAGCATGGCAGACCTCCCTCATGACCGGCGCGCGATATCGACGAGGCGATGACACTCAATCAGCTTCGACAGGATCGCTGCTCCCTCGTCTGTAACAGGCACGAAGAAACGCAGCTTCCAATTGATCATCTCGGAGAACAGTCCCACCGAGCGCAACCAGTCGCGCATGCCATCCGTGAAGCCAGTCAGTTCGACGCGGTATTCGTTCATGACGCGCACGCGGCGCAGCGTCATATCGCCGGCAAGCCCGACGATAGAGGATCCGTCGACAAGCGATGCCCAGGCCTGGTCGGCGCTCAGCACTTGCCTCTGATCGATCCCGAAATTGCGGCAAAGGCCGGCGAGCCGATCCGGTGCAATGACACGCCCGACGATCCGCTCGCCTTCGTCGGTCTGCAGCCGCCGCACCCGGCAGAAATCCTGCGGCAGCAATTTCCAGATCGGAAGCAACAACCCGTTGACGATGTGCATCGTCGACGTCGAGAATTCCGGCACCGCTGCGACCTCAGTATTCCAGGCAAGGGCGAAGGCTTGTTCGTCGGCCTCCTCCCAATTTGTCTCTTCAAGTTGCCGGACTTCGAAGCGCAGCTCGTCCATCGGCCGGATCAGCGACACGCGCGGCTGAATGGAGCCGTCGTCCAGCATGATCGACCGGGTCGGCACCATCACCGCTGGCCGGCCCGACTTGCCATTGATCATCAGCTTCGCACGTTGATCCTGCTCTACGAGGCTTTGAACCTCCTCGAACCGCATCGGCGTATTACGATCCCGGCGTTTGATCGTCAGCAAGTGCGACTGCGCGCCGGTGACGGGATGGGTGTAGATCAGCCGGCGTTCGGTGACCGTCATACTGTCGGCGGTGATCGTCTCCAGGCCCTTGTCATAGATCCCGGCGGCAATCGCTCCCTCGATGCGAGCGGCCAGCAACTGCTCGAAAGCCTCGAACAGCACGTTCTGCATGGCTATGGTCAAGGCCAGCATGCGATTGAGGAAAGTCTGGATCGGCGGCAGCTCGTCCTTCAATCCGCCCTCCTCCGATGTCAGCGACAGGCCGGTGATGTTTTCGAACGTTTCCAGCGAGCAGCCTTCGATCCTGCCGGTATGCAGCAGTCCGTAGAACTGCCGCAACGCATCACGGGCATATTGGGATTCAAGATTGTCCTCGGACCGGAACATGCCCTGCCCGCCGGTCTGGCGCTGACCGCGTGTGATGGCGCCGAGCGTGTCGAGACGCCGGGCGATCGTCGATAGGAAGCGCCGCTCGGCCTTGACATTGGTGGCGATCATCCGGAAGCGCGGCGGCTGTTTCTGGTTGGTGCGATGGCTGCGCCCGAGGCCCTGGATCGCGACGTCGGCACGCCATCCGGCTTCCAGAAGGTTATGCAGGCGCAGGCGCTGATTTTTTGCGGCGATATCCGCGTGGTAGGATCTGCCGGTTCCGCCGGCGTCGCTGAAGACGAGAATGCCTTTCTCGTCGTCCATGAAGGCGCGCGCCTCATCGAGATTGGCGCTACCCGGCCGGTTCTGCACGGCATAGCGGGCGATCGCGCTGTTGTCCTCGCGGCGGACAATGCGGCGAGACCGGCCGGTGATCTCGGCCACCTTCTCGGTACCGAAGTGCTGGACGATCTGGTCGAGCGCGGTCGGGATCGCCGGCAGGCTGCCCAAGGTTTCGACCAGATCGTCGCGGCGCCGTTCGGCCTCCCGGCAGATGACAGGGTTGCCGTTCGCGTCATGAACGGGTCGGGAGCTGAGATTGCCCTCGGCGTCGGAAAACTCCTCGAACAGCTGCACCGGGAATGAGTGCATCAGGTAATCGATGACATATTCCCGCGGCGTCACGTCGACCTGGAGATCGCCCCATTCGTCGGTCGGGATCTGCGCCAGCCGGCGCTCGGTCAGCGCTGCCCCGGTGGAAACGAGCTGGACGATGGCGGCATGTCCGTCCTCCAGGTCTGTGGCAGTCGCTTTGAGAAGGGCCGGCGTCTTCATCGAGGTCAGAAGATGATTGAAGAAACGCTGCTTCGAGCTTTCGAAGGCCGAGCGGGCGGCGGCCTTGGCGTTTTTGTTCAGCGTGACGGATTTCCCAAGGATGCCCGAGGCTTCCATCGCAGCGTCGAGATGGTTGTGGATCACCTGGAACGCTTCGGCATAGGAATCGTAGATGCGGACCTGCTCATCGGTCAGCTCGTGTTCGAGAATCTCGTATTCGACACCCTCAAAGGAGAGCGAGCGCGATGCGTAGAGGCCCATGGCCTTGAGGTCTCTCGCCAGAACTTCCATGGCAGCGACACCGCCGTCCTCGATCGCGGCAATGAACTCGGAACGGGTCGGAAAGGGAAAGTCACTGCTGCCCCAAAGGCCGAGGCGCTCGGCATAGGCGAGCGACTCCACTTCCGACGCCCCGGTCGCCGAGACGTAGACGACGCGAGCGTCCGGCAGAGCGCGCTGCAGGCGGAGCCCTGCCCTGCCTTGTTGCGACGCCGCCTTGTCGCCGCGCTCGGTCTTGCCGCCGGCGGCGTTGGCCATGGCATGGCCTTCATCGAAGACGATGACGCCATCGAAGTCGGCGCCGAGCCAGTCAACGATCTGCTGCACGCGTGACCGCTTGCCCTCGCGCTCATCGGTGCGCAGCGTGGCAAAGGTGGTGAAGAGGATGCCTTCTTCCAGCTTGATCGGCTTGCCCTGCCGGAAACGCGACAGCGGGGTGACCAGGAGCTTCTCTTGGCCCAACGCGCTCCAGTCGCGCTGCGCGTCTTCGATCAGCTTGTCAGATTTGGAGATCCAGACATGCCGACGGCGACCCTTCAGCCAGTTGTCGAGAATAATGCCGGCAGCCTGGCGGCCCTTGCCCGCGCCTGTTCCGTCGCCAAGAAACCAACCGCGGCGAAAACGAACGGCACGCTCTGCGTCGGATGCGACCGCCCTGAGATTGTCAAAGGAGGCATCGACACTCCAGTGCCCGGCGAGATAGCCGGAATGGGCTTCGCCGGCATAGATGACGCTTTCGAGCTGGGCGTCGGAAAGATCGCCGCTGACGACGACGCGCTTCGGCAGATGTGGACGATAGCTTGGCTTTGGTGGTGCCACCGAGGCCATCGCGAGAGACTCGACCAGCGTGTCCGGATGCGGTTTTGCGTCAGGGATGTGGATCGACTGGAGCCGGTAGGTTTCGTAGATGCCGTCAGCAGCGCTTGCCTCATCCTTCGGCTGAGCGTCTCGCTGCTCGTAGGAAAGTTCGATGATGTCGTCTTCGACGGGTATTGAACGGCCGATTATCGAAGGCTTAGTTAGTCCGCCGACCGAGGGCATGGTGACCTCTGCTGGGCGCATCGTGCCCGCTCGCCGGATATCGTTGGAGAGCGCACCGATGGAACTCGGTACGAACGACGGTGAGCGCTGTGGGAGGTCACTGATCCAGCCGAGAAGTGTTTCCAAATCGCGCGCGGTGCCCTTTGGCGGAGCGAGCTGCGCCGGATCCTCCGCCGGGACCTTGTCGATGACGGTGAGGCGCGTTTTCATCGTCGTTCCATGACGCGCATAGATGCTGCCGTCGATCGCTGCGGTGAACAGCACCGTGCCCTGTCCCTGCAGCCGAACGAAGGCGTCACGCCACGCGGGATTGTCCGGAGAAAGGCTCGCGCCAGTGATCGCGACGAGCCGGCCACCGGGAGCGAGACGAGCAAAGGCGGAGGTCAGATGCCGCCAGGCGGCGTCGGCAACGCGACCCTCGACGTGGACGCCAGCCGAGAAGGGCGGGTTCATCAGAACGACGCTCGGTCGGATGGAACGCTCGAGGTAGTCGTCGACATGCGCGGCGTCGTGTTGCGATATCGCAACGCCAGGGAAGAGTTGCTGCAACAACGAGTGGCGAGTAAGCGCATATTCGTTCAGCGCCAGACGCGCGCCCGCGAGTTCCGCAAAGATCGCCATGAGGCCGGTTCCAGCCGACGGTTCGAGAACTGTGTCGGCAGGCGTGATGCCGGCAGCACGAGAAGCGGCGTAGGCCAGCGGGATCGGTGTAGAGAACTGCTGCAGCGCCTGGCTCCCCTCGGATCGACGCGTGTGGGTCGGCAGGAGCCGCGCCACTTTCGTCAGCATCGCAAGCGCCGATTGAGGCACCTGGGCTCGGGAGGCGATAGAGCGGAATTTGCGCAGGAATAGGACTTGAGCGGCCTCGGTCGCCTCATAGGCATCCTTCCAGAGCCAGAGGCCTTCAGCGTCGCTGCCGCCGAAAACTTCGGTCATGATCTGTCGCAAGTCGGCTGAGGTGACAACCTGGCCTTGCTCCAGAAGCGAGGCGATCTGACCAGCAGCATGCATAAGTGCTCCAGCGCGGGTTTTAATGGAAGGACGTGAGGAGGTAGAGACGGTTTGAGGATGCGAGATGATGTTCATCGAAGGATGCTCCAAGAGAGAGGAAAGAACAGCGCAGCCCGACGTCCTGCCGAACGGGTCGGAAGAGCGAAATCGGGCAGCCAGGAGGGATCGGGAATGCCAGTAAAACCGCGGCGATTGTCAGCGGTTAGGTCGCAGGGCTCGCAATGGAGCCGGTTGGATCGTCGGGATCGGGCGGCAGATAGGCGTCGTAAGGATTGCCGTCGGCGAGATGGCCGAATGGCGTGAAGACATATTCGCCGTCTGTGTGGCCGACGGCGCAGAGCACGTAGCGTGGCTCGCGTGCAGCCGCATCGAGGCATTCGATAAGAGCAAGATTGCCATCGGACGCGGCGCGCAGCAGCGTGTCGAAGTTCGCGCGGACATGATCGGGAATAGCCATTGGGTTCTCCAGACAAAATGAGGCCCGGCGCTTGGCCGGGCTCTGTGATGACGACGATGGGATTTGCCGACGCGGCCGGGTTCTGAGCCCGGCATGCTTGAACGTGTCAGGAGGCGCTCTCGAGCAGCTTCTTGGCTTTGCCCTCGAGTTCGAGACGCGTGTCCTGATTGGTCTTGGTACGCGCCAGCGCGGTGATGCCCTGCACGAAATCGAAGATCGATTCCGGCGGCCTCCCCTCCTCCGACAGCACCATCTCGATCACCTTGCCGGTCTCGCCTTTCGAGAAGCCGCGCCGGCGAAGAAATGCTTCGCGGTCGTCATCTTTGCGCGCTACAACCCGTTCGCGCGCCGCCTTGATGCCGGCGATGAAGGGAGCCGGCGACGAATTGGCAAAGCTGGTCAGCGCGGGTGCTGCCTCATGCGCGAAGCGTTGGGCGGCAAATTTCGAATGGCGGATGGTGATCTCCTCGAAATTTTCCGTGCCCCACAAGTTGCGGTTGGCGCAGACCGCCCGGAGATAGAAAGAGGCGATGCCGAGGGTTTTCGATCCAACTTCCGAGTTCCAGGCATAGAAGCCGCGGAAATAGAGGTCGGGCTCGCCGTTCGGCAGTCGCCCTGCTTCGATCGGATGGGTGTCGTCCACCAGAAACAGGAACACGTCTCGGTCGCTGGCATAAAGGGTCGTCGTATCCTTGGTGATATCGACGAACGGATTATGCGTCATCGTCCCCCAATCCAACACACCCGGCACTTTCCACATCGTGTCGCCGATCCCGTTGCCGGCGATCTTCATCACGGCGGAGACCAGTTCATGGTCCCAGATGCGGCCGTATTCGGGTCCGGTGACAGCTCGCAGTTCGAGCCGGCCGTCGTCCATCTCGAGCGTCTTGACCAGCTCGGCACGGTGGTTGAGCAGACCGTGCTGCAGGTTAATCGCCGCAAGCGGCGCCGGCAGTTGCCGCATATAGGTGGCGGGGGCGCCAACCAGGCTGCAGAGCTGGCCGTAGCTCCAATGGGTCGGCGCGATCGCTTGACGCTGACCCGGAACGAGAAGCTCAAGCCGCTCCGCGTTGTCGCGCGTTGCTTCGACACGGATCGCAGCACTTTCGATGGTGCGGGCATGGGCGCGCTCGGCGCGGGACCGGACGGTGTCGTAGAGATCGGTCAGCGACAGGAAACGCTCGTCATCGGGGCGCGAAAACCATTCGGACGAAACGCGGCCGATCCGTTCACCGCGCGAAATATCGACTTTGAAGCCGGAAGCGCCCGTTTGACTGGCGGAAGTGAGGGTGTCCATAGCATTGTCTCCATAAGATGAAAGCCAGCCCCAACGGCTGGGCAAGGTTGAGGGATGTCTGGGTAAGAAGAAGGGTTAATCGGAAACCAGCCGGCAATGCGCCGAACGGATCGCCGAGAGTGCCGCCTGGAATTCGGCGCTTCCGAGCACATCAGAAAAATCCATCGTGGTGGCGATGGAAACGCATGCGGCATGGACCTCGTCGTCGGTCACTGCCTCGGGTGTTAGACCCCTAAAATTCGGGTCCACCTCGAGCACTGCCGCGATTGCGTCGCGCACACCAACCTCCTTCAGGCTAACCAGGACGTAGGAAGGCTTAGGTGCGTCGACCGGCTCTTCGGGATCCGGTTCTCCGGCGAGAACGGCTTCTCCTCGGGCGACCGCCCAGGCAGATCGGGCGAGCCATCCGGGCGACGCTGGGCGGGCCGCGCGGACGTCATCGAATAGCATCTTCAACAGTCCGAGCAGGATCTCGAAATGACGCGCCCGGTGCTGGACAGGTTCGTCGAACTGCTGCGGGATCTGGATCGGCGGACCTTTATAGGCCGCATGTGTGCCGTCCCAGATGCCGGTGATATGAACTGGATCGGAGGAATCGAAGTCTCTCTCGGCGATGTCGCAGCTGTCGTCGTCAATGGCAGCACGGCACGCCGCCTCCAATGTGTCAGCTGCGTAGGTGCGATGCCGGAAGACCGGCAGATGATAGGTAGTCTCGATGGTAAAGTCAGGCATGGGTGCCTCCTGAAACGGAAAAACCCGGAGCGTTGGCCGGGCTGCTTGCAAGAGGACCCGACCGCAACAGCGATCGGGTCCGGCTGATGTGCTAATCGCGAACCTATTCGGCAGCGGCGAGATGCTCGCCGCCGGTCTCACTTTCCGTATCGCCGGCGTCATCGCTCGATCGTTCCGGCTCGTCGAGCAGGAATGCCGGCAAGCCGGTGAGTTCCGAGGCGGTCTCGTCCTCAACGGATCCGGCTGACGCATCATCCCCGACAACGTCGCTTTCGCCGATGCTCTCGTCACTCGTCATGCGAAGCGGTTCCGGCAGCCAGCCGGAGCCTGTCATCAGCCGCTCAGCCTCGCGGGCCATGTCGGCCTTCTTGAGATGGCCGATCAGCTCCGCCGCCTGGTCACCCTTGGCTTCCCGGACCGCCTGCAGGATCCGCGCCTTCGTGACACGGCCGAGATAGTTGTCGGCAGTCGGTGTCCAGCCAGCTTCCACCATGTCGAAGCCGATCGAGCGGGCCAATTGCTCTGCGTGGGCGATCGCACGGGTGCGCTTATTCCAGGGTTCGACCACGGCGTTGACCGACAGCGAGGCGCAATGGGCAAACAGCGCCTGCCGGCTGACCTCGTCGAGCCTGACCAGGAAATCCCAGAGATCGTTCGGGTCCTTGGGCAGATCCTGGCCCCAGCCTTCGTGCCGCTGCTCGATCTCCTTCGCCCAGACCGTATCGCCGAGGCCGGGCGTCTGGCTGAAGCGGGCGCTCTGCAGCGTCACCTCCAGGCATGAGTCCGAGCCGTAGACGTAAAAGGTCTTCAGGACGAAGGCATGCAGGACCGCGATGAAGGCGATGACAGGATCGTTCGCGAGCGCATTGCGCAAGGCAACGGTGCGCGCCGCCGTCAGATCGAGGACAAGGCGATCAGGGAGGGGCTTGATTGTTTCGTCCTCGTCGTCCGGTTGGGTGCTTTCGCCGCCGGCGGAGCCGCTTGCCGCCAGGTCACCGCCATGATCGGCACCATCGCCGGCTTCAGCTGAGGGATCCGTCTCATCCTTCGGTTCGTCCTCGGGCCGCACGAAACCTCGCTCGATCTTAAGCTCGCCACCGACGCCGAGCGAAACGAAGAGACCGCCGCGGGCGACCTCCTTCGGATCGAACACGTATGGGCGGTCGTTCAGGTGGTCGAGCTCGCTGCCGAGTTCCTCCAGCTTTTGTTCGGTGACTTCCGAGTACTCATCTGCCTCCGAATATTCTGCGTCGAGCTTGTCGTATTCGGCACGGGTGGCGTCATAGCGAGCCAGTTCCTCTTCCGTCATCTCCGCCTGCTCGCCGTAGAAGCGCCGCAGGCCGGACGTGTGGCCATATGGGAAGTCGAAGGCCACTTCGACCCATTTCCAGCCTTCGCTCATCTGGATCGCCTCGGCATCAGCCTTCAGCTTCTCCATCACGAGCTGTTCAAGCAGCGCCGGATCCTGCAGCCAGCCGCCCTGATCCTGGTCGAATAGGTCGCGCATGGTCACGCCGCCGGCGGCCTCGTAGGCTTCGATGCCGACATAGACGGCCCGGCGGTCGTTGGCGCGGATCGCGGTCTCGGTCAGCAAGCGTCGGATGTAATAGGGCTCCCGGCTATGGGAGCGCGAGACCGTATCCCAGACCTGCTCCTGGCGAACATGGTCGTTGGTGATCGAGAAGGCCATGATCTGTTCGAGCGTCATCTCGTCTTCGGCATATAGATCGAGAAGCCGCGGCGAGACGGAAGCCAGCCGCAGGCGCTGCTTCACGGTGGCAACCGAGACGAAGAAGCGTGCGGCGATCTCTTCCTCACCAAGTCCCTGCTCGCGCAAGGTCTGGAAAGCGCGGAACTGATCGAGCGGATGAAGGCTGACGCGCTGGACGTTCTCGGCGAGTGAGTCCTCAACCTCGAGGGTTTCGCCCTTGCTGACGATGCAGGGAACGCCTGCCGTCTTGGCCAGGCGCTTCTGCGCAACGAGGCGCTCGAGGGCGCGATATCGGCGCCCGCCGGCGGGGATTCGGTAGATGCCGGTCTCGTTGCCATCGCCGTCGAGCTCGGGACGAACGTTGAGGCTGGTCAGCAGCCCGCGATGGGCGATGTCTTCCGCCAGATCCTCGATCGAGACGCCCGCCTTGATCTTGCGGACGTTCTGCTGGCTGAGCACCAGCTTGTTGAAGGGAATATCCCGGGCTGCGCTGAGGGTGATTTTCTGGATGGCTTGTGCCATGTCAGTTTCTCCGTGGCGGACCGGCCGGAGCCTCTCTCCAACCTCCTAACCCGCCACAAATCCCCCTTCCCTCCTCTCCCTCTCTTCCGCTCGCTCGGGCCTCACCGAAAATCACTTCCACCCCCTAATTGATCGCCCCTGTTCACCCTCTATTTCTCTTGCCCGTTCAGGCACTGGCTGCTGCCATACCGAGCGCAGACTGACGAAGGTTGATAGAGTTGACAGCTTGCTCTATATAATTATCAACCATCAACCTAGACCCGCGTCGTCGGGACGGAGATACGGCAATGGCAGAACCACAGATCGCCGCCGGCATTCCAGAGGATATAAGGGCGGACGTCGAGATAGCGGCAAATCGTGAAGGCCTTCGCGTTGCCGAATGGATCCACTCAGGCACTGGCTGCTGCCATACCGAGCGCAGACTGACGAAGGTTGATAGAGTTGACAGCTTGCTCTATATAATTATCAACCATCAACCTAGACCCGCGTCGTCGGGACGGAGATACGGCAATGGCAGAACCACAGATCGCCGCCGGCATTCCAGAGGATATAAGGGCGGACGTCGAGATAGCGGCAAATCGTGAAGGCCTTCGCGTTGCCGAATGGATCCACTCAGGCACTGGCTGCTGCCATACCGAGCGCAGACTGACGAAGGTTGATAGAGTTGACAGCTTGCTCTATATAATTATCAACCATCAACCTAGACCCGCGTCGTCGGGACGGAGATACGGCAATGGCAGAACCACAGATCGCCGCCGGCATTCCAGAGGATATAAGGGCGGACGTCGAGATAGCGGCAAATCGTGAAGGCCTTCGCGTTGCCGAATGGATCCACCGGGCATTGCGACGAGAAGTTTCTCATCAGACCTTGGGCCTTGGACCACAATCGGTGGATCTTGGGATGCATCGCTACCTGGCTGCGCCGGCCAATATACCGATTGTGGGGTCCTTCAACCACGAAAATAACAGATCATACCTTTCGAACTCACTTCCGCTTAAATTCATGAGTGTGTCGGAAACCAGGACACTGGGGATCTATGGCCTTACGTTCTTTTTTTCGCGCATCGATCAGGGAGCATTCCTGCTCAGTGCTGCCCTAATTGAGGGATCGATGGGCCATTTCCGGCCGCGCCACGATCGTGTTCGCGTCAACCGAGCCCGCTCCTGGATGGACAATCTGGTCATCAGTTGCCGCGACCGATCTGCGGATGTTCGCGAGGCCTTGAAGTTCGAGTGGGAGCCTACCGGGCGGGCGGCCGAGCTCGCGCTTGACGCGTTCAAGACGTTGAGTGAATTGACACAGACAAGCTGGGAACTCCAGCGGCTATGCCAGGTGGACCGGCCGCGCGCATTCCACGAACTTGCCCTTCATTTGGAACTTGCCACGCAACAGTTTGAGCTGAACGCGCGGCTTGTTGCCGAGATTGAGGGTTTTGAGGCGCCCTCGCCTGCGTTGGAGCGCTTGAGCGATGTCCAAACCGATCTTTTGACGCGGGCCGGAGGCGGGTTGTCGCTGACGGCGGCTGCCGATCGTCTCGGCATCTCGCGACAAGCGCTGCACAAACGAGCCAAGACTGGATCGGCACTTGCTCTCATGCAGGGAACCGAACTCGTTCTGCCATTGGCGCAATGGGTTAGTACTGAAAAGTCTTTAACCTGGATCGACGGCCTGCCCAAAGTCATCAAGCTGTTTAAGACAGCCGGTGGCTGGTCGGCGTTGCAATTCTTGATCGAACAGGATCCAAATCTTGGCACGACGCCGCGACTTGCGCTGATCGACGGCAGGGTCGATGACGTCGTCTCCGCAGCCGAAGCCTATCTGGGAATAGAGGGAGAGGCATAATCGTGGTTGCCTCGCGTTTTGTGTCCGGTCTGCGTGCCGTCACGCTTCCGGCCGGCCACGGTCTTGTGCGCGTGCATGCGCTCAATCGGGGACCGGTCTTCTTTGGACCGGCTCCCGGGGGCCGCCCTCAGAACCGCTTCGATGCGCCAGACCAGGAGTATCGGGTTCTTTATGCCGCCGAACACCTGGAAGGCGCCTTTGTCGAGACCGTATTGCGCCGGCCGGTCGGTCGGATCTTGCGGCGTGCCAGCGTCGAGGAGCGCGGCTGGAGTATTTTGCGCCCCTCGCGGCCTCTTGCCCTTGCCAAGCTGTTCGACGACGGCCTGCAATTTCACCAGATCGACGCCAGCGAAATCAGCGTCGATAATTATGCTCCCTCGCGGGCACTGGCGCTTGCGCTTTATGCGGAATTCAACGATCTCGATGGTCTCGCTTACCGGTCACGGTACAATAACGGCGAGATCTGTTACGCAATCTTCGACCGCATTTCGCCGGGCGAATTCGACCCGGGACCCGTCTCGCCGTTTGTCGACCACAAGGACAGGGTCGATGCGATGATGGAGCTCTACGGCGCCGTCTTCGACACCAGCCTGCCCATTCCGCCAATCTAGATCAGAGGTCGCAGTCAAGCGAAGTTCTTTGCGACCCGGCTCTGCTGAAGGTGTCGTTTCGCCTTTAATTGCGCTGGTGGCGGAGCCGGAAGCTTGCTAGAATTTGGCCAGTGCGGCATCTTCTGGAATAAAACCTGAGAGGTGGGCTAGACCATCGCCCCACGGTAGGCGATCGATCTGACCCAGGTGGGGATCAAAACATTATCACTAAACAGCGTAATCTCTCAGTGCTATAAGCCAGGTAGACGAAACACGGTTAGGCAGGTGCGGTAGAATTATAGCCTACCCCGTTTGGTCGCGCCTATTGAAGCACGCGGTTTCTTCCCTCACATTCTCGCTATGTTCAATTTTGCGAGAGTTCCTATGACCACCCAAGACAATACTGTCGTCGCCTTCCCGACCAAGCCTGATGGTCCTGCCCCAAGCAGCTTCGAGAGAATTTGGGGCAAGAAGGTAAAAAGTCACGGCTACGCCGCGATCCCGACCATTCTCATCCGCTCGCAGCACCGCCTTGGCATCAACAGCACGCAGTTCTGCCTGCTGATCCACCTGCTCGATCTCTTCTGGTCTCCGGATCGTCCCCCCTTCCCTACCAAGCAGCAGTTGGCAGACCGCATTGGCATCAAGCCCACCTCCATCAAGACTAACATGAAGGCGCTGGAAACGGCCGGCCTGATCCAGCGGGTACAGCATAAGACCTCTGCAGGTGACTGGGGAGCGAACACCTACCACCTCGACGGCCTGATCCAGAAGATCAAGGACCTGGAGCCGGACTTTGACATGGAAAAGAAAAAGAGGCTGGCGGAGAGGAAGCGGGTGGAGACACCGAAGGGCAAGCGACCCAAGGAACAGTAGGGTCGGCCAAGAAATAGATTACCCCGGCCGCATGCCTAAGGCAGAGACGGTACCGGGGTTTACGAAGCAAGATATAGACGGGGGTGGGGGATAAATCAACCCCTGTGACTTCAAGATGAGCACCATGAGCATGGACGAGACCATACCCTACCCCGGCATAGAGGAGACCCTGTCGGCCGACAGGTTCGGTACATATCTGGGATGGGCCGGTGGAGACCGCAACAGGGCTGTCTCCCTCTACACCCTCAATGCCTTGTTGAGCGAGAGCCTTCACCTCGCCCTGCACATGCTGGAGGTCGCGCTGCGCAATCGCATCCACCAGGTCATGACCGAGATCTATGGCGATATGTGGTTCGACATGCAACAGCACCAGTTGAACGCCACCCAGGCTGACATGTTGGCCAGAGCCCGCGACGACCTCACCGACAAGGGGAAGGACCACACCCCTGCGCGGATCGTCGCGTCGCTCACCTTCGGGTTCTGGACGGCCATGCTCGGCAAAGAATACGAGACACTCTGGCAGCAGACACTGAAGAGCATCGCAAAGCGCGAGGACGGTAAGGGGCTTCGTCGCAAGGACTTCACCAGATCGCTTAGTCCGATCCGTACACTGAGAAACCGCCTCGCCCATCACGAGACGGTGCTTTATTGGGATCTGCCAAAACACTATGGAAATATCGTGCAAATGATTTCCTGGCTGTCCCCGGTCGCGGCCGACTGGTGTCGAGCCCATTGCCGGTTTCAGAGCCTTTATCCTGTCGAGGGTATCACTCTGATTTTCCAGGGACCCGGCGAGACGTGAACGCTGAAGGGCACCCCCACTCAACGAATTGGGTGCGCATCAGCTAATTGGCCTAGAAGCCGGCCGGCCGTCTCACCCCTTGTTCGATCACCGCGTTACTTTTAGACGCCATTAGGAGTGCATTATGTCCGATATACCGGCTACGCGCCGTTGCATTTACTGCTTCCAATGCAAACTCGTCGGTGAGTTTTCGTTGGAACATATCTGGCCTGACGCACTGGGTGGTTCGCTGTGTGATGACCTCTTCAAGACAAAAGAGGTCTGCGCCAAATGCAACAACATATGCGGCCTCTTCGTCGACGGCGCGTTCATCAAAACCTGGTTTGTCCAGACGGAGATCGCAAACCAAGGCTCCGAATTCCTCGATCCATCGAAACCGACCGCGGTACCATTGCAATATCTCGGAGTCGAGCCTGATCTTTCAACCGATGCCGGCGAAATTTGCGAACGCTGGCAGGGTCCTGCCGGGGAACGCATCTACCATTTCCATCTCGCTGACGAGGACCGCTGGGATACCTTTGCTGGAGGCGACACCATCCGTCGAAAAACAAAGGATCCAGGCCGCGCTTATCTTGCTCTCAGCTCCCCTGAGGAATTTTGGTCGTTGACCGCTGCCTTGAGTTTCCGGCAGCAATTCGCAAAAGTTAAAAGATGCGTGTTGACCAAGGTGGAGATCGACAATCCGCGGTTCAAGCCCGTCATGCCCGGCCTCTTTCCGCAAGGAGATCCCGCGAATCCCCAAGAGGCCCGGGACCGGACTGTCCTGGCAGAGGCTCTGTCACGCAACCGGGTCCACTCGCGCATACCCGTTCAGGCGGATTTTGACGGCCGTTTTTTATGTAAGGTGGCGCTGGGCCTCGGCCACAAGATTTTCGGCGCACAACATGGCGAGAGCGCCTATGGCGCGGAACTGCGCAAAGGCCTTTGGGTCAGAGATGTTCGCGAACGGCGGGATCTTAAAATTCGCGGGACGGGTATGCTTGGGGGAGGCGGCGGCACAATCCCTCAGCAACTACGCGAATTCCTGACCTGGCCGGGTGCTTGGACGATTTGCATCTGGAGCCATGCAGATCTCCTCGCCGCGCACATCCATAGTCCGTCAGGCTCCCGGCTCTCCATCGTGATTGCGGAGGACATTACCCAGTACGCTGCGACCGACACGGCGCTATATCTGGACGGCCAGATCTACATGATTTCGCTTCCCGGGGAATCCTTCGTTGGACCGATCGCCCTGCCCGACTTCCTTGGCCACAAACTCGGCAACAAGGCTGTTCCCGGCCTTCGCGCGATAGAACTGCGCGATGACATTGCAAACCTCCTTCCCCCGAAAAAGCTTCCGCTGCAATCCGAAGGATTGCATTCTTGCAACCGGCTCCAACGTCGGCAGACCGGATTAGCTCGCATGTCGAGCTAATCCGCTGCCCTCGGGTAAAGCCGGCGCGCCCGCCCTCGGGTCCAAAAGTACCCAGGCCAGTATGAGTAGGTCAGAGCCGATCGCAGGTGGACAAAAAGAGTAGGCTCACGAGATTGATGCGAGAAAGGCTCGGCGCCCTGGGCTGACAATCGACCCAAGAAGCAGGGACGAGTTCGCCTCGGTTCTTCCAGCGCTACTAGCGCGTCAAAAAACCTAGCAGGAACAGCCGGTTATCTGTGATGACCGCGGTCAACGGTGGCCTTAGGCCGGTGCCCTGTTCCAGCGCCCCGGCAGGAAAAATCGAACGATGGACTGCAAAAAATATCATAAATTCAGTCACTTAAAGTCGATGACCGCGGTCAACGATCGCGCTTGGGGGTCGACCAGCTCGCAATCAACCGCCGGCTAAACCACTATGCTAAAAGCGTTCTTCGACCAATTTTTGCATTTGGACGCGGCTGACATCATCGTAGCAGCATTCCAAGGGCGTTCGACGATCGGGTAGCCAGTCGTTCTTTGTTTGGATGAACCTAAGTCCTTTGCCCTGGAATTTCCGACCCACCCAAACTTTGAATTCCTCCTGGATCATCGGGATCCGACCTGTGCTTACAAATCGACGCTCCAACTCCCGGAGGGCATCCTGAAGGCCGATTTCGGACGCCCTTGCAAACTCCAGGGGCGACAGCCCTCTCCGAGATGGTCTGGTCGAAAGCCACATCGGCGCGATTCCCGGACCGAATTTCTGCACGGCTCTTGCCTGCAGTTTCTCGCAACGGAGCCGTGCCCTCTCGTTTTCATCATCTGCGACCTTAGCGGCCCAGACTGCCGCCGCCGCGCTCATGGGAAGGCCAATTGGGTTAAAGGGGTCGGGTTCATCTGAGTCCAGCGCCTGCTCGACGGCTGCGAGTTGCTGCTTTAACCGTGTCCACCGGTAATCTCCGGCTTTGATGATATCGAGAGGTGTTAAGCGGCCATCTATCAGCGGTCTCTTCCACCACGCCCCGATGCCCTCTGCGAATTCCGCCCTTTCAGTCAGGTCGAGCTTCGATACAATCCGCTGAAGACTTGCCTCCATTTCCTGATGGCGCATTGCCATATAGTCGGGCTTTGGCAGCAGCCCCGGCCGCCGCTCTGACGAGAACGGTTGCTGCTCTGGCAAATCAACCAGCAGACGCCAATTGCCGCTCGGAAGACAAACGACAGCACCCTGCTTTTCGAGGTCAGACAAAAAGGTAAAAACGCATGCTTCTACGCCGAACTCAGGCAGTCCTACCTCGTTGGATTCCGTGGCGGAACAAGAGAACCGAGAGAGCTCAGCATGTAAATGTTCAGCCCTCTGAAGCTTCGTGACAATGCGGCTTAGCGGAACACCGGGACCGTGCTGACACTGTAGCAGGACGAAGGCACGCCATTCATCTGCTGGCGTTCGAAAATAGCCCTCGAATGATGGACGTGTACCTTCCAGCCACTGCGATAGCGATGTCTTGTTCGGGGAAGGGGCAGATACTTTAGGCAACCCTGCGAGTCGATCGTAAAGCCGCGCCAGGGCCCTGGATTTATCCGTGGTCAGTCGTCCGCGTGGTCGCACGCCATCAAGGTGGTAGCGAGCGTGGAGGAAATTCTCCAGTTTCTCATTGAAGATCCAATGTCGGTTTGCCCCGCGTCGGACGTGGTCTTCAACCGCCGCAAGGGACAGTTTGCCGGAGACAGAATCCGGACTGATCACGATCTCGAACGATTCCAACCGCTGTCGTCTGATGAGCGCCGCCTTCTGATCGGATACCCTGTGCGTCACGACAATCTCGATCAGGAGGGGTCTGTCGGAGGCTCTGCCAATGACGTCGGGTTGGTGCCCTTCGAAGCGTTGTTCGGTTCTAACGTCGGTCAGTTCGACCTCCGCGCTGTTGATTTCCACTGAGAGCTGACCCGGCGCAGCCCGATATTTCCATTGAGAATTGACCCATGTTTGGAGTGAACCCCTCGGGCTGGACCATCGAAACGCTTCAAACTAAGCCGCCTGCTGGGCGAGTTGAGTTTCGAATTCTGCTGGCGATAAATAGCCAAGGGCCGAGTGCAGCCGCTTGGCATTGTAGATCTCCTCAATGAACCTGGGCAAGCGTTCGGCCACATCCGCGAATGTTTCGTAGCCGGCGATGTAGACGTCCTCGACTTTCAGGGTCTTCATGAAGCTCTCTGCCTGCGCATTGTGATAAGGGTTGCCGACGGCGCTCATAGACCCCTGTAAGCCTGCCGCATCGAGCGCTCGTCGATAGGTCTCACTTGCGTACTGGCATCCGCGGTCCGTGTGGTGAATGCAGCCGCGTGGGGGCCTTCTGTTCTCGATCGCCGAACGCAATGCTGCCAAAGCCAGCGGCGTATCCAGGCGTTTCGACAGGCCATAGCCGACGACTTTCCGGCTGCAGGCGTCGAGAATGACAGCAAGATAGCAGAAGCCAGCGGCGATGCGGATGTACGTGAAGTCGGCCACCCAGACCATATCAGGCCGCGACGGGATCACATTGCGATAAAGGTTCGGGTAAATCGGCGAATCGTGGTTGCTATCCGTCGTGCGAACATACCGCTTGCGAGGCTTGATACCGAGGCCATTGGCCCGCATGACGCGGGCGACACGCTTGTGATTAACGAGGTGGCCTCTTCGCTGAAGCTCGTGTGTCACGCGCCGGTATCCATAGCAAGGCAGCTCGTCCTGGATGTCCTCTATGATTGCAACGAGCTCGCTGTCGCCGAGATTTAAAGCTTTTGCCTTTGATCGGTAATAGTAGGTGCTCCTCGGGAGATCGATCATTTTGCACCCCCGTCTGACAGAGCAGGCCGGGGACCGGTGATGATGGAGGAGCTCCCGCTGTCGCCGGCGATCAACTGGCGCGGTGTTTTTTTAACCAGGTCCAGCTCCATGGTGAGCTGGCCGACCTTGCGTTCAAGCGCCGCAATGTGGGCCTCGTACTCGGCAATGACGCTGGCCTCAGCCTCCTCATCGTTCAGATCGCCGCGATCGAACTGCGTCAGCCATAGCTGTATGAGGTTTGCCGAAACGCCGTATGTCCGTTGTGCGTCGCGCCGTCCGATGACGCCGTTTCGGATATCCTGGCAAAGCTGCAACTTGAACGGCGTCGAATGCCGGCGATATGGACCTCGGGACTTCATGAGCCTTCTCCGATTGAGGCCCGCAGAGTGTATCAGTTTTTCTGGGTCCCGTGGTCCAGCCCGAGGGGTTCACTCCAATGCCGGGTCAGCTCTCAGTGGAAATCAACACTCCGCGCGATCAACCGCACGATGGCCGTCGCGCGACGCTGACGGAAGCCGAACGTATCCCCCACTGAGAAACAGATCTCTCGCAAACGTGTGAAGGGCAGTCATCTGGCCGGTTGTTCCGCATCCTGCTGTACCGCCCCCGCCGTCCGGGTGGTGCGCGAAGTGCGGCGTCACATGACCCTTCTTTGCAACGAGAGGCAAATCACACTCTGGACAGATACAGTGGCAATCGCCGCCAGGAGCAGCCTCGGAGATATGCAGGATCTTACCGCTTGAATGCTTACCGAATGCGAGCGTTGGGCGTGCCATGATCGTGATCCTCGTTCCTCAGGCACGTCCCGCCATAAACGTCAATTCAAAACCACTCCTGAAATGTTCCCATAGAATTTTAGCGTCCGCGTCGAATGGAGCGTGAGCCCACGCTCCAAGCTGCCACGATGATGAGACGACGGCCAGAAAGAGGAGAACTGGAAGCACGCGGTCATTAAGACGAACGCCATCGTCATCACCTGGTTGGACGCCATGAATTATCCGTTGCGAAATATATCGTCACGAAAGGACCGCCGGCGTTATCCGGTTTTAAGCTCCGTCCCTCCATTGGCCTTTAAAAGCGCCATGATCATCGGTCCGAGCGAGAACTCCGACAGCTCGGCGCGTCTTGTGAGGTCACGCAAATAGCCACCGGCGGAGTTAATCAGGTTTGCCCGCTCGAAGATGCAGGCCATCGCCACCGCTGCATTTTCGGGTCCCATGACTTCGCATGCCTCTTGATAGGCCGAAGGGCTCACGCCAAGCATCGAACGGATCACGACAGCGGCGGACATGAGATCGCGCCAATTCGCGATTGTTCCGCTCGGTCCGTAGTCGGAAATTTGCGGGCAGGCCCGCAGAACAACGGAGAGGGGGAAGGTCTTCAGCGGCTCACTCGGCTTGGCCGGCTTGCTCGATTTCGCGCCCTGCTCTTTTTCAGAGCGAGGTTCAAATACAATAGTGGATTCGGGATTTGAATTCTGTATATGGCGCCCATTTTGAGCATCATTGCTGCTAGTATTTTTTGCATTTTCTTTTGTTTCCAACCGATTAAGGATTTCCGCCTTCAGCGTCTCCATGCTCTCGATCGCGTCTTCCACCTCGGCAAAGGTGGGCGACCTCGGAAGGCTCCCCACCAGACGGACGTAAGCGTCCTCGGCCGCCTGCCAATCGCCCTCGACCCCCTCCTCGATCGCTACCGTCAGAAGCTTACGCGTGTCGCGCCGGCAGATCGTGAGTTTCTCCTTGGCATTACGATATGCTGTGCGCCTCGCGGTCACCTGTTGGGCCAGCAGTGCTAGCTCATCGGCACGGGCCAACAAAGGTGACAGATCGAATCCGAAAGCGCTCTCGATATCACCACCCGCATCTTTCCGTGCGAATCGTTTGCCGTTGGCACTGTCCTTTCGGATGATCAATCCTGCATCAACCAGTGCAGCCAGATGCCGGCGCAGGGTCGATCCTGGCATGCTGTGAGCACGAAGCGACAGCTGGATGTTGGATGGGAACACCACCATCTGTGCATCAGCCCGCAGTTCCTTTTCGGGGTAAAAGCTGAGTAGGGCGTCCAGGACAGCCAGGCTGCTCGATTGCAGCCCCAGCGGCTCCATCGCTGCAGAAGCATCGCGAAAGATCTTCCACTTATCCGCGGCTTTGCTCCTGGATACTTCGCCGACCGCCTGTTGTCGCCTGACAAGAGCAAGCGTCATCGGCCGCCGCCCAAAGTGCGTCGTAACACTTTCCGTATGCATCGTTCTTCACCTTCAAACAGGCAAAAGAAATTCGCTCGCCGAAACGGCGCCTAGACTCTTGACGATGAATCCCGAAAATGCGATTCTACTGGTGCTTATACAGAGAACAGGGCTTCCGAGACGGCGACGTTTTGGGGGCTCTTTTCTTTTGCGGTTATGCTTCCTTTTTTCCAACGGACTTCGCACGGCGCTCTTCGAAAAGAGCCACCGCGTCATTGAGCAGGAAAGACGCGAATTCTCCCGCCTCCTTCCTGTCGAGGGTAATTTCGATTTTAGATTTGCTGTGCTTGACGTGGCCCAATCGCTCACCGGACGACGTCGAGAGAACTTCGGGCAGCCCACGAACGAGGCGGCGAGGTTTGAGGGCGTTGAGAAGCGCCTTGAACCGATCCTGCGAGGTCATGCTTTGCAGCTCGTCGGACCTTGCCAAGTCCACAAGGTTCTTGCTTTCGGCTTTATGGATCAGCTCTGCGAGCTCTTGCCAGCTTCGCCGGCCAACGCCTGGAGCAGGCCCGATGGCGTCGATCAGATCGGCGGGAATGGCCTCGACAACGGAAAGCATGCGCGACAATTCGGCCTTGTCGATCGACATAGCGGATGTGATGACTTCGCGCGGGAAACGTTCGTTGAGCCGCTGTGCGAACCGTGACTTCTCGATGTAGGAGAGATCTTCGCGTTCATTGTTTTCCTGCCCTTGGGCGATCACCAGTTCCTCGTCCGTCAAGGCGCGTATCACTGCCTTGACCTGAAGGCCGAGCTCCTGGACGGCGCGCAGGCGGCGATGGCCGAAGGCGACCTGATAATGTCCCGGCTTATCAGGATGAGGGCGCACGAGGATCGGTACCTGCTGCCCCTGCGCACGGATCGAGGACAGCAGACCGTCGATATCGCCAGGCATGCGGTCTCGAACGAAAGACGGCTCCACGAGAGCCGTGTCAAGGTCGATTACGACCTGACCTTCGGCGAGGCGCCGCTCGATTTCGTCGGCGCGCGCCTGACGAGCTTTCTCTTCGCGCATCGTGTTGGCCACCTGACCGACAAGCTTGTTGTCGGATGCGGCGGCTTTTACGGGCATGTCTGCATCGACCTGGATCAGATTCAGGAGGTTTTTTCTGCTCATGTCGCTCGTCCCCAAGCCTTCTTGATCAGGGTTTCAATCTCGTCATTGACGCTGTTCATCGCCTCGATAGCTCGGTCATAGGTGCTGCGTGTGAATTGGCCGCGCTCGACTTCGTACAAAGTTTGGTTTGTAAGCCCGGCATCGGAGACGGCCGTAGATTTCAGCATCGGGAAGTTTAGGACGTGGGCGCCAAAAATAGACCGAAGATATCCTACCATCTGATTTTGAGGGCCGTCGGACGGTTCAAAGCGGGTTATGAGGTAACGCAGCCAAGCAAAATCGACATTGCCGCCGGCGGCGGCCACCTCGCGCAGCAGATCAGCAACCATCGCGAGGAATTGGTTCATCGACATGACATCCAGCATCTGCGGGTGGACCGTCACGAGCACCGAAGTCGCCGCGGTGAGGGCGGAGAGCGTTAGGTAGCCAAGCTGGGGGGGCAGTCGATGATAACGATATCGTAGTCATTGCTGACATCATCGATGGCATCGCTCAGACGTTGGAAGAACATTACATCGCCTGCCTGCCGCTTCATCAACGCGCGAGGCGTGTCATGCTCGAACTCCATGAGTTCGAGGTTTCCAGGAACAAGATCTAATGCGGGGATGTAGGTTTTCCGGATGATGTCTTTCACCGACCGCCGGGCCTCGTCGTACCGGATTGCGCCGTACATCGTGTCATTCGGATGGACATCGAGTTCCGGCTGATGCCCAAACATGGCGGACATACTAGCCTGCGGATCGAGATCGATGGCAAGGATACGATAACCCCTTAACGCAAGATATTGGGCGAGATGGACGGACGTCGTCGTTTTGCCGGAGCCGCCCTTGAAGTTCATGACGGAAATAACTTGGAGGTCTTCACCGTCGCGGCGGTGGGGCAAGTATCTGCGGTCCGCTCTACCGACCTTGTCGAGATGTCGGCGGATCTTGTCGATATCATCCACGGAGTAGGAGCGTCGTCCGCCGGGGGTCGTACTTACCTCCAGATCATCGATATCGTTGGAGACCTGACGAAGATAAACTTCCTTGACGCCAACGAACTTCGCTGCTTCCGATGGCTGAAAATGACGTATTCCCTTCTGCGCCGTCGGCGGGAACGTGCTCACATGGTGAGCTTGCAACTGAACAGCAAGAGCCGACGAATGTCGGTCTATAAGGCCAACGAGCGTCTCTCTGGACGGTGCCTGCGCTTCAGCATTTTTGTTCATATCTGGCCCAAGAATCAGTAACAGCGGTTCAATGCGGCAAAACCCTTTTTCAACCGCTGTTACAATAAGCCTCGATTCTGAAGGCTGGGCAAGCTCTTTAAGGTTAACAGAAGCTTAACGCAAAAATGAAGGCAGCAGCGTCAACCCTGAAAAACTCTTATTTCGCAATGATATAACTCATTCCCCCCAAATGATTCCGTTCGCAAAGTTAGAAAAAAATGGAGTCGATAAGATTGAAGAGCACATATCAGGAAGGGTGAACGCGGTGAATGCTGCGACCCGCTTGCAACGAATCGAAGGCGGCCGGCCATGTCTTCATCAGGATGAATGCGCTTTCGATTTACTTCCGCCCATTTCTTGAGGGCCTCACTCGGGTGCAACTCAACCCGCTCTCGCTGATGCTTCTTGGTGGGGGAATGGGCGAATTGGCGGGGACTTCGTTAATTGGTTTTGTTCTGCGCATCGCAGGTTGGCGGAGCGCCGTCCTTCTTGCCGCAGTAGTTCTTGCTGGTCCCGCCGCGTTTAGAGCACTTGCCGGCCGCCGTGATTGACCTCTCGACATAAGAAGCAGCGGACACGGCTATTTCGTCAAGATGGCGTCGGTTCTCGCCCTTTTGCCGCAATACTCCCACGCATCTACGCGGGAACGAAATCCAACATCTCAATGACGGATGAGACCGAACCGATGTGCCTCATCCAGCAGATGACGAACAGAGGACGGTTGCCATTTGCGTCCACCTCGCACCGGCCGCTCACCCATCTGATCCAGTTGGGCGGCAATGTCGCGCAGCGACAGGCCTGGATCGGCAATGGCAATCGCCGCAACGAGCTTCATCAGATGATCTTCTGGCGCACGGCGGGGTGAGCGAGCTAAGAGCTCGGGTTCGGCCAGCTTCTCGCGAACCATGCGATGCATCGCACGTCGCAGTCGCTCGACTGTCCAGTCGTGGCCGCGGCGATTGAGGACCCGGACGACATTGTCCCAGCTATGCTGAGGGCGAAGCTGTCGCACCATGGGCAGCCAGGTTTGGGCCGTCGAGATCAACTCGTCGAGATAGAGTTTCTCTCGTGCCTTTGACACGGCTTTGATCGCTTCCGGCCGCCGCTCTCGAAGTCCCGGGTTGCCGGGTCGCCTGCCACGCGCCTTTGCCGCCTTGATGCCAGCTTTGGTCCGTTCTGCGATCAGCGCCCGCTCAAGCTGTGCGACGGCTCCGAGAACCTGGAGAGAAAACATGCCTTGCGGCGTGGACGTGTCAATCGGATCGCGGATCGATCGGAAATGGACGCCGCGCTCTTCAAGATCCTCGATCACCTGCAAGAGATGACTGACCGAACGAGCGAGGCGATCCAGACGGACGACGACGAGCACGTCGCCAGCGGCGAGCTCGCCGAGCAATCTGGTCAGAACCGGCCGGGCCCGTGATGCGCCGGATCCGTGCTCCTGAAAGATCCGCTCGCAGCCGGCCGCGCGCAACTCGTCCATCTGTGCGTCATGGACCTGATCGTCGGTGGAGACGCGTGCATAACCGATAAGACGTCTGGTGGCCGGCGACGGTTTGGCGGCTTGCCGTTTTGCCATGGTTTCTCGCCCATTTTTCCGGTGCTCTGTACAGATAATGAATGCGTGAGAAAATAATCAGTTGCAAGCGTGTTTTATGGTGCAAAAGCAGCCCCGCCAGACTCAAAAAATGACGTCGAACGCCATCCGACCGTAACGTGCGTGGAACGCGCTCTGGCGGTCATCTACGACGGAAATGCCAGAAAATAAGGAGATCGGAGGAGGGGAGGGGTCTCAAAGTCCGCGTAGGCGGAAGGACGATGGAGAATTCTGCGTCGGCAGAGGAGGGGCGCTGTTAGTAGTCCACGGGGCAGCCCCGGTTCCGCCGAACCTCGCCGAAATCTGCTCAAAAGACCGGAAAATCAGCCGTTTCCGGTCAACCAGGACGACCGACACGATGATTTGCGGGCTGAAATGGCCCCTGAACATTAAAGGGGCACAGATATACGGTAGGCCGATTTCACGCCTTTTGCGCAGCCTTCTTGATGGCAGCTACGAAGCCCAACAGTTCGGCTGGCGAGGTGAACCGGAACACCCGACCGGCAAATCCTTCCATTCGAGCAAGGTCGCGCTGTCGTTGCTCCTTTCGGTAATTGATCACAAATCGGAAGAAGGCCCAATCAAAGCGTTCAGGACATCCCGGCGCGAGCTGATCACCGCGATTTCGGCCCAAACCGGATACCGTTCGTCGAATAACTCGCCACAGGCATAACGATGTTGTGTAATCGAGATGGATAAGCGTGTCCGCAGATGCCAATCGCTGCTCAAGCGTGCCGCTATAATTCCCGTCCATAATCCATTCAGATTGCGCCGCAAGCTTTTCGACGGTTTTCTGCCATGATGCGCTATCCGGCCTTTGCCAGCCCGGCTGCCAGTAATGTCTATCGAGGTGGACGACGGGCAAGCGGGTCGCTTCGGCCAGTTCTTTGGCGAGTGTGGATTTCCCGGCGCCCGGACAACCGACGATGAGGACTCGTTTCATTTCTTTGCCTTCCGCATAAGCAGCCGCTCTCCATCGGTGCGCAGCGCGCCCTTAGGATCGACAAACCGGTAGAGCGTCTGTCGTGTGATACCGAGTTCGGCGCAAAGATCGGCCACCTTGGTTTCCGGCTTCCCCATTGCTGCCTGAGCAAGGCGCAGCTTCGCCGGCGTCATTTTGAAGGGCGCTCCGCCGTTCCGGCCACGTGCGCGTGCGGCGGCGAGACCAGCTTTGGTGCGCTCAATGATCAATGCCCGCTCGAACTCAGCCAGCGCCGCGAATATGCCGAACACCAGCCGGCCATTCGCCGTCGAGGTGTCGATCGACGCCCCTTCACCTGCCAGAACCTTGAGGCCGATATGCCGTTGGGTCAGATCATCGACCAGATTGACGAGGTGGCGGAGATCGCGGCCGAGTCGATCGAGCTTCCAGACGACAAGCGTGTCACCGCGACGCAGCGCCTTCAGGCAGGCGGTGAGACCTGGACGGTCCTCTTTCTTTCCTGACGCGGCATCCTCATAGACATTGTTGGCGTCGACACCAGCCTGTGCCAGCGCGTCACGCTGAAGGTCATGGACCTGGCTGCCGTCGGCTTTCGACACTCGCGCATATCCGATCAGAGCTGTCATTTATTCGTCCGTCTGCGTGACAATTTCGATTTGGCCGCGCCAAAGCCTGTAGATTGTCACATAACCCGTCTTGCAAAGTAAGCTCCGCGAACGGTTATCTCCAGTCTTTTTGTGACATATGGAGCGCCGATGCCTCGCCGCATGATTTTGACGGATGCCGAACGGCAGAATTTCCTTGCCCTGCCCAGCGACGACGACACCCTGATCCGCCATTGGAGCCTTGATGATGAGGACCATCGTCTTCTGGAAACGCGCCGTCGCGACGATACCCGTCTTGGCTTGGCCCTTCAGCTTTGTGCGCTCCGTTATCCCGGCCGTCTCATCCAGCGCGGAGAGGTCATCCCGGAAAGCGCGCTCACCTTCCTTGCCGAGCAACTCCGCATCGAGCCGAATGCACTTGCCAGCTTCGCACGAAGAGCGCCCACACGCTACGAACAACTGACCGTCCTCCGCCAACACTACGGGTTCAGCGAGCTGAGCCACCCGTTGCGCACCGATCTGCTTGCCTTCGCGCGCGGCGTGGCGATCGCCTCGACCAAGGACAAATTCGTCGTCGCCGCTCTCGCCGATGAGATGCGCCGGCGGCGTATCGTCATTCCCGGCATCACCGTGATCGAACGGATGGCCGGACAGGCATGCACCGAGGCTGAGGAGGCGCTGTTTGCCGATGTTGCCGGAAGGCTGACGCCCGACATCATCGTCAGAATGGAAGCGCTGCTCGGTATTGGTCCACGCGTCCGCCAGAGCGGGGTCTCCTGGTTACGTGAACCTGCCGGAAAGGCTGGAGACGCAGCGATGCGGGGTCTGATCGATCGGCTTGAGGCCGTGCGCCACGTTGGCCTTTCAAGTGATGTGCTTCAGGCCGTCCCCGCCCATCGGGTGAGCCGCATGGCACAAGAGGGCCGGCGCCTGACCGCCCAGAACTTCGAGCAAATGCGGCCCGGCCGCCGATATGCTACGCTCGCAGCTTTCCTTCTGGAGATGGAAATCGCGCTCACGGATGCCGCAATCGCCATGTTCGAAGTCCTGATCGGCAAGGCGTTTCGGCGGGCCGAGGCAGAGCGCGACAAACGACTGCTGGAAACCGCCACCTCGGCGACATCGGCGCTGGATTTCTTCGTGGGCTTCGGTGAGGCGATCGCTGCCAGGCGAGAAACCGACCTTTCGCTCGATGAGGCGGTCAATGCAGTCGGCGGCTGGGAGCAGTTGATGCGGGCAACCGCGGCTGCGAAGGCAGCATCTCGTCCCCGCAAGGACGATGATCTGATTGCCTATCTGCCGGCGCAATATGGGGCTCTGTGGTCATTTCTACATTAATACACGCTAAGGGCATTTTGCAGGTGACGGGAAACACATGATTTCCGCTCACCGTGATCGCGGGGCAAACTGGCCACGCAATAGGGCCATTTTTTGCGCGACAAACCCTGTCGGAATGTTAGGCTGTGCGGCAACACCTGATTTGAGGTTTGTCGCACATGTTGATCGGTTACATGCGGGTATCGAGTAGTGACGAGCGCCAGTCGGTTGCCTTGCAGCGCGATGCCCTGCTCGCGGCCGGGGTCGATGAGCGCCATCTCCATCAGGATCGCGCTTCCGGAGCGCGTGATGACCGGCCGGGTCTGAAGGCATGCCTCGGCGAATTGCGCGAAGGCGATGTCCTGGTCGTCTGGAAGATAGATCGGTTAGGCCGGTCACTCTCCCACTTGATCCGTATCGTCGAGGATTTGAAGGAACGTGGTGTCGCCTTCCGATCTCTCACGGAGGCGATCGACACCACGAATTCGCACGGCGCGTTTCTGTTCAACCTGTTCGGCTCGCTTGCAGAATACGAGAGAGTGCTGATCACCGAGCGGGTCAATGCCGGCCTGGCGGCGGCTCGCCGACGTGGCCGTAAGGGCGGGAGACCTCCAACGATCGATGCGGAAAAGGTCGAGCAGGTTCTAGCTGCTTTGGAAGCTGGCGCCAGCAAGGCGTCCGTGTGCCGGACGTTCAAGGTGGCGCGCTCGACCTTGATCGACACGTTGAAGCGGACTGGATGGACAGGCCCCGGCAAGACCGGCACGCCCGAAACCGTAGTTTGACGAGTGACCGTGGCTGATGGCGTTTCTCGATGAGCAATCGCGTGCCGTTTTATTCGAACCACCCGAAGCTTATGAAGATGCGCAAGCGCGCTATGCACTGACTTCCGAGGATATTGTCTTCGTCAAGGAACATCGCCGGTCGCATAATCGGCTTGGCTTTGCGATCCAACTCGCACTGGTGCGTGATCTGGGCCGTCTGCTGCGAATAGGCGAAGTTCCACCTCAGGCGGTTGTCTCTGTTGTCGCCGACCAGCTGGGCATCGACCCTGCAGTGTTCGAGTTCTACGCCCAGCGCGACGAAACGCGCCGGGAACACGCGCGCGAGATCGTCTCTGCACTGGAGCTTCAGCCTGTCCGGACGAGTGACTATCGCGAGTTGATAACGGCGGCGGCACGCGAGGCGGCGGCCACTGAACAAGGTGCGCCGATCGCCAAGGCCGTGATCGAAGCCTTGAAGGAACGAAAGTTGCTCGTTCCTATGCCGGAGCTGCTGATCCGTCTGGCACTGGCCGGCCGGGCGGCGGCGCGTCGACAAGCCTATCGCGAATTGATCCGGGATCTGGAGCAGCCTTCGATCGAGGCGCTTGATCAGCTCCTCGCTGAGCGGGCCGGCGATCGGAGCCACCTTGGCTGGATTGCGGAAGCACCTGAAGGGGCGAAGCTGAAGAACCTCAAAGGCTTGATCGCCCGCCTCGAGGTATTGCGCTCAGCCGCCATTCCCGACGACCGTCGCAAGACGATCCATGCCAATCGCTACGGCATCATCGCCAGGGATGCACGCATTCTGCATGCCCGGGAGATACGACGCCTGACATCCGAACGTCGCTACGCCACGCTGGCCGCCTTCGTCATCGAGAGACAGGCGTCGATCACCGACCTGACGATCGACATGTTCTGCAAAATGATTGGGAGCAACCGCCGCAAGGCCGAGATCAGCCGCACGGAACGCCGGCTAAAAGAGGCCGAGGTTCTTGATGGGGTGGCGCTTGAGCATCTCAAGCTCGGCGAGGCGCTTCTGGCCGCTCGTGCGAGCAAAACCGATCTTGCATCGGCGATCGCAGCCTCCCTCGGCTGGGACGGATTGGTCGCCAGCATGGCGGCAGCCAGATCTGTCGTCCACCCTGATCGCAGTAACGAATTCGACGAGCTCATCAAGCGGCACAAATCGTTGCGCAAGCTGGGCAGACTGATGTTCCGCACGTTCTCGTTCCGGTCGTTTCGTGCTGATGATCCGATCCTTGTAGCAGTGGACCATCTGCGCGCGCTCTATGGCGGCCGGAAATTGCCGGCGCAGGTGCCGCTCGCCTTTCTGACCCGCAAATGGCGACGCTGCGTGCGCCCGAACAGTGCCGATATCGACCTGCGCGCCTGGGAAGTGGCGGTCCTCGTTCACCTGCGAGAGCGTCTGAGGGCCGGTGACATCTGGGTCGAAGGCAGCCGGGCATGGCGCAGTTTCGAGGATTATCTTCTGCCTCGGCCGATCTTCGAGCTGATGCGCGCCGAGGGGCGGCTCGGGCTCGCACTCCCCGACAGCTTTGCCGAATGGCGAGCAGAACGGACCGCCACGCTCGATGCGAAGCTGAAAGAGCTGGCAAAGGCGGCGGCTGCCAATGCTATTCCGGATGCAGCGATTTCCGACAAGGGCCTGTCGATCTCGCCGATCCGCGAGGAGGAGCGCGACAGCATCGTCGCGCTCAGCCGCCGACTATATGTTCTGGTGCCACGGATCAGGATCACCAGCCTGCTTGCCGAGGTGCAAAGCTGGACCAAATTCCTCGACAGCTTCACGCATTATCGTACCGGTGAGACGGCAAACGACGAGGCAGCGCTGATGGCAGCGATCCTTGCCGACGCCACCAATGCCGGAGCCGAACGTATGGCGGAAAGCTCACGCGGCGTCACGATCCACCAGATGATGCTGATGGTGGACAGGCATATGCGATCGGAAACCTACGCCACGGCGACCGCCGTGCTGGTCGATGCGCAGCAGGCCCATCCCTTTGCCGCGATCTGGGGTGACGGCCATATCTCCTCCTCGGACGGACAGTTCTTTCCGGCTGGCGGGCGTGGCGAAGCCAGCCTCGACTACAATGCAAAATACGGCAAGCGACCGGGGGCGTCGATCTATGGCTTCCTGTCCAACCGTTTTGCTTCCTTCTTCTCCCGCATGATCCAGGCATCCGAGGGCGAAGCCCCCTACGTTCTCGACGGCCTCCTTCACAACGAAAGCTCCGTCGAAATCTATGAGCACGCAACCGATACCGCTGGCGCCACCGAAACGACGTTCTCCATGTTCCACGCCTTTGGCTACAGGCTCATTCCCCGTATCCGCAATCTCGGCAATCGCAGGCTCTTTGTCATTGATCGCGATCCGGCTTACGAACCGCTCGACGCGCTGATCGCTGGAACCGTCAACATGGATGTCGTCGAGCACCACTGGGATGAGGTCTTGCGGCTGAAGGCTTCGATCGCTGCAGGTTTGGTGCCGCCTTCCGTCATCCTCAAGAAGCTGGCAGCGTCGCCGCGACAAAACCGGCTGAACCAGGCCCTGCGCGAAATGGGCCGGATAGAACGCTCGATCTTCATCTGCGACTGGCTGCTCGATACGAAACTGCGCCGCAGATCGCATGCGATCCTCAACAAGGGTGAAAGCCGTCATGCTCTCGCACGCGCCATCTTCCTCCACCAGCTCGGCGAATTGCGCAACCGCGTCGCCGAAACCATGGCTTACCGCGCGTCCGGTCTTAACCTCGTCGTCAACGCCATCATCCTGTGGAACACTGTCTATCTCAGCCGTGCTGTCGATTATATCAGCAGTCAGGGTATTATCATTCCGGACGAGCTGCTCTCCCAGGTCGCACCACTACCATGGGCGCATATCGCGCTCACCGGCGACTACCTCTGGAACGAAATTGACCGACCCCTCGAACGCTTCAGGCCAATCCGGGCTAACCGCTTCAATCCAAACAACTTCAAATTCCCTTAGCGTGTATTAATGTAGAAATGCCCACGGAGCCCCATGTCGAGAATTGCGGCGTTGGTGTCTTCCCGTCGAAGATATCCCTCGTACTGGATCCTCTCGGCGGCCGTCAGCAGTTCGGGGTTGATCGTGGCCGCTCCGATCGCAGTTCGGATCTGGCGCATCGATTTGCGCACCGCATCGAGGAATGCCCGGCTGGCGTTCTCCATTAAGTGCCAGCGGTCAGCGACCTGGGTGGCGTGTGGCAACGCCTTGGCTGCAGCCGTCGCGTAACCACCGCCGCGGTCGCGAGCGACGATGCTGATCTGAGGTTGGTCCGAGAGCCAGGCCTGGGCCGTCGACGGCTCCCGATCCGGCAGGAGAGCAATGGTTTTGCGCCGTTCCAGATCGCAGATGATGGTCCCATAGCGTTGATTTCGTCGCCACGCCCAGTCGTCGATACCGATCACGGTGGGTGGGACAAAGCGCGGACTGCCGCGTCGCCGCACGACGCGCAGCAGCGTATCGTTGCTGACCGGCAACATCAGCCTTTTGGCAAAGGTGGCCGCTGGCCTGCCACCCAATGCAAGTCCGAGATGATGGACGATGTGGTCAAGCCTGGCGGTTCGCCGCGCCGAAGGCGCGAGAATGTCTCCGTCGAAGCGCTCGGCGAAGATTCGCCGACCGCATAGCAGTGCATCGCAGTGGAACCGGCGCGCTTCAATGACAAGCCGAACGGGCTTTCCCACCAAGGGCAGGTCAGCCAGGCGTCGTTGATATCGACTGTGGATTCGTTCCGACCTTGTTCCACAGATTGGGCAAAAGCTTGCTTTGCTAGTCGGCCGGACTGCGATCAACATGACGTCGTCATCAATGGCTGTATTGTCGACTATAAAACCGCGAGGGACGAGCGTCGACGATCTGAGCGAATGGCCCATGGTATTGATTCCTTGCGTGAAACCAACATCAGCCAGCACTTGATTTCATCAAAAGTGAGTCAGAGCCCCGTTACGACGCCGATTGACATCTCGGCAACGGCATTTATATGCTCAGCTAAACTGGGAGCGGAATTTCTCCATTCCTGTTCAACAGCCGGTCAACCATAAAAATTTGCGACAGGCCTGGTTGTCGTAACTGTTGCCGAGCCGCCATTGCGAACAGGGGAGCAGCACCCTACGTTCCGAGCTACTGAACACAACGGATGGAACAACCATGAGCGTAGCCAACGAACACCGGCACGAGCCGGGTGACGATCATGAGCATGACCACGCACAGGTCGTGACAAATGACAACGAACGGCGTATCCGCTTTGTCTTCATCTTCACTATCTGTTACGCAGCCATTCAGGCAGCGGGAGGCTGGCTGTCTGGTTCACTCGCGCTGATCGCCGATTCCGGGCACATGCTGTCTGACGCTGCAGCCCTGCTGCTGGCCTTGATCGCATACCGCATGGCGCGACGGCCAGCCGATGCCACGCGCACTTATGGCTATCACCGCGTGCGCGTGCTGGCCGCGCTAGCGAACGGTGCGACCCTTCTGCTTCTGGTCCTTTGGATAGCCTGGGAGGCCATAAACCGCATCAACCAGCCGGTCGACGTCATGGCAGGACCGATGCTGATCGTTGCCGTCATTGGGCTGCTCGTCAATCTTGCAGGCGCTTGGGTGCTATGGTCCGGCAACAAGGGCGACGCAAATCTGCGCGGCGCATTCCTCCACGTCATCGGCGACCTGCTTGGATCTGTAGGTGCAATTGCAGCAGCGGTCGGCATCATGCTGACCGGCTGGACCATCCTCGATCCCTTGCTCTCAGTTCTCGTTGCCGTTCTCGTCGTCCGCTCGGCATGGGGTCTGGTGACGGATTCGATCACTGTTCTGATGCAAGCTGTTCCCCGCGGCATCAAGGCCCGAAGTGTCGAAACGGGTCTGGCTGCGCTGACCGAGATATCCGAAGCTGGACATTTTCACGCCTGGACGCTGACGGACGATACCATCGTGGCGACGATCCACGTCACTCCGGCTGAAAATACCGATCCGCTATCGCTTCCCCAGCTGGTGGCAGGCTGGCTGAAAGAGCGCTACGCGATCGATCACGTCACGGTTCAGGTCGATCCACCTGGCTCGCTCGTGAAAGCAGAGGGATCAAATACCTAAAATTCAGGCCATGACTATGGCGATCAGCGGAATGTGATGCCGCTGTCGCTCAAAATCTGCATTGCGCCTCTTGCAGCTCAAGCTACTAGAGGTTTTATCTTGCGCGCGATTTGCAGTCGGGAGAGCACATGCAGCGCAGACAGATAATGATCGGGGCAACGGTTACGGCAATCACAGCGCCTTTGTTTTACAACCGCAAGGCTGAGGCGCAGAGCGCACCGGTTGGACTGATGGATCCCGGCCCGCTTCCCGAACGCATATTCGGAGCAGCGGATGCGCCGGTGACGGTCATCGAATATGCCTCGATGACCTGTGGGCACTGTGCGAATTTTCACATCAACATCTGGCCCACGCTCAAAAAAGAGTTCGTCGATACAGGCAAGGTGCGCTTCATCATCCGCGAGTTTCCGTTTGACCCGCGCTCGACGGCAGCCTTCATGCTGGCCCGATGCGTGGGGGATGACAAATGGTACGCGACGGTCGACCTGATGTTTCGCAGCCAGTCGACATGGGCGCGTGCATCCGACGGCAAGCAGGGTTTCCTGTCCGCACTTTCCATGACCGGCCTGGACGAAAAGCAGCTTGAGGCCTGTCTTGCCGATCAGGCCTTGCTGGACAACGTTAACAAGATCGCAGCGACGGGCCGGGAGCTTGGCGTCACTTCCACACCCACGTTCTTCATCAACGGGAATAAGTATGAAGGCGTCATTCCGGTCGATGAATTCCGCTCGATCGTTGAGCCTCTTCTCAAGGAAGCCGGGAAATGATCCACCATCCGCGTCACGCATTCATCATCACCACCATTGCGCTTCTTTGTGCCACCACCGCTTTTTCACAGGATACGGCAAAAGATGTGGCGGCGCGTGTAAATGGCGCCGAAATCACCCAATCGGACGTCGCCTTCGCCGCACCCCTCTTCGGTGACCCGGCTCCCAACATATCCCCCGAAGCCCGCACCTCTGCCGTGGTCGATGCGCTGGTCGACATCAAGCTGCTTGCTGAGGCCGCGCGCAAAGCAGGGATAGATAAAGACCCGGAATATCAACGGCAGCTGAACTTTCTGTCCGAACAGGCACTGCGTTCGACCTATCTATCGCAGCAGCTCGACAAGGCCGTCTCCGATGCAGCGATACGCAAGATCTACGATCAGCAGGTCGCGGCAATTCCGCCCTCAGAGGAAATCAAACTCAGCCATATCCTGCTGAAAAGCCGCGAGGACGCGACCGCAGTCATCGCGGCGCTGACCGCAGGCGAAAGCTTCAAAACATTGGCCGCCAGCCGCTCAACCGATACGGTCACCGGCAGCAAGGGTGGCGATCTGGGTTTTCGTCCCCGCCAGGCACTGCCAGCGGAAATCAACACAGCACTTGATGGGCTTAAGCCGGGCGATTTCGCAAAAACGCCGGTCGAGACAGCGTTCGGCTTCCATGTTGTGCGGCTGGACGAAATGAGAAACACACCTCCCCCTTCGTTCGAAACCGTTGCGCCGCAAATCCGTCAATCTCTAGAGACGGCAGAAATTCGCCGGATCGTCACGGGCTTGCGGTCCAGCGCCAAGGTGGAAAAGCTGGTACCAGACGTCGCATTGCCGGCGGCAAGTGACGACGGTCATAATCACGACGGCCAGAACGCGGAATAAGCCACACTCATGCCTACATCGAAATTCAGCCGTGTCTGTCTTCGCCGCTACGACGCTGTCTGCCGCCTTCCGCGGCTGGCGGCGCTCGCTCTCGCCGGCATGCTCATGTCGGGTTGTGTTGCGATGGACATGGGCCTCTCCGAGCTTTCCTCAGAGCCGCCGAAATTGTCAGGCGCGGTCATCGCGGACATGTCGAAAAAGGGCATGACGCCCGCAAGCCCTGTGCTGGTTCGCATTTTCAAGAAGGAAAGTGAGCTGGAGGTCTGGAAGATCGACCGCACAGGCAATTATGCGCTCCTGAAGACCTACCCGATGTGCCGCTGGTCCGGCAAACTCGGCCCCAAGAAAAGCGACGGAGACCGGCAGGCGCCGGAAGGTTTCTACCATGTCTCCGCTGGAATGCTGAATCCTAAGTCGCAATATTATGTCTCTTTCAATCTCGGCTATCCGAACCGTCTGGAATCGGCGCTTGGCTATACCGGCGATGCGCTGATGGTGCATGGCGCGTGCTCGTCTTCCGGCTGCTACGCCATGACGGATCAGGGCGTTGGAGAGATCTATGCGATCGTGCAGGAGGCTTTGCGAAGCGGACAGGACCGCTTTCAGGTTCAGGCCTATCCATTTCGAATGACGGCCGAGAACATGGCGCGTCACCGCGACGATCCGAATATGCCCTTCTGGCGGACCTTGAAGGAAGGGTACGACATATTCGCGGTGACGCGCCGTCAGCCGAAAGTTTCCGTCTGCGACCGGCGTTACGTGTTCAACACCGAGTTCACGGGCGGGGAACCCAGAGATCCTCTCGCCGCCTGCCCGGCAGGCGTGTCGCAGAATGCAGCAAGTCTCGTTGCGCAACTCGATACCGAGCGCCAGAAAGCCGAAACGGCCTTGTCGGCCTCTTCCTCCGTCGCGGCCCTCGCCTATGTCGATGGCGGTATGCATCCGAGCTTCCGCTCACTGTTGAAGAAACAGGGAGCGACAAAGATGGCGGAGGCGGTATCGGGCATCAAGTATCCCGTCAGCCGGCCGGATGCGGCGCTTGCCGATCCCCATGAGACCTCGAGGTCTTGGAGACCTGTACAGTCCGCGGGAAATTAAATCTTAACTCTTAAATTCAAGGCAACGCACCTCATCTCGTGACGTTGCGGCAAGGGAGCCAGATTGAGGTTCTTTAAAACTTATCGCCCGTCGCTAGACTACCGTCTGCTCGCACTTTTGGCAGCCTTATGTTTCTGGGCGTTTTCAAACGCGACATTCTGGGAAAAGGCCGGGCGTTATCTGGCGGACGAGATGGGCGCATTCTTGGCGCTCAATCTCGTCATAGTTGCGTTGTTTTTTGTCCTGACGATTCTTTCAGCTGTCAAATATCTCTTCAAGCCAGTGCTTGTGTTGCTTGTCTTGCTGGCTGGAGGCGCGTCCTGGTTCATCGACAATCTCGGCGTGTTGATCGATACGGATATGGTGCGCAACGTTTTTGAAACGACCTCTGCCGAGGCCGGGGACCTGCTGACTGCCGGTTACTTCCGGCACATGCTTCTCGTTGCCGTTATTCCCTCTCTCCTCATCTTGTGGGTTCGGGTCAGATTTCCATCCGCCGAACGCGTCGTGTTGTGGAATGTTGGCATCACGGCTTCCTGCATTGCAATCATCGCCGGTAGCGGAGCGCTTTACTACAAGCCTTATTCAGCCGTTATACGGACCAAGCGTGAACTGGCGAAAACCCTCAATCCGGTTACACCTCTCGTCTCTATCGCCAAAGTGGCTCTGGCGACAGGAAATGAAAGAAACGTTGTCGTCAAGCCGCTGGGTGAGGATGCAACCGTGACCACTCCGGTGGACGGCTTAAGCAAGCTACGCGTTGCTGTCATCGTCGTTGGGGAAACGGCGCGCGGTGCTAATTTCTCTCTCGGTTTCTATGAACGCGAAACCAATCCGCTTCTGAAAAAACAGGACGTCACCTATTACTCCAATTTCGCCAGCTGCGGCACGGCAACCGACGTCTCCCTGCCGTGCATGTTCTCCAATCTGAAACGTTCGGGCTACACCCATGCTGGAGGATTAGAGAATGAAACGGCGGTCGATGTTCTCAGACGGGCAGGCATCGACATGACGTGGATCGAAAACAACACCGGCAGCAAGGGCGTTGCGGACCGGGTTCGCGTCGTCAATATTTACAATTCCAACGATCCACGCTTCTGTGCCGATGGCACCTGCGACGACGAGATCGTTCTCGAAAAGATTGATGAGTGGCTCTCAAACGTGAAGCAGGACAGCGTCCTCGTCTTCCATCAAATGGGCAATCATGGCCCGGCCTATTACAAGCGGTATCCTGAGGCGTTCCGTAAATTCGTGCCCGAGTGCACGACCACCGAGCTGGCGAAATGCAAGGACCAAGAAATCGTTAATGCCTATGACAATGCCATCCTTTACACCGATTTCGTCCTGTCCGGCATCATCGACCGCCTGAAAGCCCGGACCGATACGCTGGCGACAGGTATGCTCTACGTCTCCGACCACGGGGAATCGCTGGGGGAAAATGGCCTCTATTTGCACGGCACGCCCTATTTTATAGCGCCCGACGAACAGACACGCATTCCACTGCTAACCTGGTTCAGCCCGGAGTTCGCAGCCTCGATGGGGCTTGATATCCGCTGCCAGCAACAAAGACGCGAAAACACATTTTCGCACGACAACCTGTTTTCCAGTCTTCTCGGCATGATGAATGTATCCACCAGCGTTTACGAGCGTGATCTGGACATGTTTGCGGCCTGCCGTGGCGGCCAACACCAACCCTCTCTCAATAACTGAAATTGCAAATCACGGGGACTTGAATGCTATTCGATGATAAACAGCTTAAACGCCGGGGCTTCCTGCTGGGAGCCGCTTCCCTGACCACGATGCTGGCGGGATGTGCGACGGTAAATCAGCCTGCTCCGACACCGGCCATTGCCCGCAGGCCGATCGGCCCGCCAGGCGAAGCCGAAATGATCACACGCTACGCGGGCCTCGAAGATGGCGGCCACAAGCTGCCAGCCGTACCGTTTCAGCAGATCGATCCCAAGTTTTACCGTCAGCGCGTCGAAGATCCGACAGGCGAACCTGCGGGAACGGTCGTCGTAGATACGCCATCGAAGTTCCTTTATGTCGTCGAACCAGGTGGCACGGCCATGCGTTATGGTGTTGGTCTCGGCCGCGCCGGTTTCGCCTGGCAAGGCGAAGGCATCATCCAGTGGCGGCAGAAATGGCCGCGCTGGAAACCACCGGCAGAAATGATTGCACGGCAACCCGAACTGGAAAAATACTCGGTCGAGAACGGTGGACAGGAACCGGGACCAAGCAATCCGCTCGGCGCACGCGCGCTTTATATCTTCCAGAACAGTCAGGATACGCTCTATCGTCTACATGGCACGAAGGAATGGTCATCCATCGGCAAATCGGTTTCCTCCGGCTGCGTCCGTCTGATCAATCAGGATGTCATCGACCTCTATGAGAGGGTTCCCTACAAGGCTCGGATCGTCGTCAAACAATAGACAGCTAACAGCAGATTTTATGGCTTCTACCGGGCATATATATGCCCGGCGTGTTGAACCGATGCAAAAACCACAAACCGCCAGCCTGAGTTTAATTAAATGACAGATCCGCAACAACCGGAATGTGATTGGATCCAAAATCGGGGCCGACCCGCCAACTTGCCAGTCTTAAAGCACCCGAAACCGCGATATGGTCAATCATGGAACCTGTCAACGGCGGAGTAAAAACCGGCCACGGGGCGGAGCAAAAGTCGGCCACTATGGCGGCCGCCTGAGACCGCCGGGAGGGCGTAGCCCGAGCGGGGGTCTCAGGCGGGGGCGGCGATTTTTTGAGAGGTGTCAGCCGGCCTTTCGGGCGCGGCTCTGGGCGAGACGATAGCTGTCGCCGTTCATCTCGAGGATGTTGACGTGGTGGGTGATGCGATCGAGCAACGCGCCGGTCAGACGCTCGGATCCCAGGGTTTCGGTCCATTCGTCGAAAGGCAGATTGCTGGTGATCAGGGTGGCACCGCGCTCATAGCGTTGCGAGATCAGCTCGAACAGCAACTCCGCGCCGGTCTTTGATAGCGGGACGAAGCCCAGCTCGTCGATGATCAGTAGCTTGTAGGCCGCCATTTGCTTCTGGAAGCGGAGAAGACGCCGCTCATCACGCGCCTCCATCATCTCACTGACCAGGGCGGCGGCCGTGGTGAAGCCGACGGACAAGCCCTTCTGGCAGGCGGCCAGGCCGAGGCCGAGAGCAACATGCGTCTTGCCGGTTCCACTGGGACCGAGAGCAATGACGTTCTCGCGGCGCTCGATCCATTCGCAGCGGGACAGTTCCAGCACCTGCATCTTGTTGAGCTTGGGGATAGCTGTGAAGTCGAAGCTATCCAGGCTTTTGACGACCGGGAATTTGGCCGCCTTGATGCGACGTTCGACCTTGCGGCGATCCCGCTCGATCGTTTCCCGTTCGGCAAGCCGGAACAGGTAGCCGACGTGATCGACGCCCTCGGTTGCGCATAGCCGGGCCAGCTTCTGGTGCTCGCGCTGGAAGGTCGGCAGCTTCAGGGCCTTGAGATAGTGCGCGAGCAGGATCTCGGGTGCTTCGGTGTTCATGCGGCTTCTCCCGCATCCGACGACAGGAGACGCATATACGCCTTCGCCGAGGTCGTCTCGACCGTCGCCCTCGGCAGATAGGGGTAGATGGACAGGTCCAGTCTGGGCGGCCGGCGTTCCACCCGGCACAGGATCAGATGCTTGACGGCGTCAAAGCCAATGGCGCCAAGCTGGATCGCCTGCTTCACCGCCGCATGCAGATCGGCGAGTTCGAAGCTCTCCAGCAGGCGGAGGACCTGCACGTACTCACGCCGGCCGTGCTTGGCCATGCGGCCTTCCATCAACCGGCGCAGCGTAGCGAACTCTTGCGGCAAGTCCCAGCCCTGGAGGGGCGCTGCCTGATCCAGCGAATTGATCTTCTGCTCGATCAGCGGCAGGTAATGGACAGGATCGAAGACGACGTCTTCCCGTTCCCAGCACCGAGGATGGCGGGCGATGATCTCGCCACGGCAACCGATGACCACTTCGTTGACATAGCCGCGCACCCACACATCCTGATGGCCATAGGCGACCGGGACGGAATAGTCGTTGGTCTTGTAGCGCACCAGCGACTGCGCCGTCACCTTGGCACTTGCCTGGTCGCAGGCATCAAATGGCGAGGCTGGCAAGGCGCGCATGGCAGCCAGATCGCGCCGCAAGCGCTCGCCGATCGTCTCGCTCTCGCCGCGCAGCCTGTCGCGCTGGCGCTTCCGGCACTGCTCCTCCAGAAAGGTGTTGAACGCCTCCCATGTCGCAAACTGCGGGATCGGCACCATGAAGTTGCGCCGGGCATAGCCGACGAGACCCTCGACGTTCCCCTTGTCGTTGCCCTTGCCGGGACGGCCATAGCGATCCCGGATAAGGTAGTGGGACAGGAAGCCGCTGAACAACGTCGCGCGCTTGCGGGTGCCGTCAGGCAAAATCTTCGCCACCAGGCAACGGTCGTTGTCGTAGACGATCGACTGTGGCACGGCCCCAAAGAAGGCAAATGCATGGATGTGGCCGTCGACCCAGGCCTCGGCCACCGCCGCCGGATAGGCCCGCACATAGCAGCCGTCGCTATGCGGCAGATCGAGCACGAAGAAGCGCGCCTTCTGCTCCACGCCGCCAATCACGACCGTCGCCTCACCGAAGTCCGCCTGCGCATGGCCGGGCGGATGCGACAGCGGCACAAACACCTCTTGTCGGCGCTGATCCCGATCGCGCATATAATCCTTGATGATCGTGTAGCCGCCGGTGAACCCGCATTCGTCGCGCAGGCGGTCGAACACCCGCTTGGCCGTATGGCGCTGCTTGCGCGGCACCTTCAGGTCTTCATCGAGCCAATGGTCGATCGTCGAAACGAACGCATCAAGCTTCGGACGCCGGATCGGTGATCGCCGCTGATAGCCGGGCGGCGTCGAATAGGCCACCATCTTGGCCACGCTGTCGCGCGATATGTTGAAATACTTTGCTGCCTGACGCTGCGTCATCCCTTCGGAAACAGCCAGGCGAACCTTGAGGTATAATTCCACGGTGTAGATCCCCTGTCCCTCCTGCGATCATTGCAGAAAGGAAATAGGTGGCCGGATTTTACTCCGCCCGCAGAAGCATTATGCCGCCGCTACCGTGGACGACTTTTGCACCGCCGCTCTCATGGAACCGAATCTGAACGGTAGCCGACGGCTGAATCGTGTCATCACAGGAACATTGCTTGCACGTGCGAAGAATAATCCGCTTTTCTCAAAAAATCTCGCAAAGTAGGGTGACCACGGCGGTGTGTTCCAGTCACCGGCAACAATAAGCTTCGCGCCCTCTTTTTCAGACAGGACAGCATCCGCCAATCCGTCGAGATAAGCGTTTCGGCCTTTCCAGCGGGCTGGCGAACGCGGTGTATCGGGATGTAGTGCATAAAGAATCAGCGGATCATTTTCCGTCCCCAGAACGAGGCGCATCGGATATCGCTCATACGCCTGCGCGGACGAAAGCCTGACCTCCGAGAGAATAGGAAGACGCGAAAAGACTTTCATATCGTCGCGCGCTGGCAGGTTAGAACTGCTTTGATAGCCAAACAGGCCGCTAGCCGCGATTGCTTTCTGCCAGCGGTCTTCAGTCTCTTGAAGAAAGAGGACATCTGGCTGTTGCTCCGTCAGAAACCGCAGAAAACCCCCAGGTTCCGCATCATTGTGCATCAGCAGGTTGGCTGAGATAACGCGTAAATTCCTGTCCGCAGCCCCCTGCGGTGCCTGAGGCTGCATAAAGAACGGCATCAGACTTGCCAGAAATGCAAGGGAACACAAAAGCCGCGCCGGTCGCTCCCCAAGAAGGAACGTCGCGAGCAGCAGGCAAAAAGCGGATAGAGTGACGTAGGGCCAGAACAGGAAAACAATATCGAATAGCCAGAGGCTACTTCCGAATATCAATGCAGAAAGAACGCCGCTCAAACTGCAAATCGAAATAAAAAGCAGACTTTTTCCAAGCTTACCGTTGCGGACAGAAGTCATTCATTTCACCACATTGAGCATAAAGAGCCGAGACGGTAAGTTTAACATATTAGCTTTAATAATATATCAAAGCGAGTATGCAATAATCTGTTCGCTTCCGAGAACTCGTCACGGATATCGTGAAATCCAGCAGTTTTCACCGAAATGCAAAAGAGCAAAAATTTCCCATTGCGTCTCTAGTGGCTAGAGGTCGTAAAGCTTGCCGTATCAATATGGGGATACATGATATGGTTGAGCCACTTCAGACGAGATTCCGGATCGAGGGCATGGACTGCGCTTCGTGTGCAACCAAAATCGATACGGCGATCAGGCGCATGCCTGGCGTTCAAGATGTTTCGATTTCCGTCTCCGCCGGGACCATGACAGTCGAGCATGACGACACAATCGATGTCGAGGATATGGGAAAAAAGGTCACCGGCCTTGGATATCCGACGAAGCTTATTCCCGCCAAGTCTAAAGCGGTGCCATCTGCTATAGAACACGTCCATGGGCCAGGCTGTTCCCACGATCATGATCATTCACCTGATGAGCACGCGCAGGCGCACGATCATGGTACGACTCCCCACGAGCATGGCTTTGCTTGCATGAACAAGCATGGCAACGAGACGCACTCCCACGACCATACCCATGAGAACAACGGTGGGCACGATCACTCTGCAACCTCTCAATCAAGCCAGAGGCCGATCCCGGATGGTCAGGCCCGTTTCCACGTTGGTGGAATGGATTGTGCTTCATGTGCAAGCAAGATCGACACTGCCGTCCGTCGCATTCCGGGTGTTGAAGATGTTAGTGTCTCGGTGACCTCGGGGACGATGACGGTCAAGCACGCGTTCGCTGATCTCAAAGCTATTGAGAAGCAGGTTTCTGGCCTTGGATACTCGGTCGCACCGATCATTCCTACCGCGAAGCGGTCCCCCGCTACTTATTCAGGATCGCAAGACGATGCTGGCCATACCAACGGACAGGCGTCAGCGGACGTTGAGTTGGAGGGTCTTCACGGTCATGATCATAGGCCAAGCGAAGGGCCGTGGTGGAGTAGCCGCAAGGGGCGCCTGACGATAATCGCAGGCGGATCTCTGACTGCCGCATATGCTATCGGCAATCTGGTTCCGGCCATAGATACTTACGCCTTCATCATCGCCATGTTGGTTGGCCTTATACCCATCGCCCGTCGTGCTTTTATGGCTGCGAGGGCAGGCACTCCCTTCTCCATTGAGATGCTGATGACGATCGCCGCTGTCGGCGCATTGATTATTAACGCTACCGAAGAGGCGGCGGCCGTTGTCTTTCTATTCCTTGTTGGTGAGCTCCTCGAGGGCGTTGCGGCTGGCAAGGCTCGCGACAGTATCAAGTCTCTGACAAACCTCGTGCCCAAGACGGCTTTGCTGGAAGAGGGTGGGAAGACCCGCGAGGTTCCGGCAGAGGTGCTTGCTGTCGGTTCAATTATACTTGTTCGCCCCGGTGACAGGATTTCGGCCGATGGCGTGATAATGTCAGGTGAAAGTTCTGTCGATGAGGCACCCGTGACGGGTGAAAGCGTACCGGTCCGCAAGGTGATCGGTGATAACGTATTCGCAGGTACCGTCAACGGCGACGCGGCACTGCGCGTTCGTGTCACCGCTGCAGCCGAAGACAACACCATTGCTCGCGTCGTCCGCCTGGTCGAGGAAGCCCAGGAATCGAAGGCTCCGACAGAGCGGTTCATCGATCGCTTTTCGAGATACTATACACCGGGCGTGGTTGTCGTTGCCGCGTTGGTTTCCATCATCCCACCTTTACTTGTTGGCGGCGAATGGAGTGAATGGATTTACAAGGGGCTTGCGATCCTTTTGATCGGCTGCCCTTGCGCCCTCGTCATTTCGACACCTGCTGCCATTGCCGCTTCACTGTCGGCGGGCGCACGGCGCGGCCTTCTCATGAAGGGCGGCGCAGTTCTCGAAGGGGTCGGCAGGGTGACTGCAGTCGCGTTCGACAAGACGGGGACGTTGACCGAAGGAAAGCCCAAGGTGACGGATGTTATTCCTTTCGGCCGCAGTAGTCCCGAGGTACTCCGTTATGCTGCGGCACTTGAAACCGGATCAAGCCATCCGCTGGCGGTCGCGATCCTCGCCAGAGCGGATGAAGACGGGCTCGATGCTCCAGCTTCGACCGATGCCAAGGCACTCGGCGGCAAAGGCGTTAGCGCGGTCATCGACGGCGTGGAAGTCTTCCTCGGATCTCCGAAGGCTGCTGCCGAGCGTGTGACGATTCCGATAGCGCATTCGCTGCAGATTACCTCTCTGAACGAGGATGGCAAGACTGTATCCGTTTTGGTAATCGGCGATGTACTTGCAGGTGCCATCGCCATGCGCGACGAACCCCGAGCGGACGCGATCGAGGGCCTTAAGGCACTGACCGATCTCGGGATCAAAGCAATCATGCTTACGGGCGACAACGCTCGCACGGCATCAGCCATTGGCGCTCAGCTTGGCATTGAAGTTCGTGCAGAACTGATGCCTGAGGACAAGCAGCGTATTGTTGGCGAACTCAAACAGGAAGGTTACGTGGTCGGCAAGATCGGGGATGGCATCAACGATGCTCCCGCTCTCGCTGCGGCAGATATAGGCATCGCCATGGGTGGCGGCACGGACGTCGCGCTGGAGACCGCCGATGCCGCGGTACTCCACGGCAGAGTCGGGGATGTCGCTCTCATGGTCGATCTTTCGAAGCGTACGATGCGAAACATTTTTCAGAATATCACCATCGCGCTCGGCCTCAAGGCTGTGTTTCTCGTCACCACCATTATGGGAATCACTGGCCTCTGGCCCGCTATCCTGGCAGATACGGGTGCAACTGTGCTTGTTACGATAAACGCCTTGCGCCTCCTGCGCCCCATACGTTGAAGGCAGTAAAATGATCAGGAAAATTGTATTTGGAGGGATCCTGCTGATGGTAGCGACCTCGGTCGTATTCAGTCTGGTCGGGGTCCTCGCTGTCTGGAATCCAAAGGAGCTTTTCCAGTACCAAGACGGTCAGACGGTGTCGCAGTGAGAAGGAGGAAGCAATGAACAAGAGATCGAATTCGACAATCCGCGTCGCCGCGACAATCTTTGCATGTCTGCTTGCTGGAACGGCGTTTGCACATGACTTCAAGGCAGGAAAGCTGGAACTTAGGCACCCTTGGTCGGCACTGGCTCCTCCGGTCGCTCCGGTGCTGGGTGGCTATGTGACGATCGTCAACACCGGACAGGAGTCTGACCGTCTTGTCGGTGGCACGACTAACATCGCCGAGAGACTGGAAATCCACGAGTCCTCCCTGGTGGATGGGGTAGCGAAAATGCGTCCGGCGAAGCAAGGCCTCGAAATTGCCCCCGGTGCTACCTTGGCGCTTCAACCCGGTGGAACCCACATAATGCTGGTCAAGCCCATAAATCGGCCGGTCGAAGGTGAGAAGTTCAAGGCGACGCTCCTGTTCGAGAAAGCAGGAGCAGTGGAGGTCGAGTTCGTTGTGCAGAAGCCGAAACGAGAGTCGGGCGAGGATCATTCCGGCCATCAAGATCCATGATTAGTGGCCTAGAGCGTTTTCACAGGACCTCTATCAACCTCAGGGTCGACAATCCCTCCGCAGTTGTCTGGTGAAGCCTCAGGCGACTGCTAATATGGTTGAGTGCGATGATACTTGCTGGGTTCCTCTTGTATTTCGATGCTGAACGGCATCAGAGCAGGTGCGACCCGAGCAGATCCCGGTTCATCGCCCGCCTTGGAAAATGCACTTGTCAATTCTCAAACTTCATGCGAATGATTTGCAATAGCAACTAAGCAAAAACCAAGAATCGTAGGTGAATCTATGGACAGTCCGGTAAAGGGCTGGCGGCGGGCCGGAGGGGAAGCGTCGCTGTCTGACGTGCATCGATCCATCGCGGTGGCGACCGGGCAGGGCACATTTCGCCGGGCCATGGCTTTCTTTGGTCCAGGCTACCTGGTGGCAGTCGGGTATATGGATCCTGGAAACTGGGCGACCTCTCTCGCCGGCGGATCCCGCTTCGGCTATGCGCTTTTGACGGTAGCACTTGTGTCGAACATCATGGCGATCGTGCTCCAGTCGCTCTGCGCCCGTCTCGCGATCGGCTCCGGGCGAGACCTTGCGCAGGCTTGCCGCGATGCCTTCCCTCGACCGGTCGGCATCGTCCTCTGGATCCTGGCAGAAATAGCGATCATCGCTACCGACATAGCGGAGGTGATCGGCACTGCGATCGGGCTCAACCTGATCTTCGGCATCCCACTGGAACTGGGAGTCGTCATCACGGCACTGGACGTCTTCCTCATCCTGTATCTCCAGAAGCTAGGTTTCCGTTGGGTCGAAGCGCTCGTAATCACGTTGCTGGGTGTGATTACCGTCTGCTTCACCATCCAGATCGCGCTTGCGGATCCCGACTGGGGACAAGTCATCCTCGGATTTGCCCCGACCACAGAGATCGTCACCAACCCGGATATGCTGTACCTCGCGCTAGGGATTCTTGGTGCAACCGTCATGCCGCACAATCTGTATCTCCACTCAGGGATCGTGCAGACACGCGCTTACGGCACAACAGTCCCCCAGAAGCGGGAGGCACTCAAGTTCGCCACCCTCGACTCGACAATCGCCCTGATGTTTGCGTTGCTCGTGAATGCCTCAATTCTGATCCTCGCAGCGGCCACATTCCACAAGACAGGCCAGACGACGGTGGCCGAACTCGGTGAAGCGCATAGCCTTCTTGCACCGCTGCTCGGTCTTGCAATCGCCCCAACGTTGTTCGGTATCGCGCTCCTATGCTGCGGTATCAATTCGACGGTTACGGCGACACTGGCTGGACAGATTGTCATGGAAGGCTTTTTGAACATCAGGCTCGCGCCCTGGCTACGACGATTGATCACACGCGGTATCGCCATTATTCCGGCTGCCGGGGTTACGATATTGTTTGGAGACGGTGGAACAGCGCAACTCTTAATCCTGACACAGGTGGTGCTCAGTCTTCAACTCTCGTTCGCAGTGTTCCCGCTTGTGATGTTCACATCCGACCGGGCGAAGATGGGGGAACTGACGGCTCCTTACTGGCTGACTGCTTTCGCTTGGCTGATTGCAATCGTGATCGCCCTCCTGAACATCAAGCTTCTTGTGGATTTCGTCGCGTCCTAACGTAACGAAATTCGCCCTCTGACACGGAAGGATGCGAAGATGATTATGATTTATGATGGGCCGCCAAGTATATTCTCATGGGCGAAGAAACCCTGAGCTTCCTGAGACTGGCGAGAAGGCTTCAGACCCTTCTGCTATCTTCATTTCCTATACTGAAAATAGGAGCGCTTTCCGGCGGCAGCGCCCTCATCTCAACGGAAAGCCCTAATGTAGGCGGTGGTTGAAAGGGTCATCAGTTACCCAGATTGCAGACGAGATGAACGAAACGTAGCTCGAAACGAGCAACCTGTCAGTCGTGTTCCGTCGAGCAAAGACAGTGGTTGGCAAGAGCCCGAATTACGTAGCAGTCGCGTACCTGGTTGGAATTGCAGTGCGTTGAGATCCGCTCCAGTTCTGCTTCCAATTTTTTTAGGCGCTGGATCTTCTCACGGACGGTTACGAGTTGCTTGGCGGCAATACCGTCAGCTTCCTCGCAAGGTTTCTCCGGATGCTGACTAAGATCGATGAGTTCGCGGATGGCCTCGATCGTCAGTCCCAGCTCGCGTGCGTGCTTTATGAAGGACAGCCGCTCACGTTCCGTCTTCGAATAGCGTCGCTGATTTCCTTCCGAGCGTTCCGTATGCGAGAGAAGCCCCATCTGCTCGTAATATCTGATCGTCGGAACCTTTACCCCAGTCGTCTTCGATAAATCACCGATTGTCAGCATATGAATACTCCAGTCATGACATGCAGCGTCGAACCACTGCGGTTTGTTCGAGTTTGAAAAGAAACTGACGCTATCGAAACGTGATGGGGTATCCAGCACAGAATTTTGATATGAGGATGAGTTGTTGAGATCAAGTTCCACTGCGATCGTGTCGCTACGCCTGACAATCATGTCTTCCCCAACGAAGTCGCATGTCGGTCCGGACGCAATGAGATCGCGACAAGAAGGAAGGCCCCACAGACGATGAATACGTCTGCCAGATTGAAGGCTGGCCATGACCAACCGAAGGCGTGGAAATCCAGATAGTCCGTGACGCTCAGGTTCCAGAAGCGATCGATGACATTGCCGCTCGCGCCTCCTGCAACCGCCGTGATCGAAACCCGCTCTGCAACAGTCTTTGCCATTACCGCCCAGATCACCAGCGCTATCACGATTACGCCTTGAAGCAGCGCGAACAGTCGTGGAGCCGATCCCATCGTGTCGGAGAAAAGGCCGAAGCTGACACCCGGGTTATAGGCAAGCATCAGGTTGAAGAATGGGGTTACCGGGATTACTCTCGGTGGATCCATCAATTCGGTTACAACCAGATACTTCGTGGTGAGATCGATCAAGCATAGCGCGGCAACCCAGAGAAGGACGAGAGCGGCTCTGGCTGTGATCTTGTTTAATGATGCCTTCATCGGATTCCCTGTTGCATGACGACAATCCGGGCCTTTGACGGGACGGTTTCATAAAGCTCCATCACATCCTGATTGATGAGGCGAACGCAGCCTGACGAAACGGCGTGGCCGATTGAACGCCAGTCCGTGGTGCCGTGAAGCCGGTAAAGCGTGTCCTTGCCATGCTGGAAGATGTAGAGAGCACGAGCACCAAGCGGATTATTGGGGCCGGGTGCCTGGCCGCCGTTCGCATATGAATATTTCTGTAGCTCTGGTTGTCTCGCTATCATCTCCGGAGGCGGTGTCCACTGGGGCCATTTCTGCCGCCACTGGATTATTCCTTCACCCGACCAGGTGAAGCCCGCGCGCCCGATACCGATACCGTATCTCATTGCCGTGCCAGCATCTTCAGTGAGATAGAGGAACCTGTTGCGAACATCGACGACAACAACGCCCGCAGGCTCGCCGGTGAGGTTTTCAACGCGCTGCCGATAGTATCTCGGGTCGATCTTTCGAAAGGGAACTCTAGGTAACCGGTAGCCGCCGTCGCTCCTTGCAGCGTAGCGGGCCTCAAGCTCACGTTCGCTCGGTTCCATTTGACTGGCGGGCCTGACGACAGCCGCCGCTGTAGAAACCGGGCTTCCAAAGACGGCTGATGCCAATGCACCACCAGATAGAGCGACGAGTGACCGACGTTTCATCAGACGCGGTTTGAGCATGCATATCCCCATTTGAAGGACACGTTTGAATCCTCCACATTACTGATTCCGTACAATTCTACGATCTCTAGTAGCTTGAGGTTCAAGCGCTTGCTGACAGCTAAGGTCGGGTCTCAACTAATTGTGTAAGGCTCGTGATGGAGTGCGCCTTATCATCAGGGACAAATTGGCGCAGTCACAGATTGGCAGCTTTTGTTTCAGTTCGACCTTTGCTAGTCATCTGTTGATTTATGTCATTTTGCTTGTCTGGAACGAATGATCCGCAGCGTTTTAACCAGTTGGAAGACCGTGGCTGTCCTGACGATGATCTTCATTCAGATCATCTCCGGAAGCCTCTGCTCGACTCCGTTGGAAAATCGCACATTCGTTCCGCCCGGTGTCGCTACCTTCGTGCAGGAACGAGGTTCACCGGTGGATAACAGGAAACTCCTCTTGTCTGAGGCCGACCATCACGTCCGCTGCGAGCAGCGGTCTCTACAAGCAGAACTGTATGATTTTAGATTCTCGGAAGGACTGCGATATTCCGTATCCGCGGACCTCCTTCGTGAAAGCCAGATCTATCTGATCTCGCGCCCGCCAAAATACCTGAGCTAAGGCAATCTGTTCGGCACTGTGCACGTACGTCTTACTGAATCAGTTCGACCATGGATCTCTTACGCCCAAGCCATTCTTCGCCGATATCTGGCGGAGCGTGTGAGCTACGTATCGGGACTTCTCAAGAGCAGCCGGATTCCATCCTGAAATCATAATCCCTTACATCGGGAGTCGAAGGTGTCTTTGTCAAAAAAGCTCTTTCTCCTCGCTGTTGGCACCTTTTTGCTCCCGCTCGGTGGATGCAAGATGGTCGTAATGTCGCCATCCGGCGATATTGCACGTCAGCAGGCGGATCTCATCGTCATCGCAACCGTGCTGATGCTCCTCATCATCGTACCGGTCCTGTTTCTCACCTTCTATTTTGCCTGGCATTACCGCCATTCCAACAAGAAGGCGAAATATGACCCGGAGTGGCATCACTCCGTAAAACTTGAGATGGTGATCTGGTCAGCGCCGCTTGCCATCATCATCGCGCTGGGAACTATCACGTGGATCAGCACTCACAGACTTGACCCATATCGCCCACTCGACAGGATCGATGCAAATCGTCCTGTTACACCCGACATCAGGCCGATCACCGTAGAAGTGGTCGCACTCGATTGGAAATGGCTGTTCTTCTATCCGGAGTACGGAATTGCTACGGTTAATGAGCTTGCTGCGCCCGTAGATGTACCGATCAACTTCAAGCTGACTGCATCATCGGTCATGAATGCATTCTATGTGCCGGCGCTCGCCGGGATGATCTATGCCATGCCCGGAATGCAGACGAAACTCCATGCCGTCATCAACGAGACCGGCACCTACGATGGTCTTTCTGCCAACTATAGTGGAGACGGCTTCTCTCAGATGCGGTTCAAGTTCCTTGGATTGAACCAGGGTGATTTCGATCAATGGGTCGCGCGTGTCAAACGGACCGGCACGGCACTCAACCGGGACAGTTACTTGAAGCTTGAGAAACCGAGCACGGCCGAACCTGTACGTTATTACTCCACGGTGCAGGAAGGTCTCTACCGCTCGGTGCTCAACATGTGCGCCCGTGAAGGCCAGATGTGCATGGATGAGATGATGCACATCGACAAGATGGGCGGGGCAGGTGTGGAGAGCCGGGAAAACCGGGCGCGCCTGGAATACGACAACCGCCGGACGACCGGCGCAGCCGAAGACAACGATGTCGCACCCGCCCCTGTCACAGGCACCCCAACCCGCGGCGAGAGCCCCGCGAACGTCATCGATAGCAAGGTGAGCCAGCCGTCGATGCCGATGAACCATAGCATGAAGAACATGCAGCATCCCACCACACCCGAAAGCGATGAGAGCGGGCAGGCACCCGACCGGCTCGACGCTGAAGTGCCCGCAAAACCCTGAAGGATTCGACAGATAAGATGTTCGAAAATCTAACACTCGCTCAACTCGTCTTCGGGCGGCTCACCTGGGAAGCGATCCCTTACGATCCAATCATCCGCAGCACGTTTGTTGCCGTGGTTATCGGTGGCCTGGCCATCGTGGGATTGATTACGAAATACAAACTGTGGGGTTATCTCTGGAGGGAATGGTTCACATCTGTCGATCACAAAAAGATCGGCATCATGTACATCGTTCTGGCGCTCGTCATGCTTCTGCGCGGCTTCGCCGACGCGATCATGATGCGTATTCAGCAGGCCATCGCCTTCAACGGCAACGAGGGATACCTGAACGCCGACCACTATGATCAGATATTCACCGCCCACGGCGTGATCATGATCTTTTTTGTCGCCATGCCGTTCATAACAGGGTTCATGAACTACATTGTGCCGCTCCAGATCGGTGCTCGCGATGTGTCATTTCCGTTCCTGAACAATTTCTCATTCTGGATGACGACGGCGGGTGCGATCATCATCATGATCTCGCTATTCGTAGGAGAATTCGCAAAGACCGGCTGGTTGGCCTATCCGCCGTTGTCGGGTGCCGATTACAGCCCTGGCGTCGGTGTGGACTACTACATCTGGGGTTTGCAGGTAGCCGGCATCGGAACAACGCTGTCGGGCATCAACCTCGTTGCGACCATCGTCAAGATGCGCGCACCGGGGATGTCTCTGATGAAAATGCCTGTTTTCACTTGGACCTCGCTTTGCACCAACATCCTGATCGTGGCGACATTCCCGATATTGACTGCAACGCTTGCGCTGCTGACCGCAGACCGCTATCTGGACACCAACTTCTTCACGAACGATCTCGGCGGTAACCCGATGATGTACGTGAACCTGATCTGGATGTGGGGTCATCCGGAAGTTTACATCCTGATCCTCCCGGCTTTTGGCATCTTTTCGGAAGTTGCATCTACGTTCTCGGGCAAGCGGCTGTTCGGCTACGCGTCGATGGTCTACGCGACATGTACGATCATGCTTCTTTCTTATGTGGTCTGGCTGCATCATTTCTTCACGATGGGAGCAGGTGCGTCCGTCAACGCCTTCTTTGGAATAGCAACGATGATCATTTCGATCCCGACGGGTGCGAAGATGTTCAACTGGCTGTTCACGATGTACAAGGGAAGGATCCGTTACGAACTGCCGATGTACTGGTTGATCGGCTTTATGGTGACATTCGTCATCGGCGGTATGACAGGCGTCATGCTGGCTATACCTCCTGCTGACTTTGTGCTGCACAATTCGCTCTTCCTGATTGCCCACTTCCACAACGTCATCATCGGCGGCGTGCTGTTCGGCCTGATGGCAGGAGTAACCTATTGGTGGCCGAAGGCCTTCGGTTTCAAGCTCGATCCGTTCTGGGGCAAGATGAGCTTCTGGTTCTGGCAGATCGGTTTCTTCGTCGCCTTCATGCCGCTCTATGTGCTCGGACTAATGGGCGTGACGCGCAGAGTTTCGCAGTTTGATGATCCCTCGTTACAGATCTGGTTCATCATCGCCGCATTCGGGGCGGGCCTGATTGCACTCGGTATCCTGTTCTTCATTATCCAGATGGTCGTCAGCGTGATGAGACGCGACCAGCTCCGCTGCACGACGGGCGATCCATGGGGTGGCCGAACCCTGGAATGGGCTACTTCCTCGCCGCCGCCAGAATACAACTTCGCTTTCACTCCAGTGGTCCATGAGATGGACGCATGGCACGACATGAAGGAATGTGGATACGCGAGACCACTGGCCGGATACAAGGCGATTCACATGCCCAGAAATACTGGTGCCGGTGTCATCCTTTCCGGTATCAGCATCGCGCTCGCCTTTGCGCTCATCTGGTACATCTGGTGGCTCGCCATCGTATCATTCGCAGCGATCATTATCATCTCGATCGCCCACACCTTCAACTACAACCGCGACTTTTATATCCCGGCAGCAACAGTTGCCGAGGTCGAAGACGCACGTTCGAAGCTGCTCGCCCAGGGGAACTGACATGGCAAACCCGATTCACGCCCCCGGGCTGACAAGAAATTCCATCTCGATGAGGAACATCATCCTGAAGGAAGCACGAACCTGGGCTTCTGGCTCTATCTGATGAGTGACCTGCTTATTTTCGCGGCTCTCTTCGCCACCTATGCGGTGCTCGGTCGTAATTACGCGGCCGGTCCTGCACCTGGCGATCTTTTCGATCTCAGGTTGATCGGGGTTGCGACGGTAATCCTGCTGGTGTCATCGATTACCTATGGTGTTGCGATGATCCGTGCCGAGAGCAATGCAAAGGGTGCGACGATCTTCTGGCTTGGTGTCACAGGCCTGCTCGGCCTCGCATTCCTGGGGCTGGAGGCATACGAATTCTATCATCTGATCGCGGAGGGTGCTGGTCCCCAGCGGTCCGCCTTCCTGTCGTCATTCTTCGCCCTCGTCGGCACGCATGGCCTCCATGTCATGTTTGGGGTCATCTGGCTTGTGGTGCTTATGATACAGGTGTCGAAGTTTGGCCTCACTCCGGAGAACCATCGACGACTGATGTGCCTGTCAATGTTCTGGCACTTCCTCGACCTCATCTGGATCGGTGTCTTCTCAGTGGTCTATCTTATGGGAGTTGTCGCATGACGTCGAATTCTTCTCATAATGGAGCACACGGAGGGCATTCCGGTCACCGCTCGGGGCGTAGTTCTCTCAAGAGCTACATGACGGGATTCATCCTGTCGCTTATTCTGACGGCCATCCCGTTCTGGCTTGTGATGGGCGACGTCATCGAGAGCAAGATGATAACGATCGCGGCGATCATGATCCTTGGCGGCATCCAGATGCTTGTCCACATGACCTACTTCCTGCACATGAACAGCCGCTCTGAAGGAGGGTGGACCATGATGGCACTGATTTTTACGATCGTGATCCTTGTCATCGTGCTCGTCGGATCAATCTGGGTTATGTATCACCTCAACACCAACATGATGCCCATGTCACCGGAGATGATGAAAAATATGCCGTAAGAGCGCTGACTTCATCCAGTTTATCAAGCTAATTGCTCATTCGTGTGTTCGGTAAACCGTTGGTCCATACCGAACACACGGACCAAATCACAAGTCTGGATGCAGTCATGGGGAAGCCTCCGGGCGCGATCTGACTGTCTCCGGCTCTCTTTCACCTCGAGAGTTGTTGGCGAGCGAATGCCATTTTTTCTTGTCACCCATCGATCACTCGTTGAAGCTGATAGCGAGCAGGCCGCTGCTGTCAAAGCTCTCGATAAAATTGAAAGCAGTCGGAAACTCGAGTTCGAAGTGAAATTCGATGAAACGACGATCACCTGCGTAATGCTGGACAGAGCACTGGAGGAGATGGATTCATCATCTCCAGAAGGCCAGGCACTGCATCAGGAGCCGTTAGCCGGGACTACCAACGCTGGTCAGTCACCCGACGAGAACTCATCGCGGACAACGATACCGGAACGCCCGAACGCGCGGACGACCACGATGGTTGCGGCCTTTCTTGGGGGGCTGGTGCTGGCGACGTTCATGCTTGCAGTATTGTGATCGTCAACAACGACGGTCAGAGTACAACATGCCGCTGATCACCGAATGCCGCCCACGGCAATCGTATCACGACCGTCATTGATTTTCACCCACTTGCCGGGATCACGCGAGTCCTGACGCTTCAGATAGGTGTACTCGGTTTCCGACCATTTCCTGATCTCCGCACGCAGATTGTCGAGCACGAAGTCACCCAGTCCTGACCGGACCGCCAACACAGCGTGACCCGATCCGTCCGGTTGAAGCACTACTGTGATCAGCAGGTTGGAGGGCGAGAACCCACGTTCCATCAGGAGCTTCCGCTTCTGAAGAACGAAGTCTTCGCAGTCGGCTGCGTCGACCGGATAGGTCCAGTATTCTTCGACACCATACCTCTCCATATCTGTCATCGCCGGGATCAGGTTCACCTTACGGTTCACATCGACAAGGCGACTCCAGGTCTCTGGCGTCAGCTTCATCGGCCCGCGATCTGCAACGCGGGGGCGGCATTCTCCGGGCAGGCGTTCACAGAATTCAAAATGACCAATTGGCTGGGTAGTCGGTCCGGCGATCGGCATGGCATCCAGAGCCGCCGCATCGGGATTCCACGCCACCCCCATCGAGGTCGTCATTATTGCGATTATTGCGAACATAAACCTGACAGTCATAAGTCGTCCCCGTTTGTTGCAATGACTTATGAGGATCGGCTGCCACTATCGGGCAAACAATTTAGGTGCAATTTTATCGATTGTTATGTTTTGTTCGCGCAGCTTGTCAACGGCGGAGTAAAAACCGGCCACGGGGCGGAGCAAAAGTCGGCCACTATGGCGGCCGCCTGAGACCGCCGGGAGGGCGTAGCCCGAGCGGGGGTCTCAGGCGGGGGCGGCGATTTTTTGAGAGGTGTCAGCCGGCCTTTCGGGCGCGGCTCTGGGCGAGACGATAGCTGTCGCCGTTCATCTCGAGGATGTTGACGTGGTGGGTGATGCGATCGAGCAACGCGCCGGTCAGACGCTCGGATCCCAGGGTTTCGGTCCATTCGTCGAAAGGCAGATTGCTGGTGATCAGGGTGGCACCGCGCTCATAGCGTTGCGAGATCAGCTCGAACAGCAACTCCGCGCCGGTCTTTGATAGCGGGACGAAGCCCAGCTCGTCGATGATCAGTAGCTTGTAGGCCGCCATTTGCTTCTGGAAGCGGAGAAGACGCCGCTCATCACGCGCCTCCATCATCTCACTGACCAGGGCGGCGGCCGTGGTGAAGCCGACGGACAAGCCCTTCTGGCAGGCGGCCAGGCCGAGGCCGAGAGCAACATGCGTCTTGCCGGTTCCACTGGGACCGAGAGCAATGACGTTCTCGCGGCGCTCGATCCATTCGCAGCGGGACAGTTCCAGCACCTGCATCTTGTTGAGCTTGGGGATAGCTGTGAAGTCGAAGCTATCCAGGCTTTTGACGACCGGGAATTTGGCCGCCTTGATGCGACGTTCGACCTTGCGGCGATCCCGCTCGATCGTTTCCCGTTCGGCAAGCCGGAACAGGTAGCCGACGTGATCGACGCCCTCGGTTGCGCATAGCCGGGCCAGCTTCTGGTGCTCGCGCTGGAAGGTCGGCAGCTTCAGGGCCTTGAGATAGTGCGCGAGCAGGATCTCGGGTGCTTCGGTGTTCATGCGGCTTCTCCCGCATCCGACGACAGGAGACGCATATACGCCTTCGCCGAGGTCGTCTCGACCGTCGCCCTCGGCAGATAGGGGTAGATGGACAGGTCCAGTCTGGGCGGCCGGCGTTCCACCCGGCACAGGATCAGATGCTTGACGGCGTCAAAGCCAATGGCGCCAAGCTGGATCGCCTGCTTCACCGCCGCATGCAGATCGGCGAGTTCGAAGCTCTCCAGCAGGCGGAGGACCTGCACGTACTCACGCCGGCCGTGCTTGGCCATGCGGCCTTCCATCAACCGGCGCAGCGTAGCGAACTCTTGCGGCAAGTCCCAGCCCTGGAGGGGCGCTGCCTGATCCAGCGAATTGATCTTCTGCTCGATCAGCGGCAGGTAATGGACAGGATCGAAGACGACGTCTTCCCGTTCCCAGCACCGAGGATGGCGGGCGATGATCTCGCCACGGCAACCGATGACCACTTCGTTGACATAGCCGCGCACCCACACATCCTGATGGCCATAGGCGACCGGGACGGAATAGTCGTTGGTCTTGTAGCGCACCAGCGACTGCGCCGTCACCTTGGCACTTGCCTGGTCGCAGGCATCAAATGGCGAGGCTGGCAAGGCGCGCATGGCAGCCAGATCGCGCCGCAAGCGCTCGCCGATCGTCTCGCTCTCGCCGCGCAGCCTGTCGCGCTGGCGCTTCCGGCACTGCTCCTCCAGAAAGGTGTTGAACGCCTCCCATGTCGCAAACTGCGGGATCGGCACCATGAAGTTGCGCCGGGCATAGCCGACGAGACCCTCGACGTTCCCCTTGTCGTTGCCCTTGCCGGGACGGCCATAGCGATCCCGGATAAGGTAGTGGGACAGGAAGCCGCTGAACAACGTCGCGCGCTTGCGGGTGCCGTCAGGCAAAATCTTCGCCACCAGGCAACGGTCGTTGTCGTAGACGATCGACTGTGGCACGGCCCCAAAGAAGGCAAATGCATGGATGTGGCCGTCGACCCAGGCCTCGGCCACCGCCGCCGGATAGGCCCGCACATAGCAGCCGTCGCTATGCGGCAGATCGAGCACGAAGAAGCGCGCCTTCTGCTCCACGCCGCCAATCACGACCGTCGCCTCACCGAAGTCCGCCTGCGCATGGCCGGGCGGATGCGACAGCGGCACAAACACCTCTTGTCGGCGCTGATCCCGATCGCGCATATAATCCTTGATGATCGTGTAGCCGCCGGTGAACCCGCATTCGTCGCGCAGGCGGTCGAACACCCGCTTGGCCGTATGGCGCTGCTTGCGCGGCACCTTCAGGTCTTCATCGAGCCAATGGTCGATCGTCGAAACGAACGCATCAAGCTTCGGACGCCGGATCGGTGATCGCCGCTGATAGCCGGGCGGCGTCGAATAGGCCACCATCTTGGCCACGCTGTCGCGCGATATGTTGAAATACTTTGCTGCCTGACGCTGCGTCATCCCTTCGGAAACAGCCAGGCGAACCTTGAGGTATAATTCCACGGTGTAGATCCCCTGTCCCTCCTGCGATCATTGCAGAAAGGAAATAGGTGGCCGGATTTTACTCCGCCCGCAGAAGCATTATGCCGCCGCTACCGTGGACGACTTTTGCACCGCCGCTCTCACCCTAATGGTTCCCAATTGGTGGGATCTGATCGATCCGGCTTGCGTCCGCAGCCTCTTTGTGAGAATGATTTGCAATTGCAATAGTGGTGGGCTTTGAAAGCGCGGTGGACGATGGACAGACCGGTGAGGGGATGGCAACAAACGGTGGGAGAGGCGTCCCTTTCGGATGTGCACCGGTCGATCAAGGTCGCGGCAGGAGCGGGCACTTTCCGAAGGGCAATGGCTTTCTTCGGGCCCGGCTATCTCGTCGCGGTCGGGTACATGGACCCAGGCAATTGGGCGACATCTCTGGCCGGGGGATCACGCTTCGGCTACGCGCTGCTCACGGTGGCCCTGATTTCAAACATCATGGCGATCGTCCTTCAGTCGCTGTGCGCGCGCCTCGCCATCGCCTCGGGGCGAGACCTGGCGCAGGCCTGTCGTGATGCCTACCCCAAACCGGTTGCCATGGTGCTGTGGCTGCTGGCCGAAATAGCGATCATTGCGACTGACATCGCCGAGGTAATCGGCACTGCAATCGGCTTGAACCTCCTTTTCGGTATTCCGCTCGAGCTGGGAGTGGTCATCACTGCTCTGGATGTATTCTTGATCCTTTACCTGCAAAAGCTTGGCTTCCGTTGGGTCGAAGCGCTTGTCATAACTTTGCTCGGCGTTATCGCCGTCTGCTTTGCGGTTCAGATCGCTCTTGCCGATCCGGATTGGGGTCAGGTGATCCTCGGCTTTGCTCCAACGACAGAGATTATCACGAATCCCGACATGCTGTATCTGGCGCTTGGCATACTCGGTGCGACCGTTATGCCGCACAATCTCTACCTCCACTCCGGTATCGTGCAGACGAGGGACTTTGGCGATACGTTACCTGAAAAGCGCGAGGCTCTGAAATTCGCGACGATCGACTCCACAGTCGCATTGATGTTCGCTCTGCTCGTCAATGCTTCGATCCTCATTCTGGCGGCCGCTACGTTCCACGAAACCGGGCGGACTTCGGTCGCAGAACTGGGTGAGGCTCATAGTCTGCTAGCCCCGTTGCTCGGTTTGGCCTTCGCACCGACATTGTTCGGAATCGCCCTTTTGTGCTGCGGTATCAATTCAACGGTTACCGCGACGCTTGCGGGTCAGATCGTGATGGAAGGGTTCCTGAAGATCCAGCTTGCACCTTGGCTTCGCCGTCTGATTACCCGGGGGATCGCCATCATACCCGCAGCAGGGGTCACTATAGCTTTCGGAGACAGCGGCACTGCCCAGCTTCTGATCTTGACCCAGGTCGTGCTTAGCCTCCAACTATCCTTTGCGGTTTTCCCGCTGGTGATGTTCACAGCCGATGCTGATAAGATGGGAGAGATGAAGGCACCTCTTTGGCTCTCGGCTTTTGCCTGGATCATCGCCATCGTAATCGCTTTGCTGAACCTGAAGCTGTTGGTCGATTTCGTTTCCTGATGCGCTCGCACCGAGCTGCCCATTACTTCCGGAGGACTTTCAAGCACTCAGTGAGCTGGCGGGCAGCCTGATGTGACCCTCACGAACTAGGCGATTGCGACCCCTGATGCAGTCTCTTGGTCTGGACGATCTGTGCGACTTGGAGCTCGCCACCAACCGCCCCGATCATTCAGATCGGTACCAACTGGGATCGCCGTGTACTCAGAGGTATTTGGGCAGTGAAATGCTGTAGTCAGTCGTGCTCGGTGGTGCACATATCGTGGTTTGCCAAGGCCCTGATCACATAGCAATCGCGCACTTGATTCGAATGGCAGTGTGTTGAGATCCGTTCCAGCTCGGCTTCCAGCTTCTTCAATCTCTCGATCTTCTGTCGGATTGTCACAAGCTGTTCGGCAGCTATCTTGTCGGCCTCTGCACACGGCTTTTCCGGATGCTGGCTCAGCTCTATAAGCTCGCGAATAGCTTCGATCGTCAATCCAAGGTCGCGGGCATGTCGAATGAATGAGAGGCGTTCCTGCTCGGTCTTCGAGTAACGTCGCTGATTGCCCTCAGAACGTTCCGGCGGTGAGAGCAGCCCCATCTGTTCATAATATCTGATCGTTGGTACCTTGACACCCGTGGTCCTGGACAGATCTCCAATGGTGAGCATGCTACCTCCCTCTCCAAATGCGGCAGGTGCAGGCCGCGACAAATTAGCCCATCACGCGAACCTGAACCCTCGAACAACCGAGAGGTATGTAAGCAATGGCTCGGAACATGTGAGGATTTATAAATGGCAAATCAAGCAAAACGTTGGTGTGTGGCAGCCACTGCATTTCTTTTCGCCGGTCAGAGCGGCGCCTGGGCTAACGTGACAAATGAACCTCATCAAATCGACTACGACGCCTTGACTATCGAACATGCCGAACTGGTCTTAGCGCCGGACGGGGTCACGGATAAAGCATATGTCACTGTCTACAATGGTACGCCCGATGACATGGCGATTGTCTCTGTCAACGTCACAGGGTACTCGACTGCAACACTCGTGAGCCCGATGGCCAAATCCAAGGGCTTCGAACAAGTGCCGCTGTCGGACACCTACGTCGTGATCCCCCGAAAAGCGGAACTGGACATGGGACAGGATACGGTTTTCATTTCACTGATGCGAAATTCGGGTCCTCCGAAAGCCGCAACGATGACGCTAAAATTCGATGACGGTACCTTGCGTGCTGTCCCGCTTGATATTCTTGCTCCAGATGCCGCGGAAACTAATCATCACCATGGAGAACCAAATCGCGAATAAAGGCTACTACAAAACCGAGAGTTGACGCCTTTTCCTTGCGCCGCACCCCGTCAGGAGTTCGTGGACGCATGCTCGTTTTTCGTCTGAACTACCGACGCCGCCACAAGGACAATGGCACCGCAAACGATGAACACATCTGCAATATTGAAGGCAGGCCATGACCACCCGGAGGCGTGGAAATCCAAATAGTCGGTAACCCTCAAGTTCATCAAACGATCAACCACATTTCCGCTCGCACCCCCAGCCATTGCCGTTATGGCCATTCCCTCCAGGACACTGTTGGCGAATACTGCCCAAATGACGAGTCCGACTACGATGCCCCTTGAAGTGTGGCGAACAAACGGGGCGCTGACACGATGGTGTCCGAAAATAACCCGAAGCTAACGCCCGTGTTATAGGTGAGTTTCAGGTTGAAAAAAGAGGTCAACTCGATTGTTCCAGTCGGGGTTGCCAGAAGCTCCGCCATGACGAATTTGACGGACAGATCGATACCGCAGATTGCGGTAACCCCGAGGACGATGACGGTAAGCCTGAACATGGCTTTTTTCGAGAACAGCATTTTCGGTTCCAGACTGAGCACACTCTTACATTCGCTACGATTTGGCAGATTGGCCGCGAGCGGGATTTCACGCTCACTTGGTTTGCCATGCGGCCTCTAGGAACTAGAGCTTCAAGTGCAAAATTTTGTGCCAGTTGCTGCATCAAGGAAAAGTGTAGTGGCGGCCGGGGCTCATCATCTGAGCTGGGGCGCCAATCATTGCGAGGTTTCACCTCGTCAGGCACCCGGCTGACTGCTGCAGGATCGGCCGGTCTAATTTGTCACCTCGATTAGCGAATGCCGCTGACCGCTGTTGTGTCTCGACCGTCCCTGATCTTCACCCATTTGCCAGGATTGCGGGAATCCTGACGCTTGAGATATGTATATTCTGTTTCCGACCAATTTCTGATTTCACCACGCAAGTTGTCGAGAATGAAATCGCCTATTTCCGACCGCACCGTCAAAACAGCATGCCCGGATCCGTCCGGTTGAAGTACAACTGTGATCAGCAGATTGGAGACCGCGATCCCGCGCCTCATCAAAAGCTTGCGCTTCAGCAGAGCAAAGTCCTCGCAGTCGGCTGCGGTGGTAGGATAATTCCAAAATTCCTCGACGCCATAGATCTCGATATCCTCGATAGCCGGAATTGTATTGACGACCTGGTTGACCTCAACGAGGCTATTCCAGATTTCCTCTGTGAGCTTCAGGCGTGCGCGATCTGCAGCGTTAGGCTGGCATTCTTCGGGATATCTTTTACAAAATTCGAAGTGGCCGATCGGTTGCGACGTCGCCCCGGCGACAGGCATGGAATCCCATGTTGCCGCTTCCGGTTTCCAAGCGGCGCCTGTCGAAATGAACGTTATGGCGAAAATTGCGAGCAGGAATCTGAAGGTCATAACTCGTCCCTATGTGTTGGGACGAGTTATGCGGATCGAACACGATCATCACGCAAAGAAATTCAGTGCAATTTTATCGGCCTGTGTCGAATTCAGGCACTTTTTTATGAGATCGCCAGCTTGTGAACGACAGATAGGCCTCTATGCCGATCCAGCCCCCAAGGCCGATGGATGAGACGATGCCCGCGATGGCCTCGAAGGAGTCATGTCCTATGCCCCAGCAAACGACGGCAAAAACAGCCTTGACGAACACAAATCCCACCAGCGAAAACGCAGCGATCATGCCAAGTTTTTTCGAGATATGTGCGACTGAACCGATCATATCTCGACTCTAGAGGCTATGGTCACATATGGGGAAATCAATTCTTATTGTCTGCGTCCTCCATTGTGCGGCGGTGCCTGTGCACCAGCTTCAGGCAATCTCAGACAGGTTAATTGTGACGTGTGATGATGTCGCGGCTTGGAAAATCGATTCGGATTTTGTGTATGGCACTGCTGTTGGCAGTCGCTATTGTGAGTCCGCATGGATCAGTCGCACGGGATCTCATCTCCGGGGCGACGATATCCAGAACCGTCCATCAAGGGACTGCGTCTGCTGGTACCCACGCGAAATGCCAGCATCTGGTCGAGCATTCTCACGAGCTTCTGGCTTGCCTGCAGGAAAGCGCTGCAATTTCGGAACGAATGCTCTCTGCCTACAGAGTTTCACCAAATCGGTTCCGTGTCTTTGCAGGCATTGATCCCCTTGATCCTCCTCCCCGAGCCTGATCTTACCGTTAATACCGCCCGGAGATCGTAACCAGGTGTCTGCTGCGTTGGACTATGTCCAACACGCGGCTTGAGAGCGGCTCTCATCGACTAAGGGATCGAGCACTGTCCAATCACGCCTGAATGCGATGGCAGCACAGCGATCGGTGGAGGATCCCGGCGTAGCTCCGGTTGATCCTCATGGAGATTAGTAAATGTGGAAGATTGCATGCTCCGGAGCGTGGTGTGTCTTGGTGTGCTTGGTTGCTGTCTACGCTGGTTTCCAGTGGGCCCCAGCGCCCAAACAGGTTGAGACGCAGTCTCCCGGGCTAACCGAACATGAGGTGGTCAAATCGGCGATGGTGACCGTCCCGATTATTCGGGAGAGAAAGGTCGACGGTTACGTCGTTGCAGAAGTGACGTTGACCGCAAATGACGAGGCACTGCGTGCTAGTCCCAGCCCGGAGGCAGAACTGACGGACGAATTGATCGCGACACTGTTGTCTGGACCGGTGCTCACAGACCCCGAATTCGCCGCCGATGCCTTAAGGTTAGATCTGGTGGCGCGGATGAACAAGCGGATTGGTCTGCAAGCCTACTATAAAACTCTGATCACCAAGCTCGATTACCTCACTGCAGCAGATCTGGAGCGGATGCGCACCTCCGGAGCAAACCCAATGAAGGTAACCCCCCTGGTTGATAAATCTCTGCTCGATGTTGTGCCTGGTCCCGTGCCCAAAGATGAGTAGATGGTTGGGTGGGAGGAGCGTTTAGCCTTTCCTGGGGCTGCCCCTTGTAGCTCTAGTTACTTGAGGTCCTATATTTGTACCGGTGGCTAAGGGTTTGTTCGATGCGGCGTCGTGCGGTCGTGCCCCCCTTCCTGTATTGCCGGCTGCCGTGGTGCGCTCGGCACCTTATTGGTGATGTCGGCACGGTTTCATTGAAAGCGCGAAGAGTGACGAAATGAATTGGTTTCAGAATTTGAATCAGCGAGCACTTCTGATCGCGCGGAATGCCTGCCTTGGAGCCCTTATAGCTATCCCCCTATCCGGATGTGTTTCAGACATGGGGCTAGACGACCTGTCCAGCATGGCCCCCGAACTGTCGAGCAAGATGCTGGCAGAGATGTCAAAGAAGGGGATGGCAGCAGAAAGCCCCGTCCTGATCAGGATCTTCAAGCAGGAAAGCGAGCTCGAGGTCTGGAAGATCGACCGAAGTGGGCGCTACGCGTTGCTCAAGACATATCCGATGTGCAGGTGGTCCGGGAAGCTAGGTCCCAAGGTCAAGGAAGGTGACCGCCAAGCGCCAGAGGGATTTTACCACGTTTCAAAAGGCATGCTGAATCCTAAATCGCAGTACTATGTATCTTTCAACCTGGGCTATCCAAACAGGCTTGAGACGGCACTCGGCTATACCGGCGAGGCGCTGATGGTCCACGGTGCTTGCTCCTCTTCCGGTTGCTTTGCGCTGACAGACCAGGGCGTTGGTGAGATATATGCAATCGTCGCCAAGGCACTTTCATCGGGACAGGAGCGGTTCCAGGTTCAGGCCTATCCTTTCCGGATGACGACGGAAAACATGGCGCTGCACAAAGACAATCAAAACCTGTCGTTCTGGCGGACTCTGAAGGAGGGATACGACTATTTCGAACTGACCCGTCAGCAACCAAAAGTCTCGGTGTGTGGTCGCCGCTACATGTTCAACAAAGAGTTCGTGGGCGGAGAGCCCCTTGACCCACTGGAGGCTTGCCCCGCAAGCGCCGCTTCTCCTGATCCTGCTCTGATAGCCCGCATGGCCGAAGAAACCCAAAGGCTTGAGGCTGCGCTTCAACAGGCCGGCGGCTCCACGGTGTCGTCCTATGTGGATGGCGGGATGCATCCAAGTTTCCGCGCACTCCTTAAGAAAGAGGGTCCGGCCCGACTTGCGGCTCGCATCTCGGGCACAAAATATCCGGTTAGCAGACCAGATGCGGCGCTGGCTGACCCCTTCGAGAAAAAGAAGGCCAGGTCCGGCGACGGGGTGACTACCCCAAGTGCGGGAGATTGAATTATGGCCCAGCCCGATGAGCGGATTAAGAAGATACGACGCAATAACTGGATTGTGTTGGCAGTGCTCACGATTTTTGTTGTGGCGGTGTTTTTCTTGAGCTTCTCGCATATTGGTCGAGAGGCAAGGCCTGAACCCAACGGAACCGTAACCTCCCCAGCCGTTGATGGGTAACGACGATCTTGCTTGAGGAGAATACAATGCGGACCAACATCCTGATTATAGGGGCGGGGCAAGCCGGGCTCGCTGCGGCATACGCCTTGAAGAGGAAGGGCCTGAGCTTCTTGATTGTTGATGCTGGCACAAAAATCGGCGACAGCTGGCGCAACAGATATGACAGCCTCACACTTTTTACACCTCGCTGCATCAGCGCGCTCTCGGGTATGCCCCTGGTTGGTGATGCAAATGGCTATGCTGGAAAGGATGAGTTTGCTGACTATCTGCGGCGGTATGCTTCCTTCCATAAAATTCCGGTCAGCAGTTCGAAGAAGGTCGTCCGACTTGAGAAGGCAGGCAGTCTCTTTGTGGCGTCAACGCAAGACGGCAATCGTCTCACAAGTCATATTGTCATCGTTGCCACGGGGGCATTTTCAACACCGCGAATTCCTGGATTGTCGAAATTGCTACCTGCTGACATTCAGCAGATGCACGTAACCGAGTTCCGCAATCCGGGCTCGGTGGCGGAAGGCCCTGTTCTTGTAGTCGGAGATGGCGCGAGTGGCAGGGACGTGGCAATCGCGATGGCTGGGTTTCAAAAGGTGCTGCTTGCACGCGGGCGAAAGCGCAGACTTTTACCGGAGAAGGTCCTCGGACGCAGTTTGTGGGTATGGCTGGGGCAGCTCGGCCTTCTCCAGGCATCCGCGCAGGGGATCATCGGACGAAGGATGAGGCGTGAGGATCCATTCCCTGTTCGCGGCAATGACGATGCTTCACTCAGGCGGTCGGGGGTAATCCTGAAGCCGAGACTGGCTGCGATCCATGATCGCAGGGTAAGTTTCGCCGACGGATCGAGCGAGAACATCAGATCCATAGTTTGGGCGACAGGCTATGCCGATGAGCTCCCTTGGATTGAAGTCGAAGGTGCGGTGGATGCTCGGGCTGCCCCAATTCACTCCAACGGGATTTCGCCTGTTGACGGTCTCTACTATGTAGGACGTCCATGGCAGCGGAACCGTGCCTCTGGCCTGATCGCGGGTGTGGCTGACGATGCGGCCTTCATCGTTGAGCATATCCGTCAACGGTGCCTGCGAAGCCTCTAGTCTCAGGTTTCTACAACATTATGACCGATGACCTGCAGGCCGTCTTCGCAACCGTCCTCTGGCGTTTCGATCTCCAGAGTGCTGTGGTCGATACCGCGCCTGTCCCGCAGGATTTTTCGCACTGCGGCTTTCACTTCAGCAGCACTGCGCAGAGATAAATCCGTCACAACGAGATGCGCTTGCAATGCCTTGTGATCTTCATCGATCCGCCACACATGGACATGGTGCACCTCCTGGACGCCTTCGACGGAACGCATGTCTGAAACAAGTTCGTTCACATTTACGTCCTCAGGCGCCGCCATCATCAGGATCCGGATCGATCCTCCGATCTCAGCGAAGGCCTGCCAGAGTATGTAGCCTGCGATCATGAGGGTGACCGCTGGGTCAATCCATGTCCAGCCGTATATCAGCACAAGCGTGCCGGCGATGATAACACCCACCGATCCAAGGGCGTCCGACACATTGTGCAAGAAAGCGGCCCGGATATTCATGCTGGTTTTTGAAAGGGTGTAGGTGAGCATGGCTGTGGTCAAATCGATGACGAGCGCGATGCCTGCGACGATCACGACCGTCCACCCTTCGATCGGCGCAGGTGTGATGAACCGCATGACCGCTTCATACACGAGATAGAGACCAATGACGATCAAAGTCGTGTAGTTGATCAGCGATGCGACGATTTCGGCGCGAACATAGCCGAACGTCATCTTTTCGTCAGAAGGACGGCGCGCGATCCGACGTGCACCATACGCAATCACAAGTGATGCAGCGTCACTGAAGTTGTGGAGCGCATCCGCGATCAGGGAAAGACTGCCGGAGAAGATGCCGCCGACAATCTGCGCAAAAGTAAGGAGCACGTTGACGAGAATTGCTCCCCCTATACGCTTGTCTCCTGCATCTGCTTCATGATCGTGGTGATGTCCGCTCATGAATTCCGGTCCGGTCTCCGAAGTCAGGATCCTGCCTTGCTGGCATCGATTTCAGCTTTCAGCATAGTGAAAAGACCTTGCGGGCTGAACTCTGTGAGAGGCTTTTCGTTCACGAAAAATGTCGGGGTCTGTTTCACATTGTTGGCCTGAACATCGGCCATATCCTGGGCGAGAATATTGTCGATCGCTGGGGAGGCCGCATCCTTCTTTCCCTGCTCGACATCAAGTCCGGCCATCGCCGCGATCTGCCATGCCTTTTCTAGATCTGGTTTGCCATGATCGGCCCAGACAGGCTGCTGTTCCAGTATCGCTTCTAGGACCGGTTCAAACAGGTTTTGTTTGCGCGCGGCCTCCAATATGCGCACTGCATCATCGGAACCTTCGTGGAATACGGTGTATCGCAGGACAAGTCGCACGTCATTTCCGGTCTGCGTCATCATCTGCTTCACGAGCGGATAAAAGGCCCGGCATGCCTCACAAGACGGATCAAAAAATTCGACAATTGTCACAGGCGCCGAAACCGGCCCCATGACCGGCGAGTGCATTCTGACGAGGGTATTGTTCCCCGGCATTGTAGAGGGCGCTGGCTCCGCGTCTGGCGTAAGCCCATCATAGAGGGCCGCGCCTCCTGCGAAAACGGCAATCGCGGCCGAAGCCGAAGCGATAACGAAAGTGCGTCTGTTCATGCTGGTGTTCTCCGGCGCACGATTAGAAGTAGGACGATGATGACAGTAAATGCACCAAGCGACAGGAGCGGAATGGGCAGGGTTCCAAAGAGGAGCATACCCGCGCCCGAGCAGGATGGCCCCTGGCCGCAAGGCTTGATGGCCGTGGGGATGATGTTGAAATAAAGAAGGTTGTGAAATGCCGCGATCGACCATCCCGCCGCTGCCAGCGGAACGGCATAGATCCAGGCACGGGCATCAGAGCGGAAAGCGGCGACTGCGAGCAGCACTGCCAGTGGAAACATGAAGGCTCGTTGGTGCCAACAGAGATCGCATGGCGCTTGCCCCATGACCTCACCGATAAACAGTGCGCCCAACGTCGAACCCATGGCAATTATCCACGCGCTGAAGATCGCAAGCCATGCGCCGTCGTTAGTTTTCACCACTTATCTGCCATTCCTGTCGCTCATTGATGCTCGTCAGTATGAAACCTCTAGTAGCTTGAGGGTCAAGGGCGCTTTCTGTGCGACCGAAATTTCCGCTTCTGTCTGATGTGGATGACAGCGAAACGACTGAGGAGAATTTCGATTTTCTCCGCCATTAGCCTTGAACCTCAAGCTACTAGAGGGATTAGGAGTACTCCAAAGGGCTCTTCAGGGTGAATGTCGGCAGGGAATTAGATGAAAGCTCTCAGAGCGTTTCGAGTTGTGGCGTGGTGTGTGGTTGCGATCTTCACATTGCTACTGATTATAGGTTATTTGCTGCAGTCGGGTGGCGGCAAACGTGTTGGTGAGCCGGACGCGTCCTCTACCCCTTCGATCGGTCGCCCATTTGAGTTGGTTTCGCACCGGGGCCAAGTGATCGATAACGCTGTCCTCAAGGGAAAGCCGTATTTGGCGTTCTTTGGCTTTACCCACTGCCCTGACATCTGCCCCACAACGCTGTTCGAGCTGAGTGACCTGATGAATGAACTCGGGCCCGCTGCGAGCGGTTTCAACGTTGTTTTCATCAGCGTTGACCCAGAGAGAGATACTCAGCAGTTGCTCAACGAGTACATGACATCCTTCGACCGTCGAATCCTTGCCCTTCGGGGAACGCCGGAGCAAACAGCGACGGCTGTCAAAGCTTTCTCCGCCTACGCACGCAAGGTTCCGACCGAAGATGGAAGCTACACAATGGACCATACGGCTGGCGTATACATGATGGACGCCAATGGTAGCTTCAAAGGAACGCTCGACATGCATGAATCCCGCGAGGTTCGCATGAAGAAAATCCGAAATCTGATGACCGGCTCGTAAGCCAGAACTTCAACCGTCGAGAGGAAATACATTGCAGTCTGGCAAATTGACACGACGAGGCTTCGTTATCGGGGGGCTGGGGCAGCGGCGGCTGTATTGACTGGCTGCTCGGCAACGACCGCAGAGACGACACAGTCTGAAATCGTACCCATATCCCATCCAGTTCTGGAAACCACCTATGGACCGATACTGAACGAACAGTTCCCGCTGCCTGCTATACCCTACCAGAAGATCGCCAAGCGCTATTACCGGCAGATGGTGAGTGATCCGACTGGAGAGCGGCCAGGCACATTGGTCGTGGATACGGCCAACTATTTTCTCTACCTGACTTACGAGGGCGGACAGGCGATGCGATACGGGGTCGGTCTCGGCCGGCAGGGGTTCGAATGGTCGGGCAAGGGGGTCATTCAGTACAAACGTCAGTGGCCGCGCTGGACGCCACCTGACGAGATGGTCGTTCGACAGCCGGAACTTGCGCCCTACAGCATTGCCAATGGCGGTATGCCACCTGGCCTCAAGAATCCATTGGGCGCGCGTGCGCTTTACATTTTCCAGAATGGCGAAGACACGCTTTACCGCATCCATGGATCGCCAGAATGGTGGACGATCGGCAAGTCGGTATCCTCAGGGTGTGTCCGGATGATCAATCAGGACGTGGTCGACTTGTATGGTCGAGTGCCAGGCAAAACCCCCATCGTCGTTACCAGCCTGCCTCGCTTCTCTGAGGCATAGGCGGAGAAAACCGTGAAGTCCCCACCGACAGTTCAGCGGCCTGAAGTCGTGAGGCCAGGCATGCGAGGCCTGTGCCCTGTAGGAGCTGACTCCGATTATCCGCATTCCCCTGGCGCTGTCATGTAGAGGCTGTCGGAAAACACCGGAAGCCTCAGCTCGTGCCCGGGCTATGCGAAACTGAACCAGATGTCCGATGGTCGTGCACTCACCAGGCAGGCCATGCGACGGAAAACATCCGATAGATCGTGTAGATCGTACACAAAAGAGTTTCTGTTTGTGCCTGCGATTTGATTTGGTGAAGCGATATGGACGGTTTGTCTGATCTAGTACGAGAATACGGGACATGGATGTACATCCTGCTTTTCGCATACTGCATGCTGAAAAGCGGTAGTCTCCCGTTGTTCGCGGGCTATGCGGCTCAAACACAAGCTTTGGACTTGTCCCTTGTTTTAGCGGTGACCTTTGCCGGCGGCTATCTCGGGGACGAAGCACGGTTCTTTATCGCGAGACGATACGGGGATGCGTGGTTAACGAGGTGGCCTTTTGCCGAAAAGGCCTATGCGGCCGCGAAAATCCTAGTTGCAAAGTACGGCTGGGCCTACATCTTTCTTTACAGATATCCCAAGGGTATGCGGACCATCGGCGCGCTTCCGGTTGGTCTCGGATCAATGTCATGGGCAAAGTTTACAGTTCTGAATGCAGGATCAGCAATAATTTGGACCGTCTGCCTGGTTTCAACGGGCTTTGTTTTCGGCGCACAGATAGAGGAGGCGGTGGAAACCGGCTGGGGCTTTGCAAGTATTGTCTTACTTGCCGCAATGCTCCTCCTGTCGGTCTTCGCATGGTGGCGTATAAATCGGATAACTGTCCGGATCCCGAAAATTGGAGAACAATCCAATTGAAGTCATCAGCAGTTTCATGCCTGTTTACTATGGAAAGGCAGAGGACAGCGCATGAATACAGCAAAGCCTGACACGCACCTGGATCGGCCTATCCCCAGCTCTTTCAAACTGTCACGCTGATCTATGGCGCAGGTCGACTTACTCAATTCCAGCGACTGGCGGCATATAGGGGTAGACTTCAGATGCTGCTGGAAATCGGAATTTTCTGTCCGACTCCCTGTCCAGTTTTCCAGGCCCGCAGCGCTTTTGCTGTCTGCAATGAGCTGGCCTCAGAAGTGTTCGAAGACTAAACCACCGGGTAGTGAGGGTGGCCATAGTCCTCAGACCTGGCTAGCTTTGTCCGGCCTGAAATGAAAACTGAAAGCGCTCCGTTGACCCTCCGTGACACCCTCGAAAATAATCAGGTCCAGATCTACTTTGGCGCGGTTGTCCTTGGCGCTCTGGCGGCTCTCTCGATCTCCGGAACAGCCGCACTTGAGATCGGCATAAATCCGTCGCTGGCGTTCATGTTGTTTGTGACCTTCCTTCAGGTTCCGCTTGCGGAACTTCGGATGACCCGTGCGCGGTTCCGCTTCCTTGGCGTCCTGCTACTGGTGAACTTTGTCGTCATGCCTGTGCTGGTGGGAGTGCTCGTCCCGTTTCTTCCGCCCGATCCTATGATCCGGCTTGGCGTATTGCTGGTCCTTCTCGCCCCATGCATCGACTATGTCGTTACGTTCTCCCATCTTGGCCGCGCCGACGCCCGTCTCCTGCTGGCAGCAACACCCGCGCTCCTGATCGCCCAAATGCTACTGTTGCCAGTCTATTTGAGCGTTTTCCTCGGTCCCGAGGAAGGGTCCCTCATCAAAGCAGGACCATTTTTCCACGCGTTCGTCTGGCTGATCGCAGTCCCGCTTGTCTTCGCCGTCCTTATCCAGTTCTGGGCCGGCCGAAGTGTGGTCGGGGAGCATGCGTCGGCGGTTTTGCGGCTGCTTCCGGTTCCTGCGACAGCGTTCGTACTCCTCGTCGTGGTTGCTGCCGTCGTACCGCAACTCGGCCACGCACTCGATGCCACTTTCCGTGTCGTGCCAATATACGTGGCATACGCGGTTGCTGCGCCCTTGTCGGGGTGGGGTGTGAGTAAGTTGTTCCGGCTTGATGCGCCAGCGGGCCGTGCCGTCGCATTCAGTGCTGCCACGCGCAATTCTCTGGTCGTCCTACCGCTGGCTTTCGCTGTCCCGGGTGCTGTACCGGTCCTTCCGGCAATAATTGTTACGCAGACACTGATCGAACTGCTGAGCCAGTTGGCTTACATTCGTCTGGCACCGAAATTTGGGCCGAGCAGGGCTGCCTGAAGAATGTAAGCACGCCTCGTGCCGGGCCGGGATGGCGCCTCCGTCTAATTCGCGCAGGAAGCGGAGGGGCCCGTCTGTTCGTGCACTCAGCTGACCCCTAACGACGGCCGTACCGAGGCCTTGTTTCGCTTTGGCGCGCCGACTCGCAAACGGCGATCAGAGAGCGAGACGATGCCACCAGCCATCATCACGATGGCACCGGACCAGATACAGAGGATCCACGGCTTCCACCAGACACGTACGACAATGCCCCCGGCGGCTATTGGGTCACCCAGCGAGATGTAGAGCTGGCTGAATCCGAAGGTGACGATGCCGGCTTCCGTCGTCGGCATCTGGCGGGCCGTGTAGAGCCGCTTCGACGACCAGACATCGGCTACCTCGACACCGCCCTCGCGGATCGTGAAGTGCCCCTGGTCCTCGGTGTAGTTCGGTCCGGTCGCTGCACGGATGCCATCGAAGGTCACGACATAACCGCCTGCCTCAGCCGTCATGCCCGGTTTCATCTCGACCACGGTCTCCGTCTCGAAGGTGGTGACGGCCACGACGCCGAGCACGGTCACGCCCAGCCCGAAATGGGCGAGCGCCGTGCCGAAGGACGAACGCGGCAGGCCCTTCAGGCGGCTCCAGGCGATCGACATCGGATGTTTGCCGAAGCCTGCGCGATACCAGAGGTCGGCGATCGCTCCGCCCATGACGAAGAAGGCCAGCGCGAGACCAGCGACGGCCATGACCGGCCCGCCGTTCTGCATGTACCAGAGGCCAAGACCGAGAACGAGCGAGAGCGCTGCCGCCACGTACAGGCGCTGCAGGGCACCGAGCACATCGCCGCGCTTCCAGGCAAGGAAGGGGCCGAAGGGCACCGCCAGCAGAAGCGGGATCATCAAGAGCCCGAAGGTGATGTTGAAGAAGGGCGGGCCGACCGAGATCTTTTCACCCGTCAGCGTTTCCAGCAGCAGCGGATAGAGCGTCCCGATCAGAACGGACGCCATGGAAACGGTGAGGATCAGGTTGTTAACGACAAGTGCCCCTTCCCGCGAGATCGGCTGGAATAGGCCGCCGGCCTTGAGCATCGGCGCACGCAGCGCAAAGAGCGTAAACGCTCCGCCGATGAAGATCACGAGGATGCCGAGAATAAAGACGCCGCGGGTCGGGTCGTTTGCAAAGGCGTGCACCGAGGTCAGCACGCCCGAGCGCACCAGGAAGGTGCCGAGCAGCGACAGCGAAAAAGCGATGATGGCGAGCAGCACCGTCCAGATCTTCAGCGCATCGCGCTTTTCCATCACGAGCGCCGAATGCAGAAGGGCCGTGCCCGCCAGCCAGGGCATGAAGGAGGCGTTCTCGACCGGATCCCAGAACCACCAGCCACCCCAGCCAAGCTCGTAATAGGCCCAGTAGGAGCCCATGGCGATGCCGGCCGTCAGGAACACCCAGGCAGCCAGCGTCCAGGGCCTAACCCAGCGAGCCCAGGCGGCATCGATGCGTCCGTCCATCAATGCTGCGATCGCGAACGAGAAGCAAACCGAGAAGCCGACATAGCCGAGATAGAGCAGCGGCGGATGGATCGCGAGACCAATATCTTGAAGGACCGGATTCAGGTCCCGACCCTCCGCCGGGATCGGCGACAGGCGGATAAAGGGGTTGGAAGTCAGAAGAATGAAGAGCGTGAAGGCCGTCGTGATCCAGGCCTGTACGGCCAGCACATTCGCTTTCAGCCGGTCCGGCAGATTGGTGCCGAAAAAGGCGACCATGGCGCTGAACAGCGTCAGAATCAGCACCCAGAGCAACATCGAGCCTTCATGGTTTCCCCAGACACCGGATACCTTGTAGATCATCGGCTTGAGAGAGTGGGAATTCTCAAAGACGTTCTGCACCGAGAAGTCGGAGAAGACGTAGCCGTAGGTGAGGGCCGCGAAGGAAAAGGCGACGAGCATGAACATTGCATAGGTGCCGGCGGTACCCACCGCCATCATTGCTGCGTCACCGCGCCGGGCGCCGATCACGGGCAAAATGGAAACGACAAGACACGTGGCGAGTGCCAGTACCAGGGCATAGTGGCCAAGCTCGATGATCATTGGATCTCTTCCATGCCGCTGGGTCCACCCCTTGCGCCTCCGGACGAGCGGTCGCGTCCCTTGGCATTTAAGTCTCGTCATGCTGGCAGGCACTGTATCGGGACAAGGGTTTCAACCACGATCCAAGATCAGCAATCAGCCTAACCTAAGCCTTGCCGTGCGAGCAACAGCAGTGTTCATTCCCGGCGGCGTCATGGTGTCGCCCAGCTCGACTGGTGCGACTGCGCTTGTAACCGTCTCGATGTCTCATTGAAGTTCCATAAATTTGCTTATCTGATTTTTGTTAAGCTGCTGAAATCATGGATAATTTCAAGACGGTTTGTGCTAGAATCTCCTGATCAGCTTGCAGTTTAGCCGCCCCTACCCGCCTAGGGCTGCTCTTGCCGAATTTCGTCTCATTTACTTCTAGACGCTCGGGACGCCGCGTCTCAAAACGCGAAGATCGTCCAAATGACACACTGAATATGTCTCACGGATGCTGTCTCAGCACGTATACCCAAATGGAGCATTCCAAATGTCAGGAGAGGATGTAACCTGCCTATCGGCACAGGCCGGTATAGAAGGCTTAAGGTCAGCTTCTGAGGTGTTCAAACTCAAGACCGCTCGAATTGAATATGATCCGAGGTCTTGGAATGTCCGCTAGTCCCTTGCGTCCGCCACGGGCAGATCGGATCGCCTCAAGAGTGAGAACAGGAATGTCCTCAGCCGCAGCGATCGTGTTTAGTGCCTCCGCTGAATCGTCCACAGGCGCACGAAGCCTATTGAGCCGGTCACTGAGCTCGGCAGGGGTGGGACAGCCTGACTGCTCGTACAATAGCGTGAAGCCGGTTGCTCCATTTGTAGGGAACCGAAAGACTTTGCCGTGGCCAAAGCAGAGTAGCTCTTGCAGCGGATGAAAATGGGGCCGTAACTTCGTCAGCTTCTTTTCTGCGACCGGCCACCGTCCTATCGTTACCTTTTTTGGGATTTTGTCAGCAAAGATCCAATTTACGCCTTCCACTGCCGGCAGTTTGCCATTCCTCGCCTCTTCCGCAGCTCCAGGATTGTAGAGCATGTATATCGGGACGCAGCCTGGAGTTTTCGCTGCTTCATTGATGAGAGTAGTGTGCTGTTGACCGTATAGCTTGGTTGGCGCCGTACTCGTTGAGGTACCTGCAGCTCCTCCTTTGCCGCTCGCAACGGGAGGTAGCAGTGCATGATCGAGCTCTCGATAGTACCAGTAAGGATTTCTCTTGCTGTTATTGGTTATGGCTCGCTTTGCCTGAATGTGCAGGCGCAGATATCGACGGCCGTCAGTGGCCTTTTCATTCACGAATTCCCAGTCCATGTCCTCGCCCGTGACTGACTCATCGCGAGGAAAGTCAACATGGATCCCGAAGGGCTCAAAAGGCACTAGGCCTGCCATAAGTATGTCAGTGATTGATTCCTCGCGAAAGTTTCGCCGCTTGTGTTGATCGCGGTCAAGTAAGGCTGCGGCCAAGAGCGGAAAGCGGTGAGCGAAACTACACAGAAGATCCAAGTTGGCCATTCCCATTAGGTTCAGCGAAGTTCTGGACTGCAATTGAGGACATGAAATCGAAACTAGCCGCGGGCGTGTTGCGAGCTAACCCACGAGCTCGAAGTGACGCATCTGCTCCAGCGTAGCCAGCTCTAAGGAGTAACTGCCGCTCTGCAACCGAAAAGTGATTCAAACGCGTGCGCAGCCGCGCTACCGCTTCCACATCCCTTGAAGACAGGGGCAGCGCGTCTAGGAGTCCATATTGAGATAATGCCGTGTCGATGCTCCAATAGGCGACATTTCGCTGCCCCTGATTGGACATGCCGAACAGCAGACGGAGGCGCGAGTGTTCGGCCTGCTGCTGAATAAGGCTAAGCGTACGGAACAGTTGACCTACCCATTTCCCTGAAGGTTGGCCGATCTCGGGTATCGGGCGACCCGCGTTGCTGACAAGGACCGTGCGGCATCTTTTCCACACACGCTCAAGACCGAGATTGTCGTAGACGCCGCCATCGGAAAGGACCGCCGTCGAGATAAAAGGCTCCCGATGGAGGTCGGCGCCGGCGGTCTTCTGTACTGCCTGTTGGGAAAGGTCAATTCGCACGGGCGACAAAAAAGGCGGGAAGGCTGACGAGGCAGCCACGACGCATGCAAGCGGGATGACAGGCCTATCGATAAGCCCCACGCGGTAGTCGGCGGCATAGCCTTTGGCAAAGCGCCAGCCGCTGCCGGTCTGCAGGTTCGTGGCCATAAAGGTAAAGCGCGGGGAATCCGTGATGTCCTGCAAGCAGGCGCCCGCAAACAGGTGGCGGTCATACGTGCGGACCAGGCTGTCGGCCGCGCTGCATCCGGGGATGAGGCCGTAGAGAATAGCCCGGATGTCTATACCTTTTCCGGCGAAGCGCAGCAGCGGCGCGACGAAAACCTCATCGAGATTGGTGGCGCGGCCGTACTCGTCGAAGCGCAGGTTCTGCCAGCGCAGTGCGAGAAGCCCGGCTGTAATTGATCCGCCAGAAACGCTCGCGATCTCGGAGAGACGCGGCAGGAAGCCCAGTTCATTCAGGCGGATGATGGCGCCGACATGATAAAGGGCTTGTCGCAAACCTTGCAGTAGGCTGAGACTACCCGCGAACGGTGGCATTTTCACGCTTTGTTAACCTTTTGAAGTCCGAAGAGGCGCCCGAGCAGGTCATTCTGGTCGTTGATTGTCCAGTCGCCGGAAAAGCCGAAGCCTTTGCGCAGCCACAACATCGCTTCGAACCCAGCGATCGTCCGGCGCGCCGTTTTGAATGACTGGAAGCAGCCGATCTTGGGCATGTTCTTCTTGACCCGGAAGTGGTCGCTCTCGATGCCTTGCTGGAGGTGCTTCGTGACATAATGTACCGGGCTCGGATGCAGGAGCCCGTCATCGATGGCTGTTTTGATCGTTGAAGGAAACGTGTTAGCGCCATCTGTACCGATCTTACCCGGCGATAGTAGCGGCTCATCCTTGAGCATCTTACGGAAGAAGCGCTTGGCGGCGTCGAGATCGCGCTTCGCGGTGAGCAAGAAGTCGACCGGGTTTCCGTGCTTGTCGATGGCGCGGTACAGGTATCGCCACTTGCCCCGGATCTTGACGTAGGTCTCGTCAATCCTGACTGAGCCACAATGCGGTCGGCGAAACTGGCGTAGGCGCTTCTCGATTACAGGTGCATAGGCGAGGACCCAGCGGTTGATTGTACTATGGTCGACCTCGAAGCCGCGCTCGCGGAACATCTCCTCGAGATCTCTGTAGCTGAGCGGATACCGTAGATACCATGTCACTGCCTGCACGATCAGCCATGCCTCGAAATGCCGCCCTTTGAAATCGTCCTTCGACTGGCGCTTCAGCTTTTCGGCAATGGCATTCAGAATCATGGCTACGCTCCGCTACATCGGGAGCTGAATTTCCACCGTTGTGGTCAACAGCTAGTTAACCAAAAGAATTTGCGACACGCCCCCACTTTCCTTTTCCAACACTCCGAATGTGCATCGCTCCCGAAGCTGCCGACCTGGCTGGGGTGCCGACCTTTCTCGTAGATTTCGAATTAACCGCACTCTGCTACACATCGGCCGTCCGCGTTTTTCCTCCCGAGCCCGAGCCGCTTCGCCGCTTGCCGGCGTTGTTCGGAATATCCTGGGCTACCATCGGACAATCGCCCGGCCGCTTGAACCGGAAGCGGTACTCCTCTGATGTAAGCCCGTATCGCCAGATGCCGTTTCAGGCTCTTGCAGGGCCTGCCTTGGAGAAGGCCAATGTGATCACGCGACTCCAGACTTGTCTTAACGGAGACGGTTGGCACGTACTCGGGTTCCGGCGGCGCCTCAGGCTTTGCATCCTCCGACGGAGCCGCCTTCGTCGTCCGAATCATATTGGCAAGCTCGCTGCCTGGCACGGCATTGTTTCTAACATAGGCGCTCAAAGCTGAACCGTTAGGACCGCAAGATCGGGCTTCACAGCCTCGCTCATGTCGATGCCCTTGTTTACGCCCTGCGACAACTGAACTTCATCAGGCACTTCCCAGTCTGAAATAGAAAGACGAGGTGCGGAATCTGGGAAAATTTCCAACGAATGTCAAAGGCATTTCACCAGCGAGACCTTCGGGCTTTTTTAGACAGTGCCGGAACTTGGCTTCCGCATTGATATCGACTACAGCAACTCTGGCAGGATCGCCGCAGTAAAGGCATATTCCCAAATTGCGGCCTATGCCTCCCTCGCGGCCCGGCACACTCAGGCGGGTGCTGTATCCTCGCTCTCGCCACTGTCCGATTTAAGAGCTCCCGCTCTCCGACGGTGAACTCACTTTCCAGCTTTGGCGGAAAAATTTCGAATATCACATGAAACCTGAAATCGATCCGTGCGTTTACGCCACGAAGACGCAAAGCGCGCGAGAAAGCCTTCGGACATGTCCGGCTTTCTCCTGCATGTTGCAAGAACGCGGGACACAAGATTTGTTCATACCCTATACGGAAACGACCGAGACGCTCCAGCCGGATGAAGAACGCATCGTCCGTGACATCGTCTCCCATATGGCGGCGGCGCAGGCTCGCAACGCCGAGCGTCATCGGCACGCCCATCGCGACGCGCACGCCAAGAGCCATGCGGTCCTCAAGGGCGGATGGCGGTGCATGACGGGCTGGTACCTGAACTGGCACAGGGGATTTTCGCCGCCCCGCGCGAATACGAGGTGGTGGCACGGCTGTCCTCGGCGCCCGGCGATATCCATAGTGACTCCATTCCCGAACCGCGCGGCTTCGCGATCAAGATCATCGGTGTTGAGGGCGAACGTCTCGTGCCCGAGCTTGGCGGCGCCAATCAGGATTTTCTGATGGTGAACTTTCCCATCCTCGCCTTCGGAACCGTGCAGAAATACAAAAAGATGCTCACGCTTCTCGAACGCAGGGCGCAAGCGCCCGAGGCGGTGCAGAAAGCCACGGCCGCCACCGCACGCGGAGTGCGGGGTCTCGTCAAGGCCGTGGGCGCGACGCCCGGCGCAACGCTCCAGGGCCTCGCCCGCGACCGGGCGCATGTGCTGGGCGAGACCTTCCACACCCAGGCCGCGATCCGCTACGGCGACTACATCGCCAAGCTGTCGCTAGCGCCGCAGGGCGAGGTCGCGGTGCTGACCGGGCAAGAGGTCGGCGACGGCTTCTCGGCGATGGCCGATGCGGTGGCGGCGCATTTCGCACGCGCCGGCGCGAGCTACGAACTGCGCGCCCAGCTTTGCACCGATGCCGAAAACATGCCGGTCGAGGACGCCGCCATCCTGTGGGATCCCGACGCCTCGCCGCATGTACCGATCGCGACCCTGCAGTTCGAGCCGCAGGACGTGCTGTCGCCGGCCCGGCGAGTCCACGGCGACGACCATCTGGCCTTCAATCCCTGGAACGGCGTGGCTGCGCATCGTCCGCTGGGCTCGATCATGCGCGTGCGCAAGGCGGCCTATGAATCCTCTTCCGCGCAGCGACACCGGCTGAATGCCGTGCCGCGCGCCGAGCCATCGGCACTGGCCGATATTCCCGACTGACCGACACATTCGACCAAGCAGGAGACCCCACTCATGTCGAACGATACCAAAGACCCGCGTCTGGGCGACGAGTCCCGGCTCGCCGAGTTCCGCCGCATCGCCAGGGAGATCGCGGCGGACGCGCCGACGCTGGCCCAGATCAAGATCAACAGTCTGATCCGCGACCACAATCCGCTGTTCGAAGGTAGCTCGAAATCCGCAGGGCGCGCCGGGCGGCAGTCGGGCAATGTTTCGGAACTGACGGCGATCGCCGATCTCAAGCCCGGCGGAGCCGATCGCCTGCGCCGTCTCTTCAACCTGACGAACGGAAATTTCGATGGTGCACAAAGGGTCTCGACCCTGCACAACATGCGCTTCGTCTTTTTCGACAACGATACGCGTATCATCTTTGCCACCGCCTATGACGGCGACTGGGACACCTATATCAACGATTTCGCGACCAAGATCCCGGAACTGATGGACCTGCTCTTCGCCAATGTCGAAGGCTGGCCCGGCATCACCTCACCCAAGGTGAAGGATTTCATCGCCGGACACCAGATCGACGCGGCGGGCTGGTTCGTTGCCAATCCGCAGGTGAGCGTCGTGGATGTGCGCCGCTACCAGCGGATGGACAAGGCAGTAGAGGAATTCCTCGACGCCATGTCGGCCAATGCCGAAATGGACGCGACGACGCACAAGGCGCTCGCGAAGCTGTCCGAAGCCATCGCCGTTCCGCAGGGGGTCGATTACTGATGAGCTTCTTCAAACACCTGAAAGACCGTTTCCGTCGCGACCGGGTCACGCTCCAGCTCGACGATATCCAGGCCCTGATCCTGCGCTCGCGACCCGAGCCCTATGTGGGCATCCATGCGATGCTGCATGTGGACGAGGCGGAGGGCGGGCGCGACCTGATCGCCCGGCTGGCTGAATATATTCCCTCGGCCAGCGACTGGGCCGACGATCTCAGCGCCTGGACCGGCGTCGCGATCAGCCATGCCGGGCTTAAGGCGCTCGGCCTGCCCGAGGACTCTTTGGCCTCCTTCCCGCTAGCCTTCCGGCAGGGCATGGCGGGGCGCGCGACCCAGCTTCATGATTTCGGCGAAAACGCGCCCGAGACCTGGGAGGACGCCTACAGGAACGACACCTGCCACATCGCGCTGACGATCTATGCCGCAGACAAGCCCGCGCTGGATGTTGCCGTGGAAAAGGCGATGGCCGAGTTCGACGCCTCGACCGGCGTCACGCTCGTGGGCACGCATGAGTTCGGCGCCGACGAGGATGCCGAAAACCCGTTCGGCTTTCGCGATTCCATCTCGCAGCCGACGGTGGCGGGCGCCGGTGTCGATCCGCAGCCGGGCAGGAGCGCGCCATCGCCGCCGGGGAATTCGTTCTGGGCGAAAACAGCGAGACCGGCGAGCCCATCTCGATGCCTTCGCCCGATCCTCTGGGGCGAAACGGCTCCTTCGTCGTGCTGCGCAAATATGACAGCCGCGTCGGCGCCTTCAACGAGTTTCTGCGTGCACAGACGGGGACGCAGAGGCGCAGCATGCCTTGGCCGCCAAGATGTTCGGCCGCTGGCGTTCGGGCGCGCCGCTGCCACTATCACCGGCCAGGGACGATCCGGACCTTGGCGCGGACCGGCAGCGCAACAACGATTTCGATTTCAAGGGTGACGTAAGGGGGTTCGTTTGTCCGCATTCCAGTCATATGCGCCGCATGAACCCGCGCGGCGGCGACTTGACCATCCTGACAGACGAGAACATCCACCGCATCATCCGGCGATCCTCGACCTTCGGTCCGAAATGGACACCGGACGTGACGGCGGCGGAAGACAGGCCGGACGAACGCGGCCTGTTCTTCATCTTCATCAGCGCGCGGGCCTATGACACGGTGGAGTTCCTGCAACAGGAGTGGATCAACCGCGGCAACTTCATCGACCTCGGCACCGAGCCAGATCCGATTGTCGGTCTGCATGAGGAGCCGGGCAGGTTCACCATTCCGGCCGATCCGGTGCGCCGCCGCATCGACGGGGTGACAACCTTCAACCGTCTGCGAGGAGGCGAATACATGTTCATGCCCTCCCTGACGGCCCTGCGCTGGATCGGAAGCGAGGGCTGGGCCGGTTGAATACGGATGCAGGAGCGGGGGGCCTTGCTCCGGCATCCCGTTCCGGCAGGTTATTTCCCGTAGACGTAGAACCCCTCTCCACAGGCGACGCCCATCTTTCCCTTGTCGATATAGTTTTCCTTCAGATAGCGGGCGAAGGCCTGCGCTTTCGGATCGCCGTTCGAGGAGATATACCAGGCGGTACCGAGACCGACGATGTCGTAGATCTCGAACGGCCCTTTCGGCGCGCCGGTGGCGATCTTCCATGTCCTGTCGATGGCCTGCGGATCGGCGATGCCGTCGACCAGAAGCCCGGAAGCGGCGGACAGAAACGGCACCAGCAGCGAGTTCAGCACATAGCCCGCTTTCTCCTTGCGGATCTCGATCGGAACCATGCCGATGGCGCGGGCGAAGGCGACCACCTGTTCGTAGACGGCGGGATCGGTCCCGGCATGGCCCATGACCTCGGCCACGTTGTGCTTCCATATCTCGTTGGCGAAATGCAGCGCGAGGAAGCGCTCGGGGCGGCCGGTCGATCCCGCCATGGCGCTGGGCAGGAGCGTCGAGGAATTGGTGACGAAGATCGTGCGCGGCGGAGCGGCGGCTCCGAGACGGGCGTAGACCTGCCGCTTCAGCTCCAGCTTCTCGGGAATCGCTTCGATCACCAGATCGGCGGCCCCGGCGGCGGCCTCAAGATCGTCCGTCCAGGCGATGCGCGCCTTCGCGGCCTCGGCCGAGGCCCCGTCCGCGCCAGGAATATCTTCCAGCAAGCGCAGGGCGAAGGCGTCAACCAGCCCCCTCCCCTTTGCCAGCGCGGCCTCATCGATGTCGTAGGCGATGACGGAAAATCCGTGCCAGGCGGCCTGAAGCGCGATCTGCGCCCGAGGATACCGGTTCCGAGCACGGTGACAGTGGCTATGGTCATGGACGTTTCTCCTGCGGATGATGCGGCCGGCAGACGGCGCGCGGATATCGGCGGCAGCCGCCCGTCAGGCCGGGCAGCCGGTGATGGCGCGGAAGAAGGCGAGCAGGATGCGGTCGCGCGGCAGGGAATCCGGCACGCTGCCCTGCACGATCAGCCCCGCCCACAATGCGTAGAGCCCGATGGCGATCTGCCGCGGCTCCATCGCCGGTTTCAACCGATGAAGGCGGATCAGATCCTCCAAAAGCAGGGTGAATTCGCCGTGGCAGGCGGCCTTGTATTCGTTGTAGCGGCTGGCGAAGGCGGCATCGCGCTGCGCATGAAGCTGCAACTCGATCGAAAGAAGCGACCATTGCGGCTCGGCCGCCAGTTCGGCCAGCCTCGCCGCCAGCCGCGTCATCGCGGCATCGAGATCGCCCCGGTCGGTCCCGGCAAGAATGTCGCGCAGAAAGGCCACCTCGCTCTGGACATGCATCTGCATGATTTCCAGAAGCAGATCCTCCTTCGTGCTGAAGTTGGAATAGAATGCGCCCTGGGTATGGCCCGCGGCCTCGCAGATATGCCGGATCGAGGCGGCGGCCAGCCCTTCCGAGGCGATCGAGGCGTTCGCGGCGGCGATCAGGCGCCGGCGTGTCTGTTCCTGAGCTTCCTTGCGTGTCAAGCGCATGATGGCACCCTTGCCTTTTTCTGATTGCGGCACGCCGCCCTGCGGGGACGGCGTGCCGTTGCCGTTCAGTCGCGTTTTCCGCGCACCGTCTCGCGGAACCGCTCAAGCCAGCCGAACACCGTCGCCACGGCCTGCCCGCCCTTGCCGAGAAGATTGGACAACTCGCTTTCGGCATGCTCCAGCGTCGTCTCCTCCTTCTCCGGCAACGGCGGCAGGATATGGGCGTAATAGGTCTTGTCGAGCAGCCGGTGCAAGAGCCGCTCGCCGGGGAAGGGTTCGTTGCTGTTGAGCGCCCGCGCTCCTTTCAGGATATTGCGGATGTCGTATTGCGTCGGGCTGATGTCGGCCACCTGCTTGGGCAGACCTAGCAGGGTATAGACGCCTATGCGCGCGGTGCGGACCGAACTTTCCATCGTGAAGATGATGTCGTTCGAGGTTTCGACGAACTGGCCGAGCAAAGCCAGGTTGGTGCAGCCTTCCGGCACGACATGCGGCCTGTCTCCCGCCGCGCGCGGCATGAACTGCGCTGTGATATAGGGCATCAGCGCCAGCCGCACCTTGGTGTTGGCCGCGATCTCGTCGATCTGCCCGACGATGCCGAGGTGATAGCAGAGCTCCGTCAGAACCTCGCGCCCGTTGCAGGCAGGCATCGGTTTCTTGACGTAATTGCCGTCCTTGTCCATCAAAAGCGCATAGACCCACAGCACCAGCACGTCACCCGGCTGGTCCGGAAAATGCGGCTGGCGGTTGCAGGTGACGCTCAGCACCCAGTTGGAATCGGTGAAGGTGATGATGCCGCCGGTGACCGTTTTGCCCGAATAGGGATCGTTGACCGAAAGCTCCTTGAGCTTGTCGACGAGCGGCGACGGTTTGCAGGTGAGCGTCGCCGATTCCCACATCGAGCCGTCGACATTGCCGTAGAATTTTTCAGGCTTGCCGAAGACCGGCGATTTCCTCGCCAGGTTCTTCCACAGCGTCCAGTCGCTGTCCTCGCCCGGCTCCGCCTTGCCGCGTTCAAGCACGGGCGCGGTGTCCATGTCGCCATAAGCGGTGCCCTCGGTCATCGAGCCGGTCAGCGCGAAGACCACGTCATCGGGGCCGAGATCGATCACCTCGTCCCGGCCATCGACCTTGCAGCGGATGGCGGTCACCGTCCGCTTGCCCTCCGCTTCGGTCATGTCGAGATCGTAGGCGCGGGTGTCGAACTGCACCTTCACGCCCTTTTCCTTCAAAAGGCGGATGAGCGGCACGACGAAACTGTCATACTGGTTGTATTTCGGGAAGACCAGCGCCGACATGTCCGTCAGGCCGTCGATGGCGTCGAGGAAACGGTGCATGTAGAGCTTCACCTCGAGCAGGCTCTGCCAGTTCTCGAAGGCGAACATCGACCGCCACAGATACCAGAAATTGGTCTGCAGGAAGCTTTCGCTGAAATAGTCCTCGATGGTGATGTCGTCGAGGTCCTCCTTGCGCTTCAGGAGCAGCTTGACGATCTCCCACTGATGCGCCCTGCTGAGCCCGAGGGTCGAGAAGTCGCGGATCTCGCCCTGTTTGTGCATCAGGCGCGCTTTCGACCAGTTCGGGTCGTTGTCGTTCACCAGCCGGTATTCGTCGAGCACGCTGTAGGGCTCGGGCAGTTCCAATGCCGGCACGTCCTGGAAGACGTCCCAGAAATTGTCGTAGTTCCAGTTCATCTCGCGGCCGCCGCGAATGATATAGCCGTCCTCGGCGTTGCCCGCGCCGTCCAGCGAGCCGCCCTCGATATTCATCGTGTCGAGGATGGTGATGTCCTCGCCCTTCATGCGGCCGTCGCGCAGCATGTAGAAGGCCGCCGCGAGCCCGGCGACGCCGCTGCCGACGATCCAGGCCTTGCGCCCTTCGACCGGCGTGACCGGCAGCGGGCGGTTGCGCATGTAGGGACCCATCGTGTCGGGCGGCGGCAGCGTGTCCTGCGGGCCTTTCCGCCAGAAGGCTTCGCCCACATTGGCTTCGATCTTTATCCCCGGCTTCTGCCCGTTCGGCAGGGAGGTGGTCTTGTCGTTCATGATCGTCCTTTCCGTTTCCGCGCGCCGCAGCGCCGTTTCAGGGTACGACGTTATAAATATCACTCGAAATTAAAATATCAAATGATACTTGAATTATCTGCGCGCCCATCGGATTGTTACGGCCAGCAGCGCATATCCGATGGCCAGAACGATCTGGACCGCGACATCGTTCGCGACCGAGCGGAAATTCGCACCCATCTGGTTGACGCGGACGATAGCGGTGATCGCCGTGGTCGACGGGATCAGCAGGGAAAGCTCGCGCAAGACGGAGGGAATCTGTTCTACAGGCCAGGAAACGCCGGACAGGAAGAACAGTGGCATGCCCAGCACGACGAGGAAGAAGACGACGCCCTCCTTCCACGGGATCGACCAGGCGATGGCGAAGCCCATGGCGGTGACGGCGAAAAGGAAGGGGACGGCCACGAGGTAGAGCGTAACGATACCGCCGATGCGCGGAATACCAAGGACATAGGGCAGGAAGACGAGCGTCACCGCGATCCAGAAACAATAGAGAAGGATATAGGCCAGCGCCGCCGCAACCGCGGCCGGAGCGCGCGACGGCTGCCGGCCCGAATGTAGAATGCCGATGCCCATCAGCAGGGTCTGTTGCAGGATCAGAACGAAGGCGGCGGGGACGACGAAACTCGCATATCCGCCCTGCGGATTGAACAGCGGTGTGCTGGCAATGGTCATCGGGGCGACAAGCGCGGCCGCTTCTTCACCCGGAAGCCCGGCTGCGTTCAGGCGCTGGAACTGGATATCGGCCCCAGACTGCGCGCGGCATCGCCCATGGCGCCCATCGCGGCATTGTAGAGCAGAAAGTAGCTTGCATCGCCGTAGCCTGCGATGGCAGAGCGCCGATCAGATAGCAGGTCTTCCTCGAAACGCGGCGGCACCACGACGATCCCGTAAGCCTGACGGGCATAAAACAGTTGCTTGGCGGCCGGCAGGTCGGCCACGATCGATACAATTTCGGCGGAATCGCTGCTGGCAACACGGCGCAGCAATTCCCGGCTGGCGGTCGACCCGTCCTGATCGACGGCGACGACGGGCACCTCGCGCACCACTTCTCCGAGATAAGGCTGAGGATAGAGGACGCAATAGATGACGATGGCGGCGATCATCGTGGACTTGGCGCCTGGATCGGCGGCGACTTGGCGCAATGCGGCGAGAATACCTGCGAACAAGGATCTCATGGCGTCTCTCCCACCGGCGGTTCCGCTTTCACCCGCACGGCGGGCCGGGCCGTTCTGCGGAACTGGAGAAGCGTCAAAAGGCCATAGACCGCCAGCAGCGCCAGCAGCCAGCCGAGGGTGGGCAGCGATATCTCCACCGGCGTCCCCCTGAGAGCCTGGTCGGTCCGCAGTTGCAGATAGGGCGTGAGCGGCAGGATCGCCCCCCATGCCACGGAAAATCCGTTCATGACGATGCGGGGAAAACTGACGCCGGCGAAGCCGAAAGCCGGACCGGTCAAAAGACCGCATAGGCCGAGCGCCGCGACCGTGTCGGCCAGCGACAGGGCCAGAAGGACGCCGAGCAGCTGGCTGGCAAGGATGAAGGCGAAGCCCGAGACGACATGCAGCAGCATGCTGCCATGAAAAGGCGCGCCGAAGAAGCCGAAGATGATGGCGTCGGCGGCAATCAGCGTCAGGCCGTAGGTGAAGGTGTAGGGCAAAAGCTTGCCCGCCGTCGCCCGCAGCGGCGTTTTTCCCAGTCGCAGGACCCGGGCAATTCCGGCCTTCGTATGCCGGTCGCGGGAAAAGGAGAGGACGGCGCCGGCGCATATGAAGATTTGCAGCACCGTCGGCATGATCGCCGCGAGCAGGAATTGCACGTAGTCGAGGGTGGGATTGAAAAGCGGGCTCTGCCGGAGCGGCACCGGAGCGGCGGCCTCGATGGCGGCTTCCCGCGTGGCGCCCCTGGCGATGCGCATTTCCACGGCCAGACCGGCGGAGAAGGTATTCAGCGCCCCGTTTATGGCGCGTGCGGCGATGCCTCCGGGCGTCATCAACTGGTTGTTGTAGAAAACCACGACTTCCGGGCGGCGGCCCAGGAGCAGATCCCGCTCCAGACCGGAGGGGATCAGGACGGCTGCATAGATCCTGCCGTCAAGAACGGCCTCTCTGCCTTCGGTCAGGTTGACCAGGCGTCCCGCAACCTCGACTTCGGGGGTCGCGTCGATCATCCGCACGATCTGCCTCGACATGCCGGTGCCGTCCTCGTCGATCACCGCCACCGGCAGGGCCGTCGGCAGCCCGGCATGGAATATAGCCGCGAGGATGAGAAACAGCAGAAGCGGAAACGGCCCGAGCATGAAGAACAGCGCCGGCCGTTCGGCGATCTGGCGCAGCTCGCGGCGGAATATGCGCCGGAAGCCGGGCGGGAGATGAGCGGCGGACACGGTCACCGCTCCAGCCGGTGGGATGCGCTCCATTCGACCAGCGCGCTCATGCCCGGACGCAGGTTCCGTTCCGCCGCCACCGGTTCGGCGCGCAGTTCGAAGGTCCGCAGGTCGAAATCGCCGGTCGCTTTCGTCGCCCGCCAGTTGGCGAAGCTTCCAAGCGCGTTGATCGCGGTGATCTTCGCCTCCACCAGCCGGTTCCCGAGGGCGGGAACGCGGACCTGAAGGGTCCGCCCGATCTCAAGCCCGTCGAGCAGGTCTTCGCGCACATTGAAGGTGAACCAGGCCCGGTCGACGTCGACAATGGATATCACCGGCGCACCGGCGCTGAAGAGCTTGCCCGGCTCGGCCATACGCGCCGTCACCTGTCCGTCGATGGGGGAACGGATCGTCAGTTCGGCGATATCGGCCGTGGTCTGGGCGACGGACGCCTCCGCCTGCCTGACCTGCGCCTCCGCGACCGCCTTCTGCTCCACGCTGTTGCCGTTTTCCGCCAGATGCAGGTTCGCTTCCGCCGCCTCGCGTGCGCGCAACGCCGCGTCCAGGCTATTGGAGGCCTGGTCGACCGCCTGCTGCGACGTGACCGACCGGTCGAGCAGGCCGGACAGGCGGTCGTAGGTGCGTTGGGCCAGAACGACATCCGCCTCGGCCTTGGAAAGCTCCGCCCTGCGCGCGGCGATGGTTTCGGGACGCGTCGAGAAGGTCAGCTCGCGGTTGGAGCGGGCGACGGCGAGGCTGGCTTCGGCCGTGTCGAGACCGGCCTTCAACTGCGGGCTGTCGAGTTCGACAAGCAGTTGCCCGGCCGTCACGCGATCGCCGAAACTGACCGGCGCGGAGGAAACCCGCCCCGCGACCTTGGTCGCCAGGTCGATCCGCGTCGCCTCCACCTCCCCTGCACGAGCAGCGTGCGCGGCCGCTCCACCGACCAGGCGACATAAGCTCCCACCCCTGCCGCCAGAATGGCGGCGACTGCTACGGCCTTGCGTGCGGACATGCTCCGGTTCCCGATCTTGACTCGAATCCTGCTTGCGATAATTTGGAAAATAGAAAATTTCCGAATAGAGCAGATGACGCAAAAACTGACGGGAGTCAAGATCGTGGACGACAACAAGGCGAAACGCCGTGGGCGGGGTCGGCCGCCGGCTCGCAGCGCCGAGGAGACGGCCGGCGTGATCGTCGAAGCGGCGATCACCGAATTCCTGACGTCCGGATACGCCCAGACGAGCGTGGAGGCGGTGGCGCGCAGGGTGGGCATTTCCACGCGCACGCTTTACAGGCTGGTCGAAAACAAGGCGGCGCTGTTTCGCATGGCGGCCGAAAGCCGGATCGAGGCGAGCCTCGCTTCGCCGGATACGGCCGGGACGGCGCAATCGGGCGTGGAGGAGCAGCTCGCGCAGATCGTTCTGGGTTATGCGCGGCTGTTTCTTAGCGAGGAAGCGGCCAGGACAGCCCGGCTGGTCATGGCCGAAATGGATCAATTCCCGGAAGTCGGGGCCAGCTATCGGGAAATGGCCCTTAAGGTGTCCGATACGCTCGAAGCGCACATAAGGCGGCTTGCCGCCGCCGGAAAGATCGCCTGCCCCGAGCCGGCGCTGGCCGCCGATCTGCTCAGGGGCATGATCATCGGTCCGCAAAGGCAGATGCTGCTGGGGTTGAGGCCGCCCATGGGAGCCGTGGAACTGGAGGCATGGGCCGCCTCCTGCGTCCGCATGTTCCTTTACGGGTGCACGAGACTTTGAGGAGGCTGCCGCTACCCGCCCGAAATGGTCGGCGTCGATGCGCTGCCAAAACGGCAGGCCCGGCCGGGTGCAACGGTCGCCTTGTGAGATCGCCCCTGAATTCACGCAACGAACATTGAGATAATCAGCGCGTTGGCGATATCGATGAAAAAGCCGCAGACCAGCGGCACGATGATGAAAGCCCTGTGAGCAGGACCGTGGCGTTGGGCCACGGCGGCCATGTTTGCCATCGCCGTGGCAGTCGAACCCAACGCGATGCCGCCAAAGCCGGCGGACATGACGACCGCCTCGTAATCGCGCCCCATAGCCCTGAAAACGACGAAGAGCGCGTAGACGACAGCCAGGGCGATCTGGACGGCGAGCGTGCAGGCGATGAAGCCGAGCATACCCTTGAGGTCCCACAGTTGCAGCCCCATGAGCGCCATGGTGAGGAACAGCCCGAGCGAAAGATCGGAAAGCAGGGAAAAACCGTCGTCGAGGCTCGGCCAGATGCGGCGGATGCCCGCGCCGATGGCGCCGGGCAGCAGGTTTCGCATTGCGATCCCCGCCAGAATGCAGCTCACGAAGGCTGGCAGGGTAAGACTGCCTCTGTTCAGCACCTCGTTGATGCCCATGCCCAGCATGACCGTGACATTGAGGATGAGAATGGCCCAGAGCACCGCGAAATAGTCCAGTTTGGACGCTGGTTGACGGTCATAGGCGACGCCGACGTCGAGATGCCCTTCCCCGGCCGGCGCAATGCGGTGCTTGCGCATGAGAAACGCCGCCATCGGCCCGCCGATCACACATGCGGAGACGAGGCCGACGGTGTTCGCGGCGACGCCAAGCTCCAGGGCGTTTGCGATGCCGAGCCTCTCCACGAATGTCGGCGCCCAGGCGAGCGTCGTCCCCACGCCGCCGGTCAGCGAGATGGACCCGGCCATCAGCCCCGCTTTCGCCTCCATGCCGAAAAGAACGGCCATGCCGATCGCGGCGAAATTCTGGATGAAGATGAAAACGATCGCAAGGGCGAGAAGAACGAACAGCGGGCGCCCGCCTTTGAGCAGTGTGACGATGTCGGCCTTCAGCCCGATCCCGGCGAAAAAAAGCAGAAGCAGGAAGTCCTTCACCTCCAGGTCGAATGAAATCCTGACGCCGGAAAGCGGATAGATCAGAGCGACGATCGCCGCACAAAGAATGCCGCCGACGACAGGCTCGGGAATGGCATATTTCCGGAGCGTGGCGGAATGCAGCGTCATGAATTTCCCGGTGATCAGAATGACGATCGCCAGCGTGAACGAGAAAAACGCTTCGAAATGCATGATGGATTTCTCAATTTCTGGATTCCGCTCTTCAACCAACCTGATTGCCTGGCGAGAATGACTTCCGGAGACGCTACGCGCCCATGATCGGGCGCATGAAGGCCGGAGCGCCGTCCGTTACCGCAGGAATTGCCGGAAGCGCCTCAGGGAAAACAGGAACAGGAGCGTTCCTATCGTCAGCAGCGCCAGAAGTTGTGGCCAGACGACCGAAAATCCTGCGCCGCGAAACAACACCGATTGGGCGAGTATAACGAAATGCGTGTTCGGCGCCGCGAGCATGATGTCCTGAATGACTTGCGGCATGCTCTCACGCGGGGTAAGACCGCCCGAAAGGACCTGCAGGGGAAGCAGGACGAGAATCAGCAGCATCCCGAACTGGGACATGGAGCCGGAAATTGTCGCCAGATAGATGCCGAGGCTTGTCGTCGCAAAGAGGTGAAGTGCCGCACCGAACAGGAAAAGCGCAAGGGAACCGCGGATCTCGACGTGCAAAAAACCCTGAACAACAAATGCAAGTGAGAAAGCGGTTGCAGCCAGCACGACAAGCCCCATCGACCAGATCTTGCTAAGCATGATCTCCGTCGGCGTGACCGGCATCACTAGCAGGTGTTCGATCGTCTCGTGTTCCCGTTCGCGGATGAGCGCCGCGCCGGTCAGGATGATGGAAAGAATCGTCGTCGAGAAAATGACGTTCGTAACCGCGCCGAACCAGGCCCTGTTGAGCTCCTGGTTGAATTCGGTGCGCATCGCGAGGCTGACCGGCAGGGACGTCGATCCGCGGTAGCGGTTCAGGAACTCGCTGATTTCGCTGGAGAGGATTGACTGGATGTAGCTGCTGCCGTTGAAGGCCTGCGTCATGCGCGTCGCATCGACGTTGAGCTGGATAGTCGGCGACTTTCCGGCCAGGAGGTCCCTCTGAAAATTGGGAGGGATATCGATCGCGAAAGTGTCCTTTCCGGTATCCATGCGCCGGTCCATTTCGTATTGGGAGATCAGCTTCGGCGGGCTGAAGTAAGGCGGATAGAAAGCCGTCAGGATTCGGGACGATACCGGAGACTGATCCTCGTCCACAATGGCGATCGCAGCATTGTTCAAGGTCTCAGGAACCGCGGTCGAGGCCGTGTAGATCGACAGGGTGAAAGCATAGACGATCGGCGCTGGTGCACGGATCATTGAAAGAGCGGATTCCCGTCTTTGATGCTGTCGCTATTCGGTAGCCGTTTTGCGCCGGACGGATTTCGGGCGCGCGCAGGCCAGCATTCGATTGAGGGCGTCGCAGCCGAGGGCGACTTCCGTCTTCTGTGCCGCGAATGAGCGCGCTCGCAGCCGCCGTCCAATGATCGATTTGTAACGACCGATCGCGGTCTCGACCAGAGATCTTTTCCCGTAGCCGGTCGCCACCTGCCACTTCATCCGGCCATCGGCGCTGATCGCGGCTATGTGACGGGCTCGTTGACTGGAGGGGTCGGTGTCGTTGCGATCCACCGCATTGGCGCGTGGCGGAATGATCACCGCCGCCTCAGGACTGTGATCGGTAACGGCGCTATAGGTCGGCTCACCGTCATAGGCACCATCGGCCGTGAACTGGCCAATCGGCGTGTCGATCTGATCGAGTAGCGGCGCCACCTGCGAAGCGTCGCCGGCATCCTGATCGGTCATGACATGTGCGACGATGTCGCCGCTATCAGCATCCAGCGCCAGGTGCAGTTTGCGCCAACCCTTGCGGAATTTGGCACCATGCTTTTCCTCAAGCCACTGCCCCGCGCCGTGGATCTGCAAACCGGTGCTGTCGATGAGGACGTGGATGGGTCCGTTCTCCGGGATGCGATCACCTGGGAGCTTGTTCGGCGTTCTCGGCTTGACTGCCCGACGGCTCAGGGTCGTATGATCGGGAACGGCAAGGCCCAGCCCCATCAGCTTCAGCACCGACGTTAGCAAACCCTCCGTCTGACGCAGCCGCAGGCCGAATACCAGGCCCAGCATCAGGGCCGTCTCGATCGCAAGATCGGAATAGCGCGGCTGGCCACCGCGTGTTGTCCGCTTCGGCGCCTGCCAGGACGACAATGCCTCTGGCGTCATCCAGAGCGTGAGGCTCCCACGCTGACAAAGGCCCGCCTCGTATTCAGACCAGTTCGTGACTTTGAACTTCATCTTCCTGATATGATGGCGGCGGGAGGAATTGTGCTTAAACGGCATCGTGGTGGAGACCAGTTGTCGGGCTGCGCGAGCACCTACGACAATGCGCTTAACGATCCATGCACCAAAGCCGTGCTACCGGCATTACGGCGTATTTGAAAAACGGTGGTACGCTTGAGAAAGCGGCATATATGGCAAATCATTCCTCGACCAGAACGACCCAGCTTTACGATCGCCGCAGCGACGTCGTAAGCTTCGATGAAGTCGAACGAATTCAAATATTAGGCCCTGAACCGCTGCAGGTTCAGGGGTGCGCGCTGATGTAAGCGCAATCAGGCCGCCGCGCTTAAGCCTGCGGTTACATGTGAAGTGCTACCGCCAACGATTGGGAGGTAGATACTGTTCTTGCCATAGCCGCGATGTTCTGGACCACGATTCTCCGCTTCCGAACCTGGCTCTCTGGTCCATTTACGTCGATTGAGTTTGAAACGCTTGACCAGTTGCTCAAGTTCGCCTGCGCCATTTGATAAAGCCTCGGCAACAGCGCTCATACCGCTGACCATTCCGGCATTTTGCTGCGTCATCTGGTCAAGAGCGCTGACTGCCGAATTGATTTCGGCGAGACTGACGGATTGTTCTGTCGCCGCAGTCGCAATTGCTTCGACATTCGTGTCGATCTTTAAGACGAACCCTTCGATGCTCTTCAAGGACGCTCCTGTTTCGCCAACCAGACGGACACCATCTTTAACCTCACTTGTGGAATTCGCGATCAAGCTGGAAATCTCCTTTGCGGCTCTGGCTGAGCGCTGGGCGAGTTCACGGACTTCCTGTGCGACGACCGCAAAACCTTTGCCTGCCTCGCCTGCTCGGGCAGCCTCCACACCGGCATTCAACGCCAAAAGGTTGGTTTGAAATGCGATCTCGTCGATTACACCAATGATTTTGGATATTTCCTGAGAGGCCGCGCTGATGCGGCCCATAGCATTGACCGTGGAATTGACCACATCAACGGATTTGGCGGCAGCAGCACGCGCCTCGCGAACGAGGTTACGGGCATCCGTGGTGCGACTTGTCGATTCCCGAACGGTCACGGTGATCTGTTCCAGTGCCGCAGATGTCTGCTCAAGCGCCGCTGCCTGCTGTTCTGAGCGATGGGCAATGCCACCGGCGCTCTCGCTCATCTCGCCGCTCTTGGCAGACAGCATTGTCGTTTTTGCAAGAACTTCTTCCAGCGTTTCCTGAAACTTGGCGAGAGATTGGTTGAAATCGTGCCTAAGATGGTCAAACTCCGGGACGAAAGGCTCATCGATCGTAATGCGGATATTGCATTCTGCCAGCCGTTCTAGACCTGCCCCCACTTCTTGCAATGCACGAACACGTCCAGTCACATCGGTCGCGAACTTCACGACCTTGATAACTTTCCCATCGTCATCGATAATGGGATTGTAGGTTGCCTGGATAAAAACCGAGCTACCATCTTTAGCCAAGCGCTTGAATTCATCACTGAAGAATTCGCCTTTTGCCAGGCGTGGCCAAAATTCAGCATAGTCGGGCGAAGCAACATAAGCCGGCTCACAGAACATTCTGTGGTGCTTTCCGATGATTTCATCTCGAACATAACCCAAGCTGTCGAGGAAGTTTTCATTGGCAGAGAGAATTTCTCCTTCCGGAGTAAATTCAATCACCGCCTGTGCCCTGGATAGGGCGGTCAGTTTACCGTGGCTTTCAATGCTGTCGCGTTTGGTCGCAGTGATGTCGGTCGCGATCTTGACGATTTTTACAACTTTTCCACCGCGAATGATTGGATTGTAAGAGGCCTCAATCCAGATCTCGTCACCAGATTTACTGATACGTTTGTATTGACCTTGGTTGAATTCGCCGGAGCCGAGACGCTGCCAAAACGCTTTATAATGAGCAGAGGCTGCCTCCTTAGCATCGACGAATACACGGTGATGCTTGCCAATAATCTCGTTGGCTTTGTACCCGACGGCACCACAGAAGTTTTCGTTGGCGTCAAGAATAGTGCCATCCGGTTTGAAAGAGATGATAGCTTGAGAACGGTTAAATGCCTGCAAAATAGCAGCAGATTCTCCACCGATGAATGATTTAAACGGCATTTGTCCAGTCTCCACAATGATTGCGCAGCGCCTTTCTTCACATTGCCGACGCAAAGAAGTCGCCGCTATAATGATGCGCATGCTTGTTTTTATTGAAAAAAATTAAATAAATAATTTATCAACATATCCCGAAATGGAGATAGCCAGCCACTCGGTCGTGCCTTCTCAATGTTTGATGCAAACTGGGCGAAAACCTACGCCCTACCGTGGCGTTTTCGAGACGCTCCGGGTGACCACGATCCTCCTCGTGCCGCATGCTGGTACGGCATGCTCATGCTGCCGATGACCGGTTGATGCGGGCCTCTTCGCGTTCTTTCGCCATAGCATCGTGCAACGTGGCAGGCCGTCCAAAGAAATATCCTTGGAATTGGTCGCATCCCTCTTCCGTCAAGGTCGCCATTTGGATCTCGGTTTCAACACCTTCGGCAAGGACCGGTATTTCGAGGCTCTTGCCGAGAGCCAGAATTGCCCGGATGAACGCTTTCGATTGCTTATTCGTTTCAAGATCCATCACGAAGCTCCGGTCGAGCTTGATCTTGTCGAAGGGGAACGATCGCAGCGTTTCCAGCGACGAATAACCGGTGCCAAAGTCGTCGATCGCAATCGTGACGCCCATTGAGCGGATCTGGCGCAAAATATGCAGTGCACGTTGTTTGTCCCCGATGATCGCGGACTCCGTAACCTCCAGCTCCAAAAGGTCCGGCGAGAGTCCTGTGGAGAACAGAACATCCCGGACCTTATCTACCAGCTGAATGTTGGTGAGTTGTAGTGGCGAGAGATTGACTGCAATTTTCTCTTTAATCGGCCACTTTGCGGCGTCCTCGCACGCTTGTTCAAGGACCCATTCACCAAGGGCTGAGATAGCGCCGCATTCTTCCGCGATCGGAATGAATTCGCTTGGAGGAACTAGGCCACGTGTAGGATGATTCCAGCGAAGAAGGACCTCGTAGCCGGTTATATGGTTTGCGCCCGCTGCGCGCTGAACCTGATAGTTCAGGAAGAATTGCCCTTCTTTCATCCCACTCCAGATGTCCATCGCTAGGAGCCGTCGAGCTCTTTCCGCTTCGTCCATCGCGGCTTCGTAGAAGCAAACTGTCTCATCGAAGTTTTCCTTGGCGCGATACATCGCCATGTCGGCATTGCCGAGAAGTTTTTCGCGGTCCGGGGCATCGAGGGGATAGATGGCCACACCCAGGCTCGCGCCAGGCGTAACATCGGTCATTTCGAGGCTGATGGTTTCCGAGAGCGCGCTATTTAAACGGCTGATGAAGTCATGGACCTCGCTGGTATCCCGAAACGATTTGAGCGCAACAAACTCGTCACCTCCAAACCGTCCAATAAGTTCACCGGCCTGCTGAATATGCCGCATTCTGTTCGAAAGAATGCACAGTACTTCGTCACCGGTGGCATGGCCGTAAGTGTCATTGATGTCCTTGAAGCGATCCAGGTCGATATTGATCACTGCCACGCTCGTCGTAAGCGTCTCGGCTTCCCGAATCGCTTTATCTAGCGCCTCGATGAACTGCCGGCGGTTCGGTAGGCCGGTCAGGACGTCATGCCGTGCCAGATGGGCGATCCGCTCCTCCGATTTTACCCGGGCAGTGATGTCCTCAACCGTGAATACCCAAGCCTTCGTGTCGGTCGGCATGTAGGTCGCACGTATAATCTTTCCGTTCGGCAACTCGGTAATAGTCTCGCCGCCGTCTTTGTTGAGCAGAGATTGGTAGGATTTAAAGCGCTGCTCTGATCCTTCTGGATTGATCAGACAAAGCTCCTCGAGCGTCATGCCGGTCAGATCAATCGACGCAGCAACGCCGATAAGGTCCCCGAGGCGGCGATTGTACATTGCCAATCGACCGTTTTCATCAAAGAGGCAAATGGCGTTGGCCATATGCGTCAGTGCCAGCTGAAGGTCGTTCGTCGCCTTGCGCAGTTTCGCGTCGGACTCTCTCTGCTCTGTGCGATCACGGGTAATCTTGGCATAGCCGATCAGGCGACCATCGTCCGAGCGGATAGCATCGATGACAACGTGGGCCCACAAATGTGTTCCGTCCTTGCGGACGCGCCACCCCTCTCCTTCGAATTTTCCAGTCTGGGCAGCAGTGCGCAGGTTGATATCCGGCAGACCTGCCTCCTTCTCTTCTTGAGTGTAGAAGCAGGAATAATGCTGTCCGACGATTTCATGCTCCTTGTATCCCTTCGCTCGTTCCGCGCCCGTGTTCCAGTTGCTCACGCGACCATCCGGATCGAGCATGTAGAGCGCGTAATCTGACACGCCCTGTACTAGGATACGGAACTTCTCCTCGCCTGCAGCGGCGGCCGCCTCTGCGCGGACTGCGAAGATCGCAGCCGTCAAGCCCGCAAACAACATCGAAAATGCGACCGTGGCGATGGTAACGATCATGACGACAGGGGAAATCGTATGCTCCATGTCGGCGGCAGAGGGATCAGGTACGACTGTTATTGCACCCATCGCGGTGAAGTGCATCAGAACAATAGCCAGCGTCATTACAACGCTCGCAAGAAGGGTTGCCTTGCTCCGGCTCTCACCCGACAGAACCAGATGAAATGCAGGAATTCCGAGAAGCACAGCAAAGATAACTGCCAGCCCGACCAACAACTGATCCCAAACTATCTCGCCTGGAAACTCAATCGCGTTCATGCCCATGAAATGCATCGAGGAAACACCGAGACCGAAAAGTATTCCGGCTATAGCCACCCCGGATTTGTCGCTTCGGTAACTGGCGATAGCGCATGCTGAACTGGTGGAAACGATAGCGACGAGAAGCGATGCCAGGGTCAAGCCAGTTTGATAACCAACAACTACACCGGGATCATAAGCTAACATTGCAACAAAATGAGTTGCCCAAATGCCGAAACCACCCGCAGCTCCTCCGGTGACGAGCCATATGACTTTTGCGGATCCGGTTACTATGCGGGATCGGTGCAACATGCTCAAAGCGACGTACGATGAGAGAGAGCAAAGCGCTGCTGCTAAAATCACCAGGCGAGGATCGTGCTCAAACGCAATGCAATTTAATACTTGGTACATTCGCAGCCCATTTTTAAAGATAAAGCAATTCTAGTTCATATACGCACACCATTCATTTAAGAGGTTGTTACACGAAGTGAATTCCGATTGGAAAATCGTCCCTTTTAACGCGAAATTGGCTATCGTAGTTAAATTATGATTTCAAGTTTCAGGGAATTCTCTCCCTTTCGCCCTAGCTGGTAACCGTCCAACGACATGTAGACAGAACCTGTATCGGCTTCTTTGCGCCGAGGCTCGGCTACATCGCTATCGCTGTATTTCAGTATGATCGGCTATAGCGAAATCCCGGTCCGGTCCTCGATCTGCTTCTTGATGATGCCTTTGGCAAGGTCTTTCAAAAGCTCGACCGTGAAGCCACCAGCTTGCAAAGCGCCTGCCTTGGTTCTGTCCCAGACATCGGGATCGCGATGGCTTTCTTGCATGGGTCGATATCACGTTGCTCAGCAACGGCGCTGAGGTGAAAGCCGTTCGCTTCAATGTTGACACGGATGCCGGCACGCTGACGACCAGCCGGCCCGGCGGCGTTCTCTGGCCAAAGGTGTCCTCTCCGCGCCTACGCATCGTCGTGGGCTACACCGATGATTACAACAGCACCGCACGCGAACGCATGAAGAGCAAGCTCACCATCAACTGGACGACGAACCACGAGGACATCGGTCACGGTGGCCTCTCGTCGGCCGGCGGCCGCAACTATGTCAGCAGTACCTATGGAATGCAGCGAAAGGACTGGGCAGCATGAGCCAACCGACAATCTTCGACAGCGAGGTACCGCTGCCTGACGAGGGTTTGATCCGGCGAGAGAAGACCTTGCTTGGCTTTACCGACCGTTACGCGCGTGTCCACGACCAGCTCCGACTGCTTTTGAATGTCGGCGCACTCAGCGACTGGAACCGCAAATATCACGGCAGCAAACTCGGGATCTGCGACCTTGTGGCCGAGCAATACCCCCTCGTCATTTTCCATGGTGATGTTGGGACGGGAAAGACCGCTACGGCTGAATGTATCGCCAACTGCCTGGTTGCCGAGGCGAGAAGTTCCGATTCCATGCTATTCAAACTTTCCAACCGCGTCCGTGGCAGTGGCATGGTCGGCGAGATGGGAACCTTGATCACCGATGCTTTCCGCAAAGTCACCGTAGCCGCCGGGAAATCACGTCGCGCGATCCTCATCATCGACGAGGGCGACAGTCTCGCGACCGCCGAAGCTGTCGATGTCACTGACTTTGCTAAGTGAGAAGATATCTGATGAGCTCATTCGTGTTCCTTTCAAGCCGTTTTCTTTTACCTCTTGACCAGGAGCACCCGCTTGATCCTCTAGTCAAAGGTAGTTGTCCGCGTCCGGAAACCCTGGAGTTCTCAGACCTCGACTACATTGCCACCGGTCACTACATGCTTCGACATCTTCTCGCCGCTGCCTGGCGACAACGAAGTGATCAACCAGGTCGATCGGCTCAGTTCCAATGACACAAAAATTGCGCCAAGATCGATGCGGACAGCGGTCGGTTGAATGGATGCAGGTTCCATAAACTGCTCCTCCTGAGCGAGTGTTTAGATGCAACCTCACTCTGCCAGAGCGGCGGCCGCTGTTCACTCCTCATGGGATCTAAAGCCGAAAAGACAAACAACCCGCGCCCGCAGGCCCCTGCGCTAAATGGAGAGCTCCGGGCCTACGCGCGCTGACCCGATGCAACCAGAGGCAGGGGTCCCTTTTGGGAGCCGATAGGGGGTCCCGTTACGATGCCGATTGACAGTTGCTCTCATTCAGGTCGGCGAGATGCCTGCAAACGTGGAAGCCAACAAAACCACCAAGGTTCCGAACCCTATGAGAAATCGGCTGGATGCGGATTTGGCGCAGGTAACACAGTAGCAGCAATGGTTGAAAGGGAGCGGCGCGCAGCCACGCGCCGCCTCGCGCGATCGGAAACACAGGGCATTCAGAATTCGGCCCTAGTATGTGCTGCCGTTGCACGTTATCACCCGAACGTGGTGTGCGGATGTCGGTGTCGTTTACTCTTCTGCAGTACAGCTACGCTACATGCGGCGGCCGCTGCTCCGTCCGCCGCACAAGATCTATCGCCGCAGTCGTCGCCCATGCCGGCGTGCCTCAGTACCCCCATCGAACCGACAATTTTCTCTGCCAGGCTCGTCAGCAAATGGCTGAGCCGGGACGGCATTCACCAGGATGAAGGCGCTGCAGCCACAGGTCAGAGCTTAGCCAGGGCGGCTTCGATGCGTTCGTGCGCTTTCTTTGGTGCCTTCGCGGACTTGACCGCTTCGAGATTGCTGGACGGATCACCGACCGTCACGACCGCCGCCATGCCCATGGCCCAGTGCGGCGAGCACTTGATGACATAGGTACCCGCCACCGTGAATGTCTGCTTCACCGACTCGTTGATCTTTCCCTTGAATGGCTCGGCGCCCTGCGGGATCAATCCGTCCACGGTCTCTGCATTATGGCCTTTGTCGGTGGGAACAAAGGTCACGGTATCGCCAGGTTGCAGCTTCGTCAATGCCGGCTCGAACACCATCACCCCGTCCTCGCCTTTGTTTTTCATATGGACTTCGTAGTCCGCCGCGGTAGCGGCTCCGGCGATGGAGAGGGCGGCAAACACAAGCGGAACTACTTTCATGAATTGCATTACAGAATACCTTCTTTTGCTGCTGTTGGGAGGTCTCGCCGTTGACGAGACCCGACGGAACGGTTGGTTAGCGCGTTCGACTACGCGACGGGAGCAAACGACGGCCCGGCTAGAGGACCGCACCAAATCGCAGTTGCTCCCCGTCCGACGTCAAGATATCGATCGAAAGGTCGGTCTGGGCTGAGGCGATCGCACGGATGTTGTCGATGTCGTGAAGGCTGAATGCCGTCGACAACGCATCGGCCGTGGTTGCGTCCGCAGCGATGACGGACAGTCGCTTATACGAAATGGGAATATGGCCCTTCCTGGGATCGAGGATGTGCCCGAAGCGTCCCGCTTCGTCGAAGACGAAACCGGTGGCGCTCGAGGTGGCAACGGCCTTGTCGACGATGGGCAGCACCGCATCTGGTTGGTCGGAATCTTCACTGACGGCAAGTCCCACGCGCCACGGACCGCCGTCTTCCTTCGATCCCATCGCCCGCGCCTCCCCCATGTCCACGAAACTGTTGCGCATGCCTGCCTCTTCCAGCATGTCGACGATGCGGTCCGTGATGAAGCCTTGGGCGATGCCATTCAAGGTCAGGGCGCCCGATGCAGGCATGACAATCCTGTCGCGATTGAACTTCACGCGGTCAAAGCCGACCGGAGCCAGGGCTTTGGCAATCCGTTCCGCCGGCGGACCGGAGGGATCCGCGCCGGGGCTTGAGAAATGGTCGCGGTAGAGTGCCCAAAGCGGCTGCACACTGGGGTCGAACGTGCCGTCGCTCAACTCCCAGAACTCCCGGCACCGCTCGAGCAGGGCTATGAATTCGGTCGGCGGCGCCAGCAAAAAACCCTGATTGTTGAGCGCTGAAAGGGCGGAGTCTTCCCGGTAGAGGCTGAAGATTTGCTCCAGTCTGGCGATCTCGGCCGTGGCGCGACCGATCAGGCGGGCGGCGCCCGCTCGGTCCTCATGATTCAGGATAAGCCTCGCAGGCGCGCCGAGAGCCTGCCCCTCCCAGGTCACCGGGCCTGCCGCCGCACGCGCGTTCGGGATAAGAGGCAAGCCTGCCGTTGCTGCAAATATGGCGATTGCCCGCCTGCGGCTGAACCGTCTAGCCATGATCATGTCCTTTCGCCTCGGTCGAGGGCAGCTCTTCGGCACCTTTCGGCTGCTCGGCATTTTCCCCGAGCACATAGTCCTGCGGGACTTCATTGTAGGCCACCACCCGGCCGCCGTTCTTAGCGGCAAAATCGGATGCGGCTTCCCGCGTCGAAAACGGCACGGCTTCCTGTGCCCCCATGCCGCCACGCACCGCGCTGCCGATCACGTAGAACGCGCTTTTTGCCTCGATCCAGTTCGTTTCGCCGGGTTTGTCCCAGCTTGGCGCCTTGGCCATGTCCGACACATAGACGGCGGCATAGTCCTTGGGCTCCTCCGGCAGCATCGTGAAGGCGAGCGCATCGCGCGCTGAGGAAAACCAGACGGCTTCACGGACCCGGGCGTCAAGTATGACCTGGCCCTTCGGGCCGGCATGCTCCAGAACGTTCATGCCGCAATAACGGCCGATGGCCTCGGAGGTGAGCGCGAGAGGCGCCGGCGGAGCATCCTTGCCTTCGTCCTTGCAGCTTCCGAGTAACGCCAATGCAAAAAGTCCTGCGGCAACCAGGATTGCTCTCATAGTTCCCTCCTTGAGAAAATTGAGGCCGCCAGCGCGAGCGGTGCTAATGTCCAGGCGACGAGGGCTGCAACCAAGGTCAAGCCGCCAATTCCAGTATGTTCGGCAATCGCCCCCATGCCAGACAGACCGCCCGCCTGGCCGGAGCCCAGATTGAGCATCCGGTAGGCGTCAGCCGGATTGAGGATGAGAAGCGCGTTCAACACCGCCGCGGGAATGGCGTGACCGCCGGCGGCAACCAGACCTCCAAGCAGAGCCATATCGTAAATTAGGACGAAGAACAGCCAGATACCGATCGCAACGCCACCCGCAGTGCTGCGCTCGGCAACCAGCGTGCTGACGAGATAGCCGATCGCAACGAACACGCTGCCCAGAAGCACGGATGACGTTAGCATGGTGAGGAAGGCGCGCCAGCTTGCGCCGTCGATCGGCGCGCCGGTTGCCTTCAGCGCAACGGCGGCTGCACCGTAACCGAGGACGGTGGCAAAGGCGAGGATGGCCACATGCCCGACGAACTTGCCGAGGATGACCTGGTTGCGGCCGATGGGATAGCTGAGAAGCAGCAGCATCGTGCCCCTCTCCATCTCCCCCACTACCGCATCATGCGAAAGGAGAAGCGCAATCAGGGGCACCAGGAATATCGTCAGGCTCGACAGGCTCACGATCACCACATCGAGTGGATCGGCTCCCACATTGCCGGTCGGCGCACTGCCGAGGAATGACAGCGTCAGAGCCAGCGCGGCAAGCAAGAGCGTGGTCGCGAGCACCCAGCGATTTCGCATACCCTCGCGAACCTCTTTACCGGCAATGATCAACATGTTGTTCATTCGGCGGCCCTCCTTGAGCCCAGGAAATGGGCATAGAGGTCGTCAAGGGTCGGTTCGACGACGTGAAGCGAGCGGATGTCTGCAGGCCGGGCCGTGATCTTCTTCAGGACGGTGATCTTGTCGTCGCCGAAGACGTCCGCCTCCACGGTGTCTCGCGCCGTCTTTCTCCAGAGGGCGCTGTTGTCTCCCCATTTTCCGGGAGCCTCGCTGTCGGCCAGGTTGACGATCAGGCGCGTCGGCAGTCGCGCAAGCCCGCGCAGATCATCCAGGGTTCCATCGGCGATCTTGACGCCCTCATTGACGATGAGCACTCGGTCGGTTCGATCTTCGAGCTCGGTCAGCGCGTGCGATGACAGCAATATGGTCGTTCCCGCAGAACGCAAGTCGGAGATTAGCCCGTAGAAACTCCTGCGAAGGGCGGGATCAAGGCCGCTGGTCGGTTCGTCCAGCAGAAGCACGCGGGGATCGCCCAGCAGAGCCTGCGCCAGGCCGAGGCGTTGCCGCATGCCCTTGGAATAGGTGCGCACCGGCCGGTCGGCGGCCGAGGCAGCCAGGCCCACCCGCTCCAGAAGCGGGAGCGTCGTCAACGGATCGACGCGCTTGAGGCGTGCGTAATAGGCCAAGGTCTCCCTGCCCGTCAGCGCCATATGGAAGGCGACACTCTCGGGCAGGTAGCCGAGACTGCGGCGGACAGCGAAATCGCCCTTGGCCGGGTCTTCCCCGAGCACGGTGACCGACCCTTCGGATGGCCGGATCAGACCAAGAAGCAGCTTGATGATCGTCGTCTTTCCCGCGCCGTTGTGACCAACCAGAGCGACCATTTCGCCTTGGTTGAGCGCGAAGCTGACATCCTTGACCGCCTCGACCTTTCGGTAGCGCTTGGCGACGCCCGAAACCGTTACCGTCGCTTCCGTCATCGGCCCACCTCCACCATCGGCGGTGATTTCATCAGGGGATGCCTGTCCACAACCCCTCCTGGAAGAAGTGCTGGAAACTGCGCCTGGGCCCATCGCAAGACCTGCACGGCCGGGCTGGTGGTCAGCACCTTGGCCTGGGGCGAAGTCCAGAGCACCTTGTCCATCAGGTCGTTGGGCCTGTAGGCACTGTCGGCAATCCCGTCGCCATTCAGGTCGAAGGCGGGATTGTCGCTCCAGTAATTGCCGCGCCCGTTCGCCGACCAGTCGAGATAGCGGGTGCCGACATATTTAACCTGGTTGCGGTTGTTGACGAAGGCGTTGCCGGCCATGACGTTTCCTTCCGACCCAGCTGTGAAATGAACACCGACCGCGCAGCCCTCGAACCGGTTGCCCAGCAGCCGGTTCTTGTTAGCATTATAGATGAAGACGCATTTTTCGGGGCCTAGCCGCATGTCCGAATTCCCCTCCGGCTGGGGGGCCGCATCGCCACCTGGCGTCATGCCGTCGTCCTCGTGGGTGCCGGCTGTCGTCCACCGCATCTGCGGTTGCATCTTGCCGCGCACGACATTGCCGGAGATTAGCGAGCCGTCGGCCGAATTCAGCAAGAGACCATGGTCCCGGTCGCCGTCGGACAGGTTGTCAGTGATCTTCAGTCGGCGCGAAAACATGATGGCGTAGCCGACCGTGTTCCCGCTGGAGATGTTACCGACGATCTCGCTGTCATTGGTATACATGTAATGGATGGCGAAGCGAAGCGAATGAAACCGGTTTCCACTGAAGACATTGCGCTTGCTGGCATTGGTCGCGATCCCGTCGCGGCCGAAGCTAATATCATTGTCGAGGACCTTCGCCCGGGCGCATTCCAGACCGTAACGCCATTCCCCGTCTCGCTCAACCGCCCCTGCTTCGTCCCGATAATCTTGTTGGCCCGCGTGATCGAGTCCTTCGCGCCGTGGATGTAGACGCCATAGAGGTTTCCTTCGATCAGGTTGTCCTCGATGATCGCCGCGGTTGCCGCCTCGGTGGCGAAAACGCCGGAATCCATGGCTTCCAGATTCTTGCCGGAACCTCTTATCTCAAAGCCGCGGACCACGGCGCCGGGCGCCTGGATGGTGAGCACACTGCCGCGATCATTGCCGAGGATTTCGGCTCCCTTCTCGCCTTCGAGCGTCACCGGTTTATCCAGGACGAGTGGGCCTGCATAGTGTCCGGCCTTGACGACGAGACGGTCTCCCGCGGCGGCCTTTTCAAGGGCGATTGCGAGCGCTTGACCATCGGTGGGCACAACCATCCAGTCCGCGGCATTCGCCCCGGTGGAAATGGCGGCCATAAAGGCCGCCATAACAATATTGGACGTCAGGCGTCGCATCATGCCGACTTTGGTTCTACCAACATCCTGCCCTTCATCTCCATATGCATGGCATGGCAGAACCAGGTGCAATAATACCAGTACACGCCTGGCCTACTGGCCTTGAACGTCACCGAGGCGGTTGCCTGAGGACCGATTTCCATGTTGATGCCGTAGTTCACGATGCAGAAGCCGTGGGTCAGGTCCTCCACCTCGTCGATGTTGGTGATGTAGACCGTCACTTCGTCCCCTTCCTTCACATTGAAGGATTCCAGCCCGAAGGCCGGCGCCGACGAGGTCATGTAGACGCGCACCTTGTTGCCGTCGCGGATGACTTCGGAATCGGTGAGGAGGTCGATGTTGTCTTTCTTCGCCTGCGCCACCGCATCGGCGAAGAACGGGTCGTCACGCTTCCACACGCTGATCGGATTGATCTTCGATGCATGTACGATGGTCGCGTCATGCGGCTCCGCGAAAGTGGGATTATCGTGAACGAGAACCATCTGCTCGCCCGAAATGTCGATCAGCTGGTCGCTTTCCGGCTTCAGGGGGCCGACGTTGAGGTAGCGGTCCTTGGAGAACTTGTTGAGCGAGATAAGCCACTTGCCGTCAGCCTCTTTGGTCTGCCCCATCGACGAGTGGTTGTGACCCGGCTGATAATGGACGTCGAGCTTCTGACGGATCGGGTTGACCTTTTCGCCCTTGAAGGCCCGTTTGGCGTCCTCGATGTTCCATTTGACGACCTGGCTGTCGATGAAGAGGGTCGTATAGGCGTTTCCCTTTCCGTCATAGGCGGTGTGCAACGGTCCGAGGCCGAGTTCCGGCTCCGCGACCACCGTGTCGCGCGGCTTGATCTTGTCGTCGAACAGGTCGTCGAACTTGCGCACGTCGAACACCGTCACGGTCGGAGACAGCTTGCCTGCCGCGACTGCATGTATCCCGTCCGGCGCGGTATTCATGCCGTGAGGGCCGTTCGAAACCGGGATATAGCGGGTGTATGGCGAACCGTGGCGTCCATCGATCACCGGAACACCCGACATCTCCTTGAAATCACCCTTCTTGACCGCCTCTTCGATGCGCTTGAGGTTAAAGACCACGACCCAATCCTGGTCCTTGGCCATCATCTGCTCGAGATTGACCCCATTTTCGGAGTTGTAGCAGGTGGAGAAGCAATATTTGCCCTGATAGTCGGCGTCGACATTGTCAAGATTGCCGTCCACGATCACCTGCCAGGCGACCTTCATCGTCTCGCCGTCGACCGCGGTGAACACCGAGCGGTACTGGCTCGGATCGTCCAGAACCTTGCCGTTATTGGGGATCGGCACGCCGTCTTCGCCATTGCAGAACACATATCCCGTCTTGGGGTATTTCTGCACCCTGAGCCCATGCACCGTATGCTGGTTGGGCAGCTCGATGATCTTGTCGCACTTCATGACATCGAGGCGGATGCGGCAAACGCGGGTGTTCGACTTATCATTGGAGTAGAGATAGCGACCGTCATAGGTCCCATCGGTGAAGGACAGATGCGGATGGTGCAGGTCGCCGTTGTGGTAGACGCCGCCCTTGTCCTTTAGAAACTCCACGGTTTCGGGCAAAAGGCCCTCGGTCAACACCTTGATGCTCTCATTGGTGAGCCCCCAGCCCGTCGCGCTGCAACGGTTGAACACCGGGATCCGCAGCATTTCGCGCATCGAAGGAATGCCGACGACCCGCACCTCGCCCGTCTGGCCACTCGAGAAGAAGGTATAATATTCGTCAAGCTCGCCGGGCTTCACTTCCCAGCTCTGACCCTCCTTCTCGGCCGCAACCGCCGGACTTGCGATGCCGTCCGACAGTCCGAGCACTCCGCCGGCTGTCGCCGCTCCGGCCGCAGCGGCCAGGGCTGTCGTACCGAGCAGTTTACGTCTGTTGAAGGTGGGCTGGTTGGGGTCCATGGACATGTTACTTCCCTCGGTTATGGCCGTGCGCATCTTTGTCGCGACCTATTACAATTGTTTGATGGGCTTCCCGTTGTGGGTTACCACCGTCTTGGCGGGCTTTTCTCCACGAGATTCAGGTGTTGAAAGCGCCAAGAATTTCTCCCGCTTCATCCTCACTTGGATCATATGCGGGCAACGATGGTCGTCATGGTAGAGCTCCTGGCAGTGCATGCAGTAGATGCACTCGTTGACATTAATCTGTCCCTCCGGATGGATTGATTGGACGGGACATTCCTTGGCGCAACGCTGGCAGGGACTGCCGCATTCCGGATACCGCTTCAGCCATTCGAACATCCGGATACGCCCGGGATGGCGAGCGCCGCACCCAGCGGGCAAAGGTAGCGGCAGTAGAAGCGTTCGATGAAAATGCTGGCGATCAAGATCGCCACAGCGAAGACGACGAAGGGCCAGTCGCGCACGAATTTGAGGATGATCGCCGTCTGGGCTTGTCGCAAACCTTGCAGTAGGCTGAGACTACCCCGCGAACGGTGGCATTTTCACGCTTTGTTAACCTTTTGAAGTCCGAAGAGGCGCCCGAGCAGGTCATTCTGGTCGTTGATTGTCCAGTCGCCGGAAAAGCCGAAGCCTTTGCGCAGCCACAACATCGCTTCGAACCCAGCGATCGTCCGGCGCGCCGTTTTGAATGACTGGAAGCAGCCGATCTTGGGCATGTTCTTCTTGACCCGGAAGTGGTCGCTCTCGATGCCTTGCTGGAGGTGCTTCGTGACATAATGTACCGGGCTCAGATGCAGGAGCCCGTCATCGATGGCTGTTTTGATCGTTGAAGGAAACGTGTTAGCGCCATCTGTACCGATCTTACCCGGCGATAGTAGCGGCTCATCCTTGAGCATCTTACGGAAGAAGCGCTTGGCGGCGTCGAGATCGCGCTTCGCGGTGAGCAAGAAGTCGACCGGGTTTCCGTGCTTGTCGATGGCGCGGTACAGGTATCGCCACTTGCCCCGGATCTTGACGTAGGTCTCGTCAATCCTGACTGAGCCACAATGCGGTCGGCGAAACTGGCGTAGGCGCTTCTCGATTACAGGTGCATAGGCGAGGACCCAGCGGTTGATTGTACTATGGTCGACCTCGAAGCCGCGCTCGCGGAACATCTCCTCGAGATCTCTGTAGCTGAGCGGATACCGTAGATACCATGTCACTGCCTGCACGATCAGCCATGCCTCGAAATGCCGCCCTTTGAAATCGTCCTTCGACTGGCGCTTCAGCTTTTCGGCAATGGCATTCAGAATCATGGCTACGCTCCGCTACATCGGGAGCTGAATTTCCACCGTTGTGGTCAACAGCTAGTTAACCAAAAGAATTTGCGACACGCCCACGGAGCGCGTGCAGATGAAGATTAATCATCGCAATCGCCACTCAGTCACACTTGATTACATGTTCAGTCAATCAAAAAAACATTTGCATAACGGGCAGCAACCACAAAAATGCTAGGTGGCGCGCCACTCCGCTCTTCGCTCTTAAAACACAGGCTCTGCCCAGCGTATGGAGAGAGTGCTATCAAAGTATAATCGGTTGTGGTTAAAGTTGAATTTGAAGTTGAATTTTAAGAAATTACTACGAGACAGGCACGTGGACGTGCACGCATCTACTGAAGGAAAAGTAAATACTCTAATGGAGAAGTGTGTCTCTGCTACGAGAAAATTAGCGCTTCAGCTACACCACTCCATGGGACACGATCCGCCATTGCATTCGCAGGGCACTCATTACATCCGGGCCGGAGCGTTCGCAGGTGAAGGAATGACTTGGGAATAATAGCATGTGAAGCCGTCGCGATCAGCTTCACATGCTCTGGGGTTGAGGCATGGAGGAACCTAGCCTCGTTTCCAATTTTAATAATGCGAGAGAGATTGAGAATACACTTCCGGTTCCAAATACTTCATAAAACCGTGATGCCGCCGTGATCCGTAATCGCCTTTGAAAATCCTTACGCGGCGGCATCTACCGCTCTTTGTTAAGATCACGGATAAGCCTCTTGTGTCGCCTTGCCTCCTTGAGCAAGGCCTCAACCATCACCAACCCCTTGGCGGCAAGCAGGTCTTGCATCTTGAGGAAGGCTTCGGCTGTAGCCGAGGCGTCACCTTTGGCCGTGTGGCGCAGGTCATGCGGCAAATCGATATCCAGCCTTATCAGTAGCGCGTCGAGTGAGTGATCCTCCCATTGTCCGAATACGATTGCCGAAAGCAGAACCGTATCCAGCACCAGATTGTCGAAACGCAAACCAGTCTGCTGTTCCCGACGATAAAGGAACTCCATGTCGAATGGGGCATTGTGGGCAACGATGACAGCCCCTTTCACAAAATGGTGAAATCGCTTGATTGCTTCGTCCGGGCTAGGAGCACCGAACACCATTTCATTTGCAATGCCGTGAATCCGGGATGCTGACGTAGGAATGCTGCGACCCGGATTGACGAGCATGTCAAAGGTTTCCTCATGGAGGATCTTACCGTTCACGATGCGCAAGGCAGCAATCTGAACAATCTCGTCACCGCTCTCTGGGTTCAACCCCGTTGTCTCGGTGTCGAAGACCACATAGGTCAACTCATCGAGCTTCGCCTTTTCGATTTTTTCCGGCAGGGCGCGTTCCAGAAGACTGAAATCATAAACGACCGAATGCAGCGGCTCCGTTATGTTCGACAAGGGCGCGTCAATATCCGTCATTCGCATATTGAAGGCGTGTCCCGGCGCGTTTATGCAGGTGTCGAATGCCGCCGCAAGATGGGATAACCTTTCCCTAGCGGCCGAGAAGGCACCTTCCGGAAGCCCCTCGAACGTGAGCGGCTCAACCGCTTTGAGCAAAAGCTCCAGTTGCGGCCATTCCGCATAGAAAACCTGTTCGAGCAGGCGTTCGCGCGTCGCGAATGCCGAAATTTCATCCGTCACATCCCTGAGGGTCAAGACATAGGCCCCCTCTTGTTTTTCATCGGCGACAAGGCGCATACGCCCGGCGAGCCGTCGCTTGCCATTCACCGCTGTGCACAGAAACTCCACAATGGCGTTTTCGGTCACATCTGGGTCGGTCAACCGGCGATGGGCGTCACGCACCTTCCCCTCGCTCAGATAATCGAACAGATTATGATCGAGGCAGACCATTCTACCTGCCTCTCCTAAATAATGCCTCGCGACACCGTTGTAGAACACCAGCCGATGACGTCCGGTACAGAGCAAGACGGCGGGCGGCACATCCGCGATCAGATGCTCCAGCCTGTGTTTGTCGGCAGAAATCCGCGCTGTTTCCCTCGCAATGTTTTCGGCAAGTGCGTTACGGCCCCGCTCCAGTTCCGTCGCCGCCGCGGAAACCGCGCCAGCCAGATCGCCGAGATAGCGGCCCTGCTCGGCAGGAAGCGCACCGGAAACCCCGGCGTGCGCCCGCGCACGCACGGCTGCCGCAATGCTCTCGACCGGTCGTGCGACATGCATATCGAAAAGATACCACATCCAGACAGCAAAGCCGATCAGACCGAAGCTTGCAACAATGCCGCCCTGAAGAAGAGGCGCGACATCAACGGGAGTTCCCACTCGTCTATAGGCGACGATAAAACCGGCGACGATGCAAAAAAGGCCACCGAACGCTAACGCTACAAAAAGCAACAGCATTCTGATACGAAGACCGAGGCTTTCGACACGCATGGCATCACCTGGTGTCGCAGACCGCAATACGCGCCGGGTCGTCGGCAGCGAGCGCGATCCACTCCGCTCCGGCAATGGCGCCGTCATACGCAATCGTAACCTTATCGCCGATGAGATCGGTACGGCGCCCCGAGACGCAGTCGAACACCGCTTTCACTACTATGGAGGTTTGCCAGCGGGCCGCCAAAATGACGTCAACCATCGCTTGATCCGGTTGTTGCGGATGGCGCCGAACGCCTGACGCATCCACAGCCGTAAACCGATTGATGACCGGCCTGTAATAGGACCAGGGACGCCAGAAAGACTGATCCTCGTTCTTCCAAGTTACGACCACTCCAGCCGGCATTGCATGGGTCATACGATCATACCATGTGTATTCGCTCCACACGGCATAGACGAGCATTGCAATGCCGCCGGTGGCAGGCACGATCCATTTCGGCAACAGCCCGCGACTTACCCAGCGCAGACCAGAGACGACGCCAGCCACTGCGACACCCGCTACGACGGCAGCGATCAACTCAAACAGCATTCCTTTTTCCTTTCACGCCGGGCGGTGGCATTGTCATCCATCAGGTATATCCCGATCAAACCGGCGCGACACCGCAATTGGCGAGTGCCGATTGCATGGTGCGCACCACAACGAAGGCATCGCGCAGCTGCGACCGTTCGAACTCGCCCATATCATACGGGTTCAGGTAATTATCGGGCTTCTGCCCTGCCTTGATTTGCATCGCCTGGTTTCGCAATCGCAAGTCCGCGATCATGTCATAGGCGACGAGAAGATCCCGAGCACCGGCATAGGAGATAACGGCCGTGCTTTTGGCGGCGATCAGTCTGGCGCGCGTGTTGACCGGGTGCAGACGCTTGATCAGCGTGTAAACACGCGCCAGATCAACGACCGGCACTACACCGGCATGTTTCATGTCAATCTGATTCCGGTGCTCACCGCTTCTCGCGATCGAAAATCCACGCAGCAGGCCAAGTGGCGGCGCATGCTTAAGCGAATTGCTGATCATGTGAGCGACAAAAATTGAATTTGCAGATGCTAGATTCAGTATTTCGGCCTGCAAGTCGGTGAAAAATGCCGTTTCACCGGCTATCGGCCGCAGATCGAACATTACGCTTGAAAGCATCTGGGCCATCGGATCTGGCCTCGCCACCCAATCGTGAAAGTAGCGTTTCCACTGACGCACCGGCTGACACCAGCGCGGGTTTGTCGCCATCATGTCACCAGGGCAGAAAACATAACCACACGCATCCAAACCGGTGCTGACAAAGCGGGCGAGCCGTTCGAACCACGGCCGGTGTGCCTCAATGAAATTGTCATCGAGAAAAATACAATTGTCCTGATCACTGACGCCGGTCTGCTCCTGACGCCCCTGCGAACCGCAGGCCAGCCACAGATAGGGCACCGGCGGCGGCCCGAATTTATCCTCCGCCATGACGATCAAACGACGGGTCACCGCATCAGCGATATCCGTAATCAGGCGGGTGACGACCTCGTGCGCATTGTGTCCAGCGACAAGCTGCACCAGAAGCCGCGGGATCTCCGTCGTCGCCCACTTCAAATCCTCAAGGCTTTGTGCAACGGCAATATCGCGGATGAGAAGTGCTGACGAAATCGCCAAGAACCGGGTCATGTCCGTCTGGGTAATGAGGCCGACGAGCCTTCCCCCATCCACGACCGGCACGTGGCCGATGCCGCGTTCAAGCATCAAATGCAGTACATCGGCGCCGAGGTCATCGGTCTTGAGGCATACGGGATCAGCCGTCATGACCAAGGAAACCGGTGTCGCCTGCGGATCAAGCCCCTTCGCAAGCACCCGCCCGACAAGATCGCGCAACGTCACGATGCCAACGAACCTGCCTTCATCGACAACACCAAGGCAAGAAATCTTATGCTCCTGCATGACCTCGGATGCCTGACGGACAGCACTTTGCGGCGAGCAGTAAAACGGCGCCGCCGACATCAAGTCTCCAACCTTTCGCGTGGCAAGCTCGTTGCGCGGCGCCAGCACGGGCGCAGGACGCGTGAAGAAACGGGCAAAGACAGGTTCGTCCGCAAGCAATGAGCGAAACAGGGCAGCCGGCAAAAGCAGCAAAACAACATCTGTCAAGGCATTCGCTGTCGTTGCGGCAAGACTGGAGGCCAGCAGTCCGCGCTCCCCGAAGCTGTCCCGCGACGAAAGCCGGGATATCAGGCTGCCGGCCGCATCACGCGTTTCGACGCATCCCTCGTAGATGATATACAGGCCCTGGAGAAGCTCGCCGCAGTGGTAGACTTCATCGCCCGCCTTGAATTCGAGACGCCTTGTCTGTCGTACCACACGGTCCAGCCCAGCGTTCGACAGACCGTCATAGAGAGGCAAGGTTTGAAGAAACTCGGCAATTGCGGACACGTCCTCTCCCCATCTTTCCGTCGAGGCTCGGTATGTTCGCGAACATCGCCTCGAAAGAACGGGCAGCTCTGCTGCCCGTTCCGCTTTCCTATCCACAAGCCTCAGTGAGCGACTGCGGAACCTGCACCACGCGGAACGCGGATGGATTCCACCAGATCCTGCACTTCCTTTGGCGGAGCAGCAGTCATGCTGGAAACCAGATAGGCGGCTGCGAAGTTCAGCAGGGCGCCGATCGGGCCAAACGCGCTCGGCGGAATGCCGAACACGTAATTGGCCGGTATGTTTTCAAGCATGTTGGTTCCCGGAATGAAGAACCAGCCCAGATAAGTGAACAGGTAGACGCAGGTGGTGATGAGACCAACGAGCATGCCGACGGTCGCACCCGCAGAGTTCATGCGCTTTGAGAAAATACCCATCATCAACACCGGGAAGATCGTCGCGGCAGCAAGACCAAAAGCGAGCGCCACGGTCTGAGCAGCAAAGCCCGGCGGGTTGAGACCGAGCAAGGTTGCAATCAGAATTGCACCTGCCATTGCGATTCGCGCCGCCAGAAGCTCACCCTTTTCCGAGATGTCAGGCTTCAACGAGCCTTTGATCAGATCGTGGCTGATGGCCGACGAAATAGCCAACAGCAGACCGGCAGCAGTCGAAAGCGCAGCGGCAAGACCACCAGCGGCAATCAGACCGATAACCCAGCCCGGAAGCTGTGCAATTTCCGGATTGGCAAGAACGAGGATGTCGTTGTTGATATCGAGTTCGTTGCCCTTCCAGCCACGCTCCTCAGCCGTGGCAGCGAAGCCGGCAGCCTTGTCATTGTAAAGCTGGATGCGGCCATCGCCGTTCTTGTCCTCGAACTTGATAAGACCTGTGACTTCCCACGTCTTCATCCAGTCCGGACGCTCTTCGTAGAGAACTGATTCAGCCTGGGTTCCCTGAGGATAGATGGTATTGACGATGTTCAGTCGAGCCATGGCGCCGACAGCCGGGGCCGTCAGATAAAGCAGCGCAATGAACACCAGTGCCCAGCCCGCGGACCAGCGGGCATCGGCCACCTTTGGAACGGTGAAGAAGCGGATGATGACGTGCGGCAAGCCGGCAGTGCCGATCATCAGCGACAGCGTGAAGAGCGTCATGTTGAGCATGGAGCCTTGCGCCGTATAGGCCGTAAAGCCAAGATCGGTCACCACCTGATCAAGCTTCTGAAGAAGCGGCAGTCCGGATTCCGTATGCGTGCCGAACAGACCGAGCGGCGGAAGCGCATTATCGGTCAATTGCAGCGAGATGAAGATCGCCGGGATAGTGTAGGCGATGATCAGAACGACATACTGGGCAACCTGCGTATAGGTTATGCCCTTCATGCCACCGAGCACCGCATAGGCGAACACGACTGCGGAAGCGATCCACAGGCCGGTTGAAACCTGCACTTCAAGGAAGCGCGAGAAGGCAACGCCAGCACCCGTCATCTGCCCGATAACATAGGTTACCGAGATGATGATGAGGCAGACGACGCCGACAAGGCGGGCTGTATTGGAATAGAAACGATCACCGATGAACTGCGGCACGGTGAACTTGCCGAACTTGCGCAGATAAGGCGCGAGCAGAAGGGCGAGCAGAACATAACCACCGGTCCACCCCATGAGATAGGTGGAGTTGGCATAGCCGACACCTGCTATGAGGCCGGCCATGGAGATAAAGGATGCGGCCGACATCCAGTCGGCAGCGGTTGCCATGCCGTTCGTCACGGGATGAACGCCCTGGCTAGCGGCATAGAATTCAGCGGTGGAACCTGCGCGGGTCCAGATGGCGATACCGATGTAAAGCGCAAAAGACGCGCCGACCATCAGCAGATTGAGCGTGTACTGATCCATGAAACTCCTCCGTCTCAGTTCTCGTCGACGCCGAATTCACGGTCGATCTTGTTCATGTAGACGGCGTACCCAAAGATCAGCGCGATGAAGACGAGGATCGAACCCTGCTGGGCGAACCAGAAGCCGAGATCCGAACCACCGATCTTGATACCCGAAAGCGCCGGGCGAAGCAGAATGCCAAAGCCATAGGAAACAACCGTCCAGATCACCATGCAAATCCAGATGATGCGGATGTTTGCCTTCCAATAGGCATTAGAAGAAGACTTATCCTCCATGGAGAACCTCCCTTTAAACTCCCAATTACCCCTTCTCAGGGGCGACCTCCAAAAAAACCAGCACAGGAGTTCGCTGGCTGGAACACTCGTTCCAGCCATTTGATTGCTGAACCACCTCAATGATTAGCCAGATAGCTTTTTGCTATTCCTTGCGCTTAACCCCTCCAGGGCGCAGGATCGGTAACCGACAATTATGCTCTCCCATGCATAGTCAGCTTGACTGTAGACGGAGATTCCTCCAAGCCACCCGCGACAATTGTCTTAATACTAAAGTCAAACACGCGTTGCCCAACGCGCATTCATTCCCCTCAAATTCTTCTAGTTTTTTGAAACGATTATATTTTTTCGAAGGAAGCTCTGCAGCAGCAAAGCATGGAAATGCCATGAGCCGGAGCATGGTCACGTCTTGTTGACCACGTGTGATCAGATCACCGAAGCCTATACGGCCTTCAGTCACCGTGAGGCCATCCGATACCCAACCAAACTGAATGGAAAATAGCGTCAGTTCCGCCAGAATGTTGGCAACAAAAGCACGACGACTGACAGAATTTCGAGACGACCAAGCAACATGACAAAAGACAGGAGATAAAAGGCGGGATCAGTCATGGCTGAAAAATTGCCGGCTGGACCGATAGCGTCCCCGACGCCAGGACCGACATTCGCGAGCGCCGTCACCACGGAAGAAAGGGATGTCGCAATATCATACCCTAGCGCGCCCATCGCCAGGCTGCCGGCCAGCCAGATCACGATAAATGCAAAGAGAAACAAAAAGACAGCCCTCTGCGTTTCGGGATCTACGTTCAAACGCCCGTATCGAACAGGATAAATGGCATCGGGATAAATCAGTCGCTTCAGGCCGACATGAACTGTCGAAACGAGAATTATGAAGCGGTATGCCTTGATCCCACCCGATGTGGACCCGGAACAACCGCCGGCAAATGTGGCAATGAAGGCGGCCACAACAACAAACGGTCCCCAGCGGGTATAGTCTTCACTTGCAAACCCGGTCGTCGAGAAAATGGACGCGAAGTTGAAAAACGAATGCGCCAGCGCATAGCCGAAATCCACGCCATTTTGAAAGTGGTTTGCCAGCGCGGCAAGAATAGAGAACACGCAAACATAGCCGATGAAGACCGCAATCTGCGGATCGCGTAGCGTATCTACTTTCCGGCGTACCGCGAAAAGAATCATAGCCGAGAACGGTAGACTGCCCAAAATCATGAAGATCGTGGCAGTCCACAGCAACGTGCGATTATCACCGAAATAGCCGAATGAAGCATCATGGGTCGAGAACCCGCCAGTCGATATCGTTGCCATGGCGTGGTTGATCGCGTCAAAACGGTTCATTCCCCCGAGATTGTACGCCACAGCGCACACAATTGTTATTCCCACGTAAATCCCGATGAAGGCGCGTGTAAACGTCGCCATACGCGCGAACGGCCGATCATTCGAACTGTCTGACGATTCCATTCTGAAAAAGGACATTCCCCGACGCGCAGAAACGGCAGAAGGAACAGGCCGAGAGCTACAATCCCGATACCGCCAAGCCAATGAAGAAGAGAACGCCAGAACAGAAAGCCCTTCGGCAGTTGATCCAATCCGGCAATGCTGGTTGAGCCTGTCGTGGTCACTGCGGAAACAGACTCGAAAATGGCTTGCCCAAAGGTCAGGTCCAGCTTCGAGAAGTATATGGGCAAGGCTCCCGTAATTGAGAAAACCAGCCATAAAACATTGACGAGGATAAATCCGAAACGCTTGCTAAATGGCGGCGGGGAGGATCGGGTCGCAAATGCGAGCATTAAGGAAAACCCACCCGTCAGAAACGCGCAGACAGCAAAAGCTTTCCAATTATCATCATGATAGTAAAGGTTGACGAGTGCAGGCAACAGCATCGCTGTGGCAAGATACAGGCCGCATACGGCGGCCACATGGAGCGCCGAGCGTATCAGATTGCCGTTCAAGGCTTGGCTTCCACGGTTTTCCTCACGTCAGCTCCTGAAAGCGTGGCCCATTCTGCTGCGGAGCCGGTCTCCGGCAGTGTTTTTCGCTTCTCCTTATTCCGCAGAATATGAACTTTCGCAATCATGTGGGCGCTGACAGGCGCTGTCAAAAACAGAAACAGGGTAATCAGCAGTTCGTGAAAGGAAAGGACGCCCGCAGTACCGGCGAAATAAACCATGGAGGCAATCAGCAGCGAGCCGATACCGAGCGTGGTCGCCTTGGTCGGGGCGTGAAGGCGCCGCATCGTATCCGGCAGCTTGGCGAGACCAAATGAGCCGACAAGCAGGAAGAACGCGCCTACCACGATGAGAATGGAAGCGACTGTTTCCAAGACCGTTTCAATCATCCACGTTCACCTCACTCGATCACATTGCCGCGCAGAAGGAATTTGCAGAAGGCGACTGTCGTCACGAAGCCGACCATGGCCAACAGCAGGGCCGCCTCGAAATACATGGCAGTGCCATAGAGTATCCCGGCCAGCACCACGAGACCGATGACATTCACAACGAGCGTATCGAGCGCGAGAATGCGATCGGCGCTGTCCGGACCGAACGTCAGCCGCCACAGCGTCATCGCCATGGCGATGCAGATGGCGACGGTCGCAATGCTGCAAGCGATCACGATCATTCGAATATCCTCTTCAACCGCCGTTCATAGCGTTGTTTTATATCGACCACGACACCGGCCGGATCGTCGGTTTCGAGGCAATGGACCAGAATGGCCTTGCCATCGGCGCTGAGATCGGCGCTGACCGTCCCCGGCGTCATGGTGATCGTGCCAGCCAGAGCAGTAATTGCCTCAGGTGTTTTCAGATCGAGCGGGACGGTTACATAGGTCGAGCGCAGGCTCGCCCCCTTGCGGGTCAGAACGAGCCGGGCGACGTGAATGTTGGAGATCACGATATCCCAAAGCACCACAAGCAGAAATTCTGCGATGGCCAGCGGCGCCTTCAATACCGGATTGCCGGGCCAGAACCGTGCCGTTGTCAGTGGAATCGCCAGCCCCATGGCAAGACCGAAGACGATCGTGCCCGTGCTGATTTCATTGATCAGCATCACCCAGATGACCGCAATGACAAGGCTGAGAACCGGATGCGGCAGAATTGTCTTCATGGATCAGCCTCCCCTTGCCGCGCCAAGAACGGCTTCAACATAGCCATCGCGGTCAAGCGCCTGTCGTGCCGTGTCGTTGAGCCATTCCGCCGCCGGTCCGCCGAACAGCGTCCAGAGCGCGGTCATCGCCAGAAGTGCGGAGATCGCCACAAGCTGGGGCACCGCGGAAGGCAGGGCATCGGCCTTGTTTTCAGGCGGCACGGGCAAGGTTCCCCAGAACAAGGCCGACCCGGCACGCACAAAACCAATGGTCAACAGAAGGCTTGTCGCAAGCACGAGCGCCCATAGCCACGGCCACGCAAGCGATGCCCGCAAGGCATCAAGGATCATCACTTTACCGATGAAGCCCGAAAGCGGCGGCAATCCGGTCATGCCTATGGCCGCCAGCAGATAAAATCCACCGATCATAAGATCATTGCGGATGGCAGGCGCCGGAACAAGCCGGTCTCCCGCGTCTCCCGCGTCTCCCGGCGGTCAGCGACGAGGCCGGCGATGAGGAAAAGCGCCGCTCCGGCCAGCGTGGAGTGGACGAGATAATAAAGGGCCGCCGAGACACCGGTCGCTGTAAACGTGCCGAGCGCCAGCAGCAGCGTGCCCATGGAGGCAACCACTGAGAATGCCGCGAGCGACTTGAGACGATGGCTGCCCAGCACGCCAAGCGCACCGATGAACAATGTGATGGCGGCGGCGGGAAGAACGAAAGGAACCGCCACATTGGCAAGCGGTCCGGCATCGACGCCGAAGACCATGCCGTAGACACGCAGGATGGCATAAGCGCCAACCTTGGTCATGATCATGAAGATTGCCGCCGCGGGCGCCGATGTCGAGGCATAGGTGGAGGGAAGCCACCAGTGCAGCGGAACCAGCGAGGCCTTCGTTGCAAAGACGAGGAATAGCAACAATGCCCCAGCCTTGAGGATCGCCTGATCGCCTGCGCCAATTTCGCCCGCTTTCACGGCCAGATCGGCCATGTTCAGCGTTCCGGTCGCCGCATAGATCAGACCCGCTCCGATGAGGAAGAGCGTCGAAGCGACGAGATTGATCGCGACATACTGGAACCCAGCCTTCAAACGTTCGGCACCGCCGCCATGCAGCATCAGCCCATAGGAGGCGATCAGCATCACCTCGAAAAAGACGAACAGGTTGAAGATATCGCCCGTGAGGAACGCGCCGTTGATACCGAGAAGCTGGAACTGGAAAAGCGGGTGGAAATGCCGCCCGGCACGATCCGCCCCGCCCGTGGCAAAGACGACAACACAGAGCGCCAGAACGCCTGTCAGTGTCAGCAATGTGGCGTTGAGCCGGTCGATGACCAGCACGATGCCGAACGGCGCTTCCCAGTTGCCCAGCCGGTAGACAAGTGGCACGCCATCCGCCGATTGGGCAAGCAGCACCAGATCAACGGCGAGCAGCAGGATGGTCGCAACAATCGAGACGGCTCGCTGGCTCTCAAGCTGGAAGCGCAGCGCCAGCAGCATGAAGGCGGCCGTCAGGGCCGGAATGACGGCAGGCAGAATAATCCAGTGGTTCACGGTTTTCCGGCCTCCCCGGAGGCTGAATCGTCCGGCCTTACATCGAGATCGGCCCGGTCGCTTCCGGTTTCGAGGAAACCTCGCAGCGCCAGAACGACGATCAGCGCCGTCATGCCGAAGGAGATGACGATGGCGGTCAGCACCAGCGCCTGCGGCAGAGGATCGGTGTAGGCTACCGCATCGGGCGAGACGATCGGCGGCCGGTTGATGACAAGCCTTCCCATCGAGAAGAGGAAAACGTTCACGGCATAGGACAGGAATGTCAGCCCGAGGATAACGGGAAACGTCCTGGCCCTCAGCATCAGGTAAATGCCGGTGGCAGTGAGGATGCCGGTGGCGCTGGCGACGAGAAGCTCCATAAATCAGGCTCCTTCCGGCTTGTTGTTTTCAAGGGGAATGTCCATGGCCGCGCCAAGCGGCTGCGGATCGACCCTCTGCGCGACGCGCGAAAGGCGGGCGAGTGAAAGCACCATCACGCCGACAACTGTAAGGAACACGCCGAGATCGAAGACCATGGCCGATGCCAACTCGAATTTACCGACCAGTGGCCATGTCACATAACCGAAGGTGCTTTTGAGGAATGGCTGGCCGAAGACCCAGGGGGCGACGCCCGCCAGCCCGGCAATGCCAACACCCGCGCCGATCAGTGCGTGCGGATCGTATCGCCTGCGCTCGGACGCCCAGACATAACCGGACGCGATGTACTGAACGATCAGCGCGATGGCGACAACCAGACCGGCGATAAACCCGCCGCCCGGCAGATTATGCCCGCGCAGGAAAATATAAACGCCGACAGCAAGCGACAATGGCAGGAGCAGGCGCGTGGCAACCACGAGAATGAGCGGGTGCGCATCGCCCGCTTCCTCCACCGGGAGAAGCGCACGCACGCGCCGGAGCGCAGCACCCTTGAGATTGACGTCGAGCAGCGCATAAATTGAAATGGCCGCAATGCCGAGCACGATGATTTCAGCGAATGTATCGTAACCGCGGAAATCCACCAGAATGACGTTCACGACATTGGTGCCGCCGCCGCCCGGCTTGGAATTGGCCAGATAGTAATCGGCGATGGCGCGCGGCCCTTCGCTGGTCATCACGCCATAGGCAAGTGCGGCGACGCCAAGACCGCCGGCAATGGCGATCAATGCATCCACAGCGCGAAAGGCACCGCCGGTTTCCTTCGGTGTCTGCTTGGGCAGAAGGTTGAGAGCCAGAAGCATCAGAACCGTGGTCACGACATCGACGGTGATCTGCGTCAGGGCCAGATCGGGAGCTGAAAACTGGATGAAGATCAGCGCAACGACAATGCCGACGACACTGGTCAGGATCAAAGAAAGGAAGCGGTCGGCATGACCGATGGCAACCGCGACGCTGATGCCCGCCAATGTAAGCCATGCGAAAACGGCGGGCAGGCTGACGGGAAGCAATGGGCGCGCACCATTGCCGAGCGTTCCCTGCCATGCCGCATGGAGACCCAAGGCAACAAGCGTGACGAAAACGATGCGCAGCGTCATCGGCAGCGAACCGTTGTGCAGCATCCCCGTCACAAGGCTTGCTGCCTTTTCGCACACAGAAAGAACGCTCTCGAACATCGCCTTGGCATCGGGGCGGGGCACTGCAAGCCTGAGCCCGTTCGCCACCCCATAGGCTGCGAGAAGTGCCGCGCCGCCCGCGAAGGCAATGAGGCTCATGAACAGCGCGGGCGTGAACCCGTGCCACAGCGCCAGATGATATTCGGGCAGGCTGCCGCCCGTCACAGCGCCGGCTACGGTCGCAACAAGGTCACCGGCAACAAAGGCGGGCGCAACGCCAATGGCAACGACGGCAATCGCCAGCAGTGCCACCGGCATCCACATGCCAGCCGGCGGATCATGCGGATGGCGCGGATAGTCATGGCGCTTCGCGCCCATGAAAGTCCCTACAGCAAAGCGCAGCGAATAGGCCACGGAACACACGGCCCGAGGGTTGTGGCAACCGGGAACAGCCATGCCTGACCGGCATAAACGGTGTGGGCCGCCTCTTCCAGCATCATTTCCTTGGAAAGGAATCCGTTGAAGAACGGCACGCCCGCCATCGATGCGGCCGCGACAAGCGCAAGCGTCGCGGTGACCGGCATGAGCCCCATGAGGCCGCCAAGCCGCTTGAGATCGCGGGTGCCCGTCTCATGATCGACAATACCCGCGCTCATGAAAAGGGCGGCCTTGAACGTTGCATGGTTGAGAATGTGGAAGACGGCAGCAACTGCGCCCATTTTCGTGCCGAGACCAAGCAGCATGGTCACGAGGCCGAGATGGCTGACCGTGGAAAAGGCGAGCAGACCCTTGAGGTCATCCTTGAAGAAAGCGATCCATGCCGCAATCAGCATCGTCGCAAGCCCTACAGGGGCAACGATCAAGAACCATGCATCGGTGCCGGAGAGAGCCGGCCAGAAGCGCGCCAGCAAAAAGATGCCCGCCTTTACCATCGTCGCCGAATGCAGGTAGGCGGAAACCGGCGTCGGCGCAGCCATGGCATGCGGCAGCCAGAAATGGAATGGAAACTGGGCCGATTTGGTGAAGGCTCCGAGCAGAATCAGAAGCAGCGCCGGAAGGTATAGCGGCGATGCCTTGATGATGTCGCCACGCAGCAGAAGCTCGGAAATCTCGTAGGTGCCTGCAATATGTCCGAGCAGTATCAGACCGCCGATCAGCGCCAGCCCCCGCCGCCGGTCACGATCAGCGCCATGCGCGCGCCTTCGCGCGCATCCTGCCTGTGCCGCCAGTAACCGATCAGCAGGAACGACGTCAGGCTGGTCAGTTCCCAGAAAATCAGCAGCAGGATCAGGTTGTCGGAGAGCACAACGCCAAGCATTGCCCCCTGAAACAGCAGCAGATAGGCATAAAAGCGCCCGACGGGATCGTCACGATCGAGATAGAACCGCGCATAGACGATGACCAGCAGGCCAATGATCAGGATCATCGCGGCGAAGAAAAGGCTCAATCCATCGAGGCGGAAAGAGAAATTCAGCCCGATTTGCGCAATCCATGTCAGGCTGACGCGCTCGACGCCGCCGGAAAAAACGGTTTCCGCACGCGACAACAGCAACGCCAGCGCCGCAAGCGACACAAGACCCGTAGCATTGGCGCAAACATTGCGGCCAGAGCGGATGAGAAGCGGCGGCAGGATCGCGCCGAGCAGCGGCAAAAGGGGAACAAGCCAGAGAACCATCAGCGAATCCACGCTCCCGACGGTACGGTCGAGATCGTTACAGCTATTGGCAACGGCTTGGGGATCGGGCGATCGATTACGGCGCTCATCGGTGTGTCCATACAAAAACCGCGCGGCGGCCCGACCTGCGCAATCCTGCCGTACCAATCTCCAGCACGAACACCCAAGCACTCTGTAACAAAGCATTCCGCTGTTGTCATGCAATTTAGGAAGAAAAATCAAATATGGCCGATGGAAGCCAGCATCCAGATGCCTCAATCCAGCCGAATACCGTAGCGGTGAATCTTGTCGTTCAGGGTGCGTCGGGCCATTCCGAGAACCTGGGCTGCCCGTTCGGTGTTGCCCCGGCAGCGCTCCAGCGTCGTGCGAATTTCCCGCGCTTCGAAGGCAGCCACACGGTCCGCGAGACTATCCTGATCAACCTGCGAGGCGGCGGGAAGGTCCGGCTGATCGATCTGCAACGCAAACCGTTCCGCGACGGCCCGCAATTCGCGCATATTGCCAGGCCATGGACGACGCAGGAGGCGCTGACGCAAGGCATAATCGATGGCAGGAACCGGAAGATTGGCGCGGCGGGCGGCTTCAGTTACGAAATGCGTGAAGATCAGGGAAATATCATTCCCGGTTTCACGCAGGGCAGGTAACTGGATGCTGCTGCCCGCTATGCGAAAGTATAGCTCTGGCCGGAAACTTCCATCCAGCGTCAATTCACGCAGATCGGCTCGGGTCAGAGCAACCAGTCGCAGATCCAGCGGTCGCATGTGGTGTTCACCGAGTCTCACGACGCCGCGTTCTTCCAACACGCGCAAAAGCTTGGCCTGAACCGCATGCGGCATGGCCTCGATCTCGTCCAGCACAAGCGTGCCGCCCGTTGCCGCCTCCAGTTTGCCCGGTTTGTCACCCGCCCCGGAAAGGCACCGGCGACATGCCCGAACATCTCGATTTCAAACAGCGCCTCGGGCAACGCGGCACAGTTGATCGCCACAAAGGGGCCGTCCCGGCGCGAGCTGGCATCATGCAGGGCACGGGCCACAAGCTCTTTTCCGGTTCCGGTTTCACCAGTCACGACAATATCGACGTTTAACGGCGCCAGCGCAGCAATCCGCGCGCGCAGTTCCTGAATGGCCGCAGACTGACCAAGCAGACAGGTTTGAGGTCGGAGGCTCAGTTCCCGGCGCAAGCGGGCCACTTCGGCCCGCATCGCGACGTTGCGCAAGGCGCGGTCGATCACGGCGATCAGATGCGCACCGTCATAGGGTTTTTCCAGAAAATCCTCCGCCCCCAGCCGCATTGCCCGCACCGCCTGCGGCACATCGCCATGGCCGGTCAAAAGCACCACGGCCAGGTCTGGGTGACGACCACGCAGATGCTCCAGCAGATCGAGCCCGTCCCAGCCGGGCATGCGCAGGTCGGATACCACAAGGTCGGGCGTGGCGGGACTGTCGTAGGCCATCTCGGCGGTCGTAAAGCCTGTCACCCGATGGCCGCGCGCCTGAAGAAGATCGCAAAGGGCGGCAAGGTGGTCACCGTCATCATCGACGACATGAATGAGCGGCGGCGTTGCAGCCTCAGGCATTTCGTTCATTGGTCTTCCCGTTCCAGCCTGGGCAGGCGGATGCTCGCGCAAAGCCCACCGCCCGCTCGTGGGTCAAGATCGATCCGGCCTCCGAAAGAGGTAATGATCTCTGAGGAAATCGCCAGACCGAGACCAAGACCCTCGCTTTTCGATTTGGTGGTGAAGAAGGGCTCACTCACCCGCTGCATGACCTGCGGGTCGATGCCGGGCCCATTGTCCTCGACGGCAATGAGCGCCTCGTCCGGGGTCAGCACCAGCTCGACCTCGACCTTCGCGCCTTGCCTCCCCTCCACTGCGTCCAGCGCATTGACCAGCAGGTTCACCAGCACCTGTTCCATTCGCCCACGACCGGCCTGTACCCGGCACGATGCCGCAACAGTGCGCAGTTCCGGCATAACGCCTGCGGTCCTGGCCCGCGGCTGAATGACCTCCATTGCCCCTCGATGACGGTCATGAGATCGACGGGTTCGGTCTCGGTCACTTCTTTCCGGGCGAAGGATTTCAGGCGTTTGGTGGTGCGCTGCATGCGCCTGACCAGCCCGCGCGCCGTCTCGATCCGTTGCCTTGCATCCGGTGCGGCGGCCTCTGCCATCATGGTCGCCGTCAACAGGGTCGCCTCCATCGCCGCCAGCGGCTGGCTGATCTCGTGAACGATGGCGGTCGACATCCGGCCCAGCGCGGCCATTTTCTCGGCCTGGATCAGACTTTCCTGCGCTGCGCGCAATTCAGCCTCGGTGTTGCAGCGCACCTCAACCTCGCGGTTCAGCGCAGCGGTACGCTCAGTAACACGCTGCTCCAGAACGGCGGCATGATGGCGCTCCATCTCCAGAAGTGCGCGGCGCTGGCGTCTGATCTTGGCCCAACCGAGCGCCATGGCAGCCAGCAGCGCGCCTGCCAGCGCTCCAAGACCCGCTGTGCTTGCCACTGCGGTGACGGGTGTCGCCGCAAGCATCTGCCAGTCAGGTTCCATGGCCGTGAGGCGGCTGACCAGCATGCGCTTGTTCTTGCTGTTGATCAGCCCGAAAGCTCCTTCTTTCAACGGCTGTGCCGCAGCAATATCGATGCCTGAATAGGTCTGGACCTGCTTCAGCCGCGCAAGAACAGCAGGCGACAGAGCCATCAGGGGGCGATAGAGCCAGTCCGGGTCCGAAGCCAGAAAGATGACGCCATCCGTATCGGTCACGGCGATGTCCTGTTCGACCCGGTTCCAGGTATCCCGCAACGGGCTAAGGTCGATCTTGACGACAACGATACCGGTTATGCCGTCAGGCAGCACCACGCGGGCCGAGAGAAAGTAGCCCGGCAGCCGGGTAGTGACGCCGATCGCATAGAAGGCGCCGCTGCCCCCATTGAGCGCATCCTTGAAGTAGGGGCGAAAGCTGTAATCCTGCCCCATGAAGCTTTCCGGGCTTTTCCAATTCGAGGCGGCGATGGTCACCCCGGATGCGTCCAGCAGATAAAGATGCGTCGCGCCGGAGGTCTGGACCAGCGTTTCCAGATAGCCGTTGGCGGAAAGGATAGCCGCGCCATCGTCGGGCGCGCGAAGGGCAGACCGGATGCGGGCATCCTCACCCGCCACGGCGGGAAGATACCGGAACCGTTCGATCTCGACGGTCAGGGCATGACGCGACAGGATCAGACTCTGGTCGAGACGGTTGATCATGGCGGAACGCGAGACATGCCAGCTCAGCAAACCGCAGAGCAAGGCGGCTACGGCAATGATGAGCCCGTTTATCGCTGTACGGACCGGCATCTCAATCCGCCCCTTTTTGTCCTCAGTTTTGGCAGGGCCGCAGGGTTATGGCTTCTCCAGCCGTGTCCCCCAGCACCTGACAGGTTTCGCTGGCGCACAATGTCCAGCCAGAGGCTGTCATACCCGAGGCGGCGATGACAAGGGTGGAAACCGGCGCAACTTTCGGCGACCAGACAAGCCAGCCATCGACGAGACGGGCATCGGGGCCGGGCTCCATCCCCGCACCCGATCCCTTGATGGCGGCACGCTCCAGCTTCAGCCCGCCCGGCACCCGGCGCCAATCCTCCCGCCATTCGGTTTTCTCGACGGAATGGGTCCATTGCAGGCGAAAATGGCCATCAGGCGGGAGGGCCAGCATCAGCCCCCCGCCATCAGGCACAGTGCCGCACTCATGCCACAGCCCTGCGGAACTGCCACCACAGCATCCCGGCAAACAGAGCGAACAGGACGAAGCCGATCTCATCGGTCAGTGGCAGGGCGGCAACCAGGCTGAACGATGCAACCATGGCAAAACCGCGCTGCCACAGCGCCAGCGGTCGCCCAAGCCAGCCGATCACCGCCACGCCCCAAAGCGCCAATGCGATTATCGACTTGACCGTAATATAGGCAACGGCCGGCCAGTAGCCGATGGCTATCGCTGTCGCTCCTCCGTCCTGAAGCATCAAAGCGGGGCTATAGACCGCCATGAAGGGCACCACGAAGCCGGCAGCGGCAATCTTGACCGCCTCAAGGCTGATACGCAGCCCGCTTTCCTTGGCGATGGGAGCCGCAGCGAAGCAAGCCAGGGCCACAGGCGGTGTCAGATCGGCGAGAATGCCAAAATAGAACACGAACATATGGCTGACGATCAGCGGTACCCCCAGCGCCAGCAGGGCGGGACCGGCGATGGACGAGGTTATGATGTAGTTGGGGATCGTGGGAATACCCATGCCAAGGATGAGGCAGGTCACCATGGTCAGGATCAGGGACAGGAGCAGCGAGCTTTCTCCAACGCCAACGATGAACTGGCCAAAGGTGTTGGCTGCCCCGGTCAGCGTCATGACACCGATGATGACACCCACGAGCGCGCAGGCGATCCCGACGGGCAGCGCGGTACGCGCGCCATCCGCAAGACTGTCGCGGCAGATGCCCAGCGTCTCCCGCCCGCCCTTGCTGACAAGCGCAACCACGCCGAGAACAGCGAGAGCGCCGAGGATTATCCACAGGCCGAGAGCGAAGAATGCCGCCGCGACCAGACCAAGCCCAATCCAGAAGATCACCCGCAATACGCCTTCGGGCAAACCCAGAACGGCCGAACCGCCAAGAATCAGCAGCACGGTCAGCGCCAGCCCCACCGTTCCCGCATAAAGCGGGGTAAAGCCGGAAAAGAGCAGCCAGACCAGAACGGCGAGCGGCAGCAACAGGTACCAGCCATCACGCAGAGCCCTGCGGGCAGAAGGCAGCGCATCCCGCGAAAGACCGCGGAGTCCCCGTTTGCCGGCTTCGAGGTGCACCATCCAGAACACCCCGAGAAAATAGAGGATGGCGGGAATGAGTGCAGCCTTGACGATCTCGATATACTGGACGCCGAGCGTCTCGGCCATGATGAAGGCAACCGCGCCCATGACCGGCGGCATGATCTGCCCGCCCATGCTGGCCGTTGCCTCGACGCCGCCAGCAAAGGCCGGCCGGTAGCCGAACCGCTTCATCAGCGGAATGGTGAACTGCCCTGTCGTCACCACATTGGCAACGCCGGAGCCGGAGATCGTTCCCATCAAAGCCGAAGACAGAACCGAAACCTTGGCCGCACCGCCGGTCATGTGACCGACAGCGGCGAGGGAAACATCCGTGAACAGGCGGATCATCCCGGCCTTTTCCAGAAAGGCTCCGAACAGGATGAACAGGAAGATATAGGTGGACGAGACATAGACGGGGATACCGTATATGCCCTCCGTGCCATAGGCGAGATGCTCGACCACCTGCGCAAAATCATAGCCGCGATGGTTGAGCGGAGCAGGCAGATATTGACCAAACAGCGCGTAGGCCAGAAAAACGCTGGTGATGATTGGCAGCGCCGGGCCCATCAGCAGCCAGGCTGCGGCAAAGACCGCCACCAGTGCGGCAACTCCGAACCAGATATCGCGCGGCAGTGGATCACCAGCCCTCAGCAGCAATTCGGTGTACTCGATGGCCTGATAGATGGCGATGACTACCCCCACTGCGGCCAGGATGAAGATTGCCGCCCGTGTCAGGCCGCTTCTGGGCTTCACGACCGCCAGCAGGGGAAAGCCCAGCGCCATGAGGAAGCCCACATGAAACGCACGGGCGATCTGGCTGGGCATATCGATAAGATGTGCCGCCGTGGCGATCTGAAACAGGGAAAAGACGACAGCCAGCCAGAACAGCACACGTCCCAGCAGGCCGGACGGGAAGCCGTCGCCAAGGGGATCATGCGCCACATCGATCGTCTGCGCCGTAGTTGCATCGGTCATTTCGGGGTTCCTCTCCCATAGGATCAAAAAGGGGCGGTCACTGAATAACCGCCCGCTTTGACCGCGGGGTATGATCGATGGATCAGAGCTTGCCCTGCTCGCGGTAATACCGCTCGGCACCCGGATGCAGCGGAACCGGCGGATTCTTGGCCGCCTCATCCAACGAGATACCCGCCCCTGCGCTATGGGCGGCCTTGAGTGTCGCAAGATTGTCGAAAATGAGCTTGGTCATCTGATAGACCACCTCTTCCGGCACATCGGCGCTGGTAACGAGATAGTTGCCTACCGCCACCGTGGCTACGTCGCTATCCTGACCCTTGTAGGTGCCAGCCGGGATCTTGGCTGGGATGTAAGGCACACCCAAGGCTTTCGCCATGTCATCGGGGATCGATACGATGCTGATCTCCTGGCTGGAGGCGAGATCCTTGATTGCGGCGTTACCGAGCCCTGAAGACTGCAACGTTGCCTGAAGCTGGCGGTTCTTCATGAGTTCGACGGATTCCGCGAAAGGCAGGTATTCCACCTTGCCCAGGTCGCCATAGCCGAGGCTTGCCGCACCCAGAATGGCGCGCGCATTGAGCTCGGTTCCCGACTTGGCGGCACCGACCGAAAGCGTCTTGCCCTTCATGTCGGCAATCGTGTTAATGCCTGCTTCCTTCAAAGCGGCAATCTGCACATAATTGGGATAGATTGCAGCCACGACGCGCAACTTCGCGAGAGGCGCCTTGAAGCCCGCTTCGGTATTGCCTTCCCAGGCCATGGCGAGCGCATCGCCGAGCGTGAAGGCGATTTCCCCCTTGCCCTGCTGGATAAGGTTGAGGTTCTCAACCGATGCCTTGGTCGCCTGCACCTGGGTGCGGGAACCGGCAATGCCCTTGCCGTAGATGTCAGACAGGGCAACGCCCAGCGGATAGTAGACGCCGGACGTACCGCCAGCCAGCACGTTTATGAACTGCTCGGCGCCGGCCTTGGGGGCGCTGACGGCAAATGCGCAGGCAAAAGCCATCGCAAAAGTGGTGCGAAATTTCATGGTGTCCTCCCGAACGATTTCCTCCCGCCTCCTCGCGGGAACCTTCAGGGTATGAGTTTTGCACGAACCGCGCAATTATCCGAGATTCACACAGCGCCAGTTTTGTGGCGGTCTTCCGCCAACGGAAAGGCGGGCATCCGCCAAAATGTTCACAAATCTTTGTAAAAATTGAAGATTATTGAAAACTCGACTTTATAGGCGCGAGCCGCGGATCCTCACATAACTTGATATTTTTGAATTGTCCGAGAAGCAGAATACAGGGGTTTGCGTCAAGTAATGACGGCATAATGTTGACATTAGAGCGTTTCCCGGCCTGAATGAATCTGTGGGGCTTTGCAAATCAGCGGCGGTCTGATTCAAACTATCTGCCGATGGAGGTCGGCGGATATGTCGAAATTCCTTTCTGTCGATCTGCGCATTCGGGTTCTCGCCGCCGTTTCCGGTGGTGCAACCCATAGGGAAGCTGCCGAACGTTTCGGCGTGAGTGCAGCAAGCGTCAGCCGTTGGCGCAATCTGCAACTGCGTCAGGGTGACGTCCGACCTGGTCCTCTCGGTGGTGATCGGAACTCCCGTAAAACCGAAGCGCATGCGGATGCGATCATGAGATGGCTGGGCGAGCATCGCGACGGAACGCTGTTCGAACTCCGCGACTTTCTTTGCGCTCAGGGTATCCTGATCAGCAAGTCGGCGCTGCATCGGTTCCTCGTCCGGCATGGCCAGACACGTAAAAAAAGACTGGCCACGCGATAGAGCAGAACCGCCCCGATCTCCTGGAGCAGCGCCAGCGCTGGTTCGATGATCAACTGGACCTCGATCCCGCCAAGCTCGTCTTCATTGATGAAACCTGGACCGCAACGAACATGGCGCGCACCCATGGGCGGTGCAACAGGGGAGAGCGGCTACGCATGGGCTTTCCTCACGGCCACCGAAAGACCACGACGCTCGTGGCTGGCCTGCGCAACACCGGAATGGTCGCGCCGCTCGTGATTGACGGGCCGATCAATGGAGAATGGTTCGAGGCTTATGTCGCGCAGGTTCTCGTCCCGACCTTGAAGCCTGGCGACGTTGTCATTCTCGACAATCTTTCCAGTCACAAGCGACCGGCAGCCCGTGAGATGATCGAGGCGGCCGGAGCGCGAATGATGTTCCTGCCGCCCTACAGCCCGGACTTCAACCCCATCGAAAAGGCATTCTCGAAACTGAAAGCGCTCCTGCGCAAGGCCGCCGAGCGTACCGTATCTGGCCTATGGGACAGGATCGGACAACTCATCGAATTCGTCGAGCCTCAAGAAGCGAGAAACTTCTTCAACTCTTGCGGATACGATCCAACATGAAAGGGAAACGCTCTAGTATAAATAGGAACACTTCAGGTAAATATCCTTGAAATTGAAATTTTCAGACCGGATCACCAGTGGACATATTATTTAATTTTCTGATAATATAAAATTTTACGATCATAATCAACTATGTAATTGACAGAGTTGTGCTTTTCATCGCGAGTGCGCGTACGCCCTTATTTTTCTTCGAATGCATTCAAAGACCGGCTAAAGCAAGAAATTTGGCAGACTTCTCATTATACGGTCATTATAAAGTCTGATTTCCGCGATAGTAAGTAATATTGGCTCTTATCGATTTTTCCCCAACTTAACTCCAAGTCGATCGTAACTATAATTAACCTATACCTTTTTAAGCAGGACTCCATCCTGAGCATTAAGCCAGAGTACGCAACGCGGATCGTGGATGGCCTGAAAAAGGTAGAGGTGCGACGGCGCTTCCCCTATGGGACCGCAACAGATGCCAAGCTTTTCATCTATGACACAGTTCTACTTCAATCAGTGTTCGACTACGCAACGATCGAGGAAGTCGATATCTGTCAGGATCAAAAGGTTAGGCTGAATTGGACTTCTCCCAAATGACGGCTGATGAGCAATTCGGTCTGCCAAATCCGTAACCGACAAATCCGGGTTAGGCTAGCCGCCCTCCCGGAGGGGCACAACCCGCGAGTCAGCATCAAGCCGCAAAAGGCAAATCCATGCGATGGCGAAGGTAGGGATTAATCCGATACCGACTCAACACTTCGAAACGTATTATCCTCACAACGAGTTAAATTAATTTAATATCAAATACTTAAATCATCAAACTCTACAGAGTTACGGCTCATGAACTAAGAATCCACCCAAGGCATGTTGCAATTGTGGCTTTTTCTGGTTACCTGTTGGTTTCCACGCGGAACTGAGCCGGTGGGGGTGCGGATAAAAAGTTGGACTGTTTTAAATGCTCAGGCCGAGGCTCTTACGATATTCGACCGGGCTGAGTGATCCCAGTGATATTTTGATGCGCGTTTCATTGTACCATCGGATGTAGGCGTCCACCTCTGCCACGAACTGCTCGATCGTGATGACCTTCCAGTCTCGTGGATAGAAGAGCTCGGTTTTCAACCGACCGAAGAACCCTTCGCACGCGGCGTTGTCTTGCGAGCAACCCTTTCGAGACATCGAGCGAACCAGTCTTGCTTCGCTGATACGGGTTAACCAGCCGGGCCATCGATAATGGGCTCCGCGATCAGAATGGATGATTGGCCGTTCCTCGCCGTTGGCGACGGTTTCGATGGCTGCATCCAGCATGGTGTTGACGAGACCTGCATCCGGTTGGGTTCCGATGGACCAGCTGATGACCATGCCGTCAAAGCAGTCGATGATGGGCGAAAGGTACACCTTGCCTGCTGGGATCTGGAACTCGGTGATGTCTGTCAGCCACTTCACGTTCGGCGCTTCTGCATGGAAGTCGCGATTGATCAGGTTCTCGGGCGCTGGACTGATCTCTCCCAGATAGGATCCAAACCGCCGTCGACGCGGCTTGGCAACGACCAATTGCTCCTGCTTCATCAATCGCTGGACAACCTTTTCCGAGATTACCACGCTTTGTCTGGCCAGCGACGCCTGCAGTCGTCGATAACCGTAGCAACGACGGTTCGTTTCAAAGATCTCAGCTAGGCTGTGGCGGACGGCGGCATACTTGTCTGCCAGGCACATGCGGGCGCGATGGTAGAAGTAGGAGCTGCGGGCAATCCGAAGCTGGGCAAGCAGCTCTGGCAAGCGATAAACTTCCTTAAGGGCGTCAATCAGTTGGGTCTTCTCCCGATTACTCAGGATCTGCAGATCGACGCCCAGGTCTTTTTTTAGGAGTTCGTTGGCCTTCTTCAGGAGATCATGCTCGAGTTGTAACTGGCGGACATCACGCTGGAGGGCTTCAAGCTGTCGCTCGAGCTCTTCACGTTCAGGCAGCTTGGGGTTGGATTTGCGGCGTTTCATGGATGAGGGAGCCTCGTGACCGAGTAGCTGATCTTTCCAGCTGTACAATGTCGGCCTTGAGACGCCCAGTCGGTCAGCTACCTGTTGAGCGCTTTCATCTCCACTGCATAATCCGATGACCCCCGCTTGCCGGACCTCTTCGGAATAGCCAGGGTGCCACGATCGACCGACCATCGATGTCCGCGCCTCCGGAAACGCCTCACGAACCCATGCGGTTAGAGTTCCTCGACCGGGATAGCCGAGCGCCCTCATCGTCGCAGAGATGCAACGATCATGGGTGCGAAAGTGCTCAAGTGCCGCCTGCCTCTGAGCCTCTGAATATTTTGGCGCTCGCGCTACCGGCTGAGTACGCAGGTCGAGATGCTGTAGGTACTCGCGGTACCAGCCTCTCAGCGCATTCTTGGTGGGATATCCCAGCTGGCGAATGGTCGCGTTAAGCCGCTTGCCAAGCCGGATATAGAGCTCAACCGCTCGAAGTCTGTCTGCGTAGGAATACATGAACTACCTCCTTGGTGGTCCAAGTTTTCGTCCGCACCCCCGGTTTTTCCACCGAGAAGTGAGCCACCTCTGAGTATGGTTTTCTGATCAGGGTTTGGTCAAGGGATTGGCCTTTTCTCCTCTTTTTTGTGCCGCAGCGGCCGAGCTGGCCTTGAAGCGGAAGCTGTCGTTACCGGTTTCCAGGATGTGGCAACGGTGGGTCAGACGATCGAGCAGAGCGGTGGTCATCTTGGCGTCGCCGAAGACGGTTGCCCATTCGCTGAAGCTGAGGTTGGTGGTGATGATCACGCTGGTGCGCTCATAAAGCTTGCTCAACAGATGGAAGAGCAGCGCTCCACCTGAGGCACTGAACGGAAGGTATCCGAGCTCATCGAGGATCAGCAGATCGAGACGGACCAGCGTCTCGGCGATCTGGCCCGCCTTGCCTTTTGCCTTCTCCTGCTCGAGCGCATTGACCAATTCGATGGTCGAGAAGAAGCGGACCTTTCGGCGATAGTGCTCGACAGCCTGGACACCGAGGGCGGTCGCGACATGTGTTTTTCCTGTTCCGGGTCCGCCGACAAGCACGATATTCTGCGCTTCGTCCATGAACTCGCATCGGTGCAATTGGCGCACTGTCGCCTCGTTGATCTCGCTGGCGGCGAAGTCGTATCCGGAGATATCCTTGTAGGCTGGGAAGCGAGCCGCCTTCATGTGATAGGCAATGGAGCGAACCTCACGCTCGGCCATCTCGGCCTTCAGCAACTGCGATAGGATCGGCACGGCCGCATCGAAGGCTGGAGCACCTTGCTCGATCAGGTCCGTGACCGCTTGGGCCATTCCATACATCTTCAGGCTACGCAGCATGATGACGACGGCGGCGCTGGCGGGATCATGACGCATGGCGACCTCCCACAGTCCGGACACGCAAGCCATCGTAGCGTTCGACGTTGGCCCTGGGTTCGCGCAGCAAGGTCAGCGCCTGTGGCGTGTCGATATCGGGACCATCGGTGGTTTTGCCGTCGATCAGCCGATGCAGCAGGTTCAACACATGGGTCTTGGTGGCCACGCCAGCATCCAGGGCGAGTTCCACAGCGCGGAGGACGACCTGTTCGTCGTGATGAAGGACGAGAGCGAGGATATCAGCCATCTCACGATCACCGCCGGGGCGGCGAAGCATCTGGTCCTGCAATTTGCGGAAGACCGGCGGTAATTCCAGGAAGGGAGCGCCATTGCGCAGGGCTCCGGGTTTGCGCTGGATGACGGCAAGGTAATGACGCCAGTCGTAAGTAGTCCGTGGTGGTTTGTCGTGGCTGCGTTCTATGATCCGCGGATGTTCGCAGAGGATATTGCCCTCGGCTGCAACGACCAGCCGCTCGGGATAAATCCGTAGGCTGACAGGCCTGTTCGCAAAAGATGCCGGCACGCTGTAGCGGTTCCGCTCGAAAGTGATCAGGCATGTCGGCGAGACGCGCTTGCTCTGCTCGACAAAGCCGTCAAACATCGCGGGCAATGCCATTAACGCAGGCTGCTCATCACCCCAAACATCCGCGATCGAACCGGGAAGGCTCCCATGCGCTGTCTCCTGCCACAGGTCTTGGCAATGCTGTTCCAGCCAGAGGTTCAACGTTGCCAAATCCGGGAAGTCGGGCATCTGTTGCCATAGGCGGGGACGGGAATCCTGGACGTTCTTCTCCACCTGGCCCTTCTCCCATCCCGCGGCGGGATTGCAGAACTCGGGCGCAAAGACGTAGTGGTTCGTCATCGCCTGGAAGCGGACGTTGACTTGCCGTTCCTTGCCGCGGCCAACACGATCGACTGCGGTCTTCATGTTATGGGATGGACGCCTCCCTCCGAACCTTCAGAATGAACCGCCAACTAAAGGAGGAAGTCATGACATTCGAACTACTCGCAATCGATCTCGGAAAGTCGTCGTTCCATCTGCACAGCATTGCTTTGGATGGCACTATTCTCTCGCGCAAGATCAGCCGGTCAAAATTGGCCGAGACAGTTAAGGCGATTGCTCCAAAGACGGTTGCGATGGAGGCCTGTGCCAGCGCTCACCATTGGGGGCGGCAATTCAAGGACGATGGGCGAGAGGTTCTGCTGATCAATCCGCGCTTTGTGAAGCCTTTTGTGCGCGGTTCCAAAAACGATGCAGTCGATGCAGCCGCGATTTATGAAGCCGCGACACGTCCAACCATGCGGTTTGTACCGGTAAAGTCCACCACACAGCAAGACCTACAGTCGCTGCATAGAATTAGAGAGCGTCTGATCGTACAGCGTACATCGCTGATCAATCATGCACGCGGCCTTCTCGCCGAATATGGGATCGTTTTACCGCAAGGGCCATGGCGCTTTGCATCCCAGGCACCCTCGGCTATCGAAAATGCGGCTCTCTCCGATCTCGGGCGGGAGCTGTTCCTCGAACTCCTCGACCAGCTCACCGATGTGAATGACCGAGTTGCCAGGCTAGACAGGAAGATTGGCGAGATTTGCCGCGAGCGAGAAGATTGCCGCCGTCTGTCCGAACTGCCTGGCGTCGGACCGATCATTGCAACGGCACTGGTGGCCAGCGTTGAGGACGGGCGCTACTTCAAATCGGGGCGAGAACTGGCGGCCTGGATCGGGCTGGTCCCACGACAATACACGACTGGCGGCAAACCACGCCTTGGCGGAATTGGCCGCCGAGCGAACCATTATCTACGTCGCCAGATGATTCATGGTGCGCGCGCAGTTATCAGCCGACTTGCCACTCACGACGATCGCCGATCTCAATGGTTGAAAGAGCTTGTCGCTCGCCGTGGATTTAATAAAGGGGCGTGTCGCAAATTCTTTTGGTTAACTAGCTGTTGACCACAACGGTGGAAATTCAGCTCCCGATGTAGCGGAGCGTAGCCATGATTCTGAATGCCATTGCCGAAAAGCTGAAGCGCCAGTCGAAGGACGATTTCAAAGGGCGGCATTTCGAGGCATGGCTGATCGTGCAGGCAGTGACATGGTATCTACGGTATCCGCTCAGCTACAGAGATCTCGAGGAGATGTTCCGCGAGCGCGGCTTCGAGGTCGACCATAGTACAATCAACCGCTGGGTCCTCGCCTATGCACCTGTAATCGAGAAGCGCCTACGCCAGTTTCGCCGACCGCATTGTGGCTCAGTCAGGATTGACGAGACCTACGTCAAGATCCGGGGCAAGTGGCGATACCTGTACCGCGCCATCGACAAGCACGGAAACCCGGTCGACTTCTTGCTCACCGCGAAGCGCGATCTCGACGCCGCCAAGCGCTTCTTCCGTAAGATGCTCAAGGATGAGCCGCTACTATCGCCGGGTAAGATCGGTACAGATGGCGCTAACACGTTTCCTTCAACGATCAAAACAGCCATCGATGACGGGCTCCTGCATCCGAGCCCGGTACATTATGTCACGAAGCACCTCCAGCAAGGCATCGAGAGCGACCACTTCCGGGTCAAGAAGAACATGCCCAAGATCGGCTGCTTCCAGTCATTCAAAACGGCGCGCCGGACGATCGCTGGGTTCGAAGCGATGTTGTGGCTGCGCAAAGGCTTCGGCTTTTCCGGCGACTGGACAATCAACGACCAGAATGACCTGCTCGGGCGCCTCTTCGGACTTCAAAAGGTTAACAAAGCGTGAAAATGCCACCGTTCGCGGGGTAGTCTCAGCCTACTGCAAGGTTTGCGACAAGCCCTCATAACCCATAAATTCGAAAGGAAGAGCGGCCGGACAGTTCCCGCACCGCTTCGAAACTCTCCAGCCGCTCAAACAGTCGAGTGGCTGCCCAGCGTGACAGATTGCACCCCGGCGCCGAGGCCGGAACCGCGTCTTCATTGAGGAGCTTTTGGATAACCGTATCGCCCCCCTTGGTCCTCACCTTTGGCACTGCTGCCATTAACCGAGCGGCACGGCGATCAATGTCGGCGGCAGATTGAAGCGCCGCCTCGACACTGCTGACCAGCGCCAGACAAATTGCTTTCGGATAAGCTGGCTCACCTGGCCGCACTCGACCTCTTCCGCCGATCGTGCGGAATGCAGACCCGAACCGTACAGGTAGCAGAAGCGGCACGGGTCGCGCCCATCTCAGCTTCTGGGCCAGTACGATGTCTGCCAAAGCCAGAGCCAGGACCTCCGCGTCCGGACGAAGCGCCATGATCGCGGATACCAGATCAGCAATCGCAATGGGGGCCGCGCGCCCGGACTGGATTGCCACATCGGCGAGATCCGCGATCGAGGAGAGCTCCGTGTCCCATCGGATAGACAGAAGCTCGACCAATTCCCTTACAAACGCAGTACCGGGCATCGCTGTTCGACGTGCCAGCATTCGTGTGGCTAAAAACAGCTTTCCGGCCGGTCCCGGGTCTCCATTCGCGGGAGTCAGCAAAACGGCGTCGCGCAGCGCATTCTCTTCTTCATTCCTATCGAGCATGCGGGCCGCGACAGCGGCTGATTTCAGGGCTAGGCGGTCGCGCCAGCAGCCGAGCCAAGGAGGATCGGCGCGGATCACATCATCGAGGGATTTCAAGCCGATACCGGCGGCGAAGGCGGCATCAATTTCGTCGATGTCACGGCCATATGCCAACGTCCAGCCCGGCATGTTCGCCGACCATGTCACTGATGGAATTTGCACTTTGGTGATCGAGTTCATGCTTCGCAGTATAGATCAGATGCGCAGTTTAGGCTATATATATCGATCCAAACCGCACGACATGTCAGGAATATAAAATGTCCGATAATCTTGCATTATCGGACATTATGTTCATTATAGAGAAATGGCCCAAATCATCGAGCAAAACACCAAAAATCACGTCGAGGAGACCTCAGCGCCGTCTCTCAGCACGGCGACCGGGCATGATGTTTCCGTGCCGGAGGTGTCGGGCGACAGCGCCCTCCCCTCCCCTGCTGATCAGGATCAGACGCCAGCGCATCTTGCCAGCCTCGCCGATCGCGCCCGGGGTTATGTCGAGGCGGCCAGTTCCGCCAACACGCGCAAGGCTTACGCGGCCGACTGGAAGCATTTTTCGGCGTGGTGCCGGCGCTCCAACCTGGCCCCTCTGCCACCGCATCCACAAACCGTCGGACTTTACATCACAGCCTGCGCTTCCGGCACGGCTGAACGGGGTGCAAAAGCGAACTCAGTCTCGACCATCGAACGCCGCCTCTCCTCGCTCTCCTGGAACTATGCCCAGCGCGGCCTCTCACTCGATCGCAAGGACCGGCATATCGCCACCGTGATGGCCGGCATACGCAACAGCCACGCCAAGCCACCGGTCCAGAAGGAAGCGGTGATGGCTGAAGACATCATCGCCATGGTCGAGACGCTTGATCGCGGGTCTCTACGTGGCCTGCGGGATCGGGCCATGTTGCTCATAGGCTTTGCGGGAGGTCTTCGGCGCTCCGAGATCGTCGGCCTCGACCTGAAGGCCGACCAAACTGAGGACGGTCGCGGTTGGATCGAGATCCTCGACAAGGGCATGCTTATTACCCTGCGCGGTAAAACCGGATGGCGAGAGGTCGAGGTCGGTCGCGGCTCGGCAGATGCGACCTGTCCGGTCGCCGCAGTCGAGACCTGGATCAAGTTCGCCAAGCTGGCTCACGGCCCCCTCTTCCGTCGCGTGACGGGACAAGGCAAAGCTGTCGGGTCGGTGCGGCTGAACGACAAGGAGGTCGCTCGCCTCGTGAAACGGACTGCCATGGCCGCAGGCGTTCGCGGTGACCTTAGCGAGATCGAGCGTGCGTTTAAGTTTTCCGGTCACTCCCTTCGTGCTGGCCTCGCTTCTTCTGCCGAAGTCGACGAACGCTACGTCCAGAAACAGCTGGGCCATGTTTCCGCTGAGATGACCCGTAGATACCAACGTCGACGCGACCGCTTTCGAGTAAATCTGACCAAGGCGTCAGGGCTTTAATGGCCCCCTCCCCCTACATCGTCCGACCACGCGCTTGCAGAGACACCTCTCATGCATTATAGTCACTATAGTCATTTTGGTTATAGGTGAGACGATGCAAGCATCAACACACGATGATATGAGCTGGACGGTCGCTGGCGCGAAGGCAAAGCTTTCGGAAGTCATGGAGCGAGCGCAGTTGGCACCCCAGACGATTACCCGCAATGGAAAGCCGAGCGTGGTGGTCGTTTCTGCAGAAGAGTGGCAGAAGAAGACTGCGCGCAGGGGATCACTCGCGGAGTTTCTGTTGGCATCACCTCTGCGTGGTGCCGATCTGGATATTGAGCGGCAACACGATGAGCCACGTGACTTGTCGCTATGAGACTGCTCCTAGATACGAATGTTCTTTCAGAAGTTACGAAACCTCGCCCCAATGAAGACGTTTTGAAGTGGCTCCACGGTCTGGACGAGGACCGCACGTTTATCAGCATCGTGTCGATTGCCGAAATCCGCCGCGGCGTGGCGTTGATGGATAGCGGGCGAAAGCGCGATGCCCTGGACGAATGGCTCGCGCATGATCTGCCTCAACGCTTCGAAAGCAGGATTTTGCCGGTGGAAGGGCCTGTCGCCTTGGCCTGGGGCGATCTCATGGCACTTGCCAAGCGAAGTGGTCGGGGACTCGCATCAATGGACGGTCTGATTGCCGCTACGGCCGTCGCCTATCAGCTGACGCTTGCGACGCGCAACACCAAGGATTTCGAAGGCTTTGGAATAGACATCATCGACCCATGGGTGGACTGATCGGGTTCTTGTTTGTCGATTGAAAGGATTGGTCCCGGTGCTCTCCCACAGCTTGCTCAAAAATCACGCCGGGATCCTGCTCGTCGGGACTACACGTCCCTGACCTGGCTGCATGAAGTCGTCCATGACGTGAATGAGCGCTCGCCGATTGTGAAAGACAAGGAAGGCTCGTTCCTTGGGTTGGCCTACGATGTGCGCAAAGCATATGAGCGGCAGCGCGAGGTTATTCAGCCGCCAAAACATATTGAAGAAATCGGCGTCCGATATGGTGTCCAGATCCTTTGGCCCGTCCTTATGTTGCAGCAAAGGCTGCTGAGGCAATCTCTCGCGTTCCTCAATCATACTGCCAAGACCCAAACCATAGCCTACGCATTGGAGGCCGTCATCGAAGATGCGTTGCGCGAGGATTTTGGTGCGCAGGCGGGGCATATCATCGATCTCTGGCAGCGCCTTGATCCGGCACAGCCTGAAGTGTTCGAAATGATCGACAGTCGAGGGGCAATCTTTTCCTCATGGACGAAAGCGCAACGGAAGGCTGGCTTTGCGCAGCTCCTTTCGAGTTTCGATCCGATGTATGACCGCCTCTACGATATCCGATTGAAGAACGGCGAAAAGAACCTGATCTCTCCAGGAGAATTCGCTGCGTGGGAAAATGCGGAATGGCCGGATCCTCGTTGGTAAATCACGGGCGCATCACTAGTGATATCAACCGGATAGACGCCCCTTCCCTGCTCTTTGTTGAAACCGCAAGCTCAAAACTGAAGGCAGAGTTTTTCGTTTAGCGCTTCAATTGAAATCGGGAGCTAAAAGCCACAGCTGCTGCTCAAATTCGTCGCGCAGCATTTGTGGGATCCGCAAAAGCGGGCCAGCGATCCCGATCATGGCATGCCCGCCGATGTCGACGAGAATTTACGGAGCCAGGGATTTCTCAAATCGACCGGACCGCATGCGCCGTCGACGGTGCGCCGGCGGCTGGCGAACTGGTCGACCCTGACAAAATGGCGCGGCCTCGACGGTGCCTTCGCCTCCCCTCCCCTGAAATCAGCGATCCGGCTGGCCGTGCGTGCCGTGCCGCGGAAACGAAGCCGCAAAAGTGCCAAGGCTGTCACAGGGGATGTCCTGGCAAAGCTCCTAGCGACCTGCGCCACCGAAAACCTGCGGGATCTGCGCGACCGCGCCATCCTGATGGTTGCGTTTGCTTCCGGCGGCCGCCGGCGCAGCGAGATCGCAGGGCTGCGGGTCGAGCAGCTGACCGAGGAGGCTCCGATCGAAGTTCCGGGTGGCCCTCCCCTCCCCTCTCTCGGGATCCATCTCGGCCGGACGAAAACGACGAGCGGCGAGCAGGACGATGTCGTCTATCTGACGGGGCGGCCGGTCGAGGCGCTCCAAGCGTGGATGACCGACGCAAAGATCGAGAGCGGGAGCGTGTTTCGAAGGATCGGGCGCTGGGGCACTGTCTCGCGCCGCGAGCTCGATCCGCAGTCGATCAATCTGATCGTCAAGCAGCGAGCGGCGATGGCCGGGTTGGAGCCTGGGGAGTTTTCAGCGCACGGCTTACGATCAGGTTATCTCACCGAAGCTGCCAATCGCGGCGTTCCCCTCCCCGAGGCCATGGAGCAGTCGCGTCATAGATCAGTTCAACAGGCTTCGAACTACTATAACAGCGCCGCCCGACGAAGTGGCCGCGCCGCTCGCCTTCTTTGAAGACCACCGTCAATCCTCAGCAGTCATTGAGGAAAGAGCTTCGCGGACGCCGAAACTCTCCGGTGCGCGAGTGCCGGCTTAACCGGGCAACACGCGGTCAATGTAATGATGGCCGGCGGGGTCACGTCTAGTGCCGTGGGCCTGCCCGTACTTGGACCGTCCGGAATAAATTTCGCTACCGTCCACGATGATGCGGATATGATTGTCAGTGTTCACTCTGAGCAGCGGTGAATAGCCTTGCACCCGCTCCGGGAGCTGGACAGATCCGTCGGCCAGGCGCTCCCCCTTTCCCTCGAACGTGCTGAAGGGCTCGCCCTCGTTATACGCCGCTCTCTCGTCATAAAACATGATCGCTACAGAGGCCCTCGGTCCGGGGCCTAGGGAAAAAGCACGCGGGAGGGTCTTGAAGGCATGCAAGCCATGTCGGAAATGAATCTCGTCGTCGAGCAGCACGAAGCCTTGCCGCAGCCAGAATGGCTCAGCGGTATGCGGCGCGATCTCGATTTCCAGAATGCAGTATCCGTCTTCGGTAGCACGACGGAGCATATAATCCGAGAGCAGTATCCCAAGGCCCGCCCCCGATGCTGGGGATGGATCTCCAGGATGTCCGTACCGAACAAAAAGCCGACGGCCTTACCGTCCTCGACGAGAACGTTGAGGGGCGTGCTTCCGTCATGCCAGTTTCTTTTCACGAGATCCCAGTTGCATCTGAAGCCACGCGTTGGCTTAGGTCCATCAAATGGCGCTTGGTCCCAAGCCACTACCGCGCTCTCGTAGACAGCCTCTTCGGCATCAAGCCAGACCTCGATCTCATCGACCAAATCTACAGAAGCGGGGAGGATCGCATACTTCATACTAGAATGTCTTTCTCAGGTTCGATCCATCGGTCGATGTGTGTGTCGTGCAGCGAAGTGACCAGTATCAGCCACTCGGTTTGGCGCGGCCGCGGTCGGCGATTCCGGCATAGCGCGAACCGAACAAATCAATAGTTCACGATGAGCCCGTCGAGCACCCCAGCTGCGTCTTTTCCAGTCACGGCGAGGAAGTTTTCCGCTGAAAGATCACCGCTCCCAAATCGCAGTCGGACTAGCGAAACGATGTCGTTATGGTACCGCGCAAGCCAGAGATACTTCCTTCTGATGGCTGCTCTATGGGAGGCGGTAAGGTTTTGCCGAATAATATTCGCGTGCCTCTCTAAAAGCGCAAGGTAGTCTTCGAACACTTCGAACTCGCTCTCGCTTGCACCAAGATAATCGATGAAGAGTGTCCCATCTTCTCCTGTGCGCAGCAGGCCGTTCACATACCCCGACTCTTCCTCCAAATCATGATCCTCGTGACGCAGACGAGCGTCAGAGAGAAATTGCTCGTAAGCTTCGTCGTCAACAACGATCCGCGGATATATCGCCTCTCCACTCTCGATCTCATAGGCGCGCACCATTGCCGGGCCAAATACGGGTCCACTGCCGTTTAGGCCAACATGAACATCTCCGATCGCCAACCCAGCGCGGATGAGCACCCCATGATTTATGCACTGCACCTGAATGTGAAGCAGACCAAGGAGTTCTTGAAAAAACGCCCCGTCAGAATGCTGCGTGTCGAAAACTCGAATGCGCACAACAGCGTCGGAAATTGACTCAGCAAATGCGCGGCTGGAGAGCCGTACTTCCTTCATGCGGCGAAATTGCTCAACCTCGGGTGTCGTGAATTCTCGCAACGAGAGGATGATATCGTGAATCTCACTAGCCGGTCGACTGCCAAGCATTGCGCGAAAACCGAGAATATCGATGAATGTCACGATACCAGGCTCATAGCCGGCAGCGTCGGCGCGGGATTTCGCCACCTCACGCTCCCTTTTCGCGCGTCTACGTCGACCCTGCCTCACGGCCTTCTCGATTGCCGTCTCGATTGTTTCGGCCGTTTGAGCCCACTTGTCATCATCCATGGTCATTTTTGGCTCCTAGATCCGGAGTGTTTGGGAATCGGCAGTTCAACTTCAGGAAACTTCTTCCGGAAGCGAGGACCATTCAACATCGGCAAGAGAACTTCCAATCGGAGCCTGAGTGTTGTCAGGAAGGTGCTCAATCTCCAATGCCATGTCTCGGACGCGTGCGATGCGATCAGCCAGATTTGGAAAATATTCCAACTGGATATCCATAGTTTCCCGGATCAAGGTCCCACTCCGTTCAAATCGCATCATCGTGTTGCGAGGCAGGCGCTGAAATGATCCGCAAAAAAGGGCACTCACCCTCTATATCCCACTGTTTTTACTTCGCAAAGCGCCAAAAAAAACGGCTGACAAGACCGGATATACGGCCAGTTCTCGACTCGTAAGAGCGATGTCAGCCTACCAATCTAGCGTTCCCAGAGTTGGCCTTCAGCAAGGCCATCAGCATTGGCCCAAGCGAAAACTCGCCACGCTCTGATCGCTTAGTCAGATCGCGCAGATAGCCGCCAGGGGAGTTGATCAGATTAAAACGCTCCAGGATGCACGCAACCGCAATAGCAGCATTCTCGGGCCCCATAATGCCACAAGCCTCCTCGTAGGCTGATGGGCTTACGCCAAGTGTTGACCGAACGACCGCCGCCGCCGTCATGAGATCGCGCCAATGCGAGATCCCACCTGCCGGGGCGTAGTCGATAATCTGTGGGCAGGCTCGAAGGACCATCCCCAACGGGAATGACTTGGTCCGCTCAATACCAGGACTCGTCTTTTCGCGCGCCACTCTCGGTGCAATCGGCTTTTCCGCCAAGTTATCGCCCTGCTCTTCTCCGGAGCTAGGATCAAATTCATTTATAGATTCGGTATTTGAATTCTGTATGTGCCGTGCATTTTGACCGGCATTGCCGTGCATTTTGTCGGTTTTTACCTGCACATCCAGCAGGTTAATAACTTCGTCGCGTAAAATCAGCATTTCATCAAGTGTCGCTTCCACCTGGGCGCGGATGGGGTTGCGTGGCAAGCGGCCAATTACCCCTATAAAGATCTCCTCCACCTTGCCCCAGTCTCCCGGTGCTGCTTCCTCTACAGCTGCCGTGATCAGCTTGCGGACATCGCGACGGCAGATTGTAAGTGCTTCCTTGGCCCGACGGAAACGCAGCCGTTCGGCAGCGACATCTTGAGCGAGCTCGGCAAGCTCAGCGGCCCGCGTGAGCAGAGCGCTCAAATCGAACCCATACGCCTGCTCTATCTCACCGGCTCGGTTACGATGTGCGTACCTCTTACCGTTTGGGCTGTCGCGGCGCTGGATGAGGCCAGCGTCAACCAGGCATCCAAGCTGCCGGCGGAGTGTGCTTTCCGTAATGCCGTGTGCGCGAACAGAAAGCTGTGCGTTCGACGGGAATACCACAAGCCCATTTTCACTCTCCAGATGGGAGTGAGGATAGAACGTTAGCAATGCATCGAGAACAGCGAGCGCTCGGTCTTGAAGACCAAACCGTTCTCGCGCTTCGCAAACATCCCTGAAGACTTTCCATTTGTCGACACGTGTGCCTGGGTTCGGTTCGGCCGCTCCGAGTTGACCTTTTACCAAGGCAAGCGTCATCGGTCGCCGCCCAAAGGGCGTCGTTACACATCCCGTCTGCATTTTCTCTCACCTTTCAAAAGGCAAAAGAAATCCACTCACCAAAACGGCGCCAAGACTCTTGACTGTGATTCCGGGAAATGCGATTCTCGATCCTGCTAGAGATGACGAGAGAGGCTTCCGCGGGTTACCGATTGGGGGCCTTTTTCTTTTGCTGGTTCAGTCTCCGTTGATCTTCGATTTCGACCCTTTGTACTCATCGTACAAACGATCCATGTGGGTAGATAACCAGTCACCGAAGGGCTTCGCTTCCACGTCCGAAAGCTCGATAGCAACCTTCTTTGATCTGGCACTCATCGCGAAACGCAATGAATTGTCGCTTGATGCCCAACCCTTGTTGGCCCGATTAGCCTTCGGTATTTTCGCAGCTGACTTGACCTTGTAGCGCTTCAGATAATCGTGAAGTTCATCAAAACGCCGGCTCTCATCCAGCTCGGAAAACTCTGTCGTTCCAGCATGCTCTACAGCGACCTTCGATAGAGCAGGGGTGAGAAGCAGCTGGCGGAGGCTCAACCACTTGTCGCGTCCAATCTTCTTGGAGGCCCCGAGTGCTTGGATCAGTGGCTGAGGTACGACTTCGACAACACCCATCATCTTTGAGAGCATTGCCTCGTCTATCGCCAACGATGAGCGGACCACATCCTTAGACATTCCGGTGGCAAGCAGATTTTGCGCAAAATAGGCACGCTCAATAAACGATAGATTGGAGCGCGCGGAATTTTCCTGCCCCTGGGCGATCGCTGAAGCGGTATCATCGAGTTTCTTGATGACTGCTTTGACCGGAATCCCCAATTCTCTGGCAACCTTCAGCCGCCGATGACCGAAAACAACCATGAACCGTTGGCTATCTGACGAGCTTGGCCGCACCAATATTGGCGAGCTCTGACCTGTAGCCTTGATAGCTTCCTTGAGCTCCAGATATTCTTCGTCATCTTCCGATAGACGATCAGGCAGGAAAGACACGTCGAGCAGCTGTGGATCCAGTTCCACAATCACCTCGCCTTCCATGAGCTTCTTCGTGTTCTCTGCCATGTCTTCGATCGACCGAACGACAGTCTTTGCAGCCCCTGTCATGCCGTAACCAGCTTTCGGCTGCGGCTTTTCGTTCAACGAAGCCAGATCAAGTTTCGCGAAAGGGTTTTCACGCGTCATGATCGATCTCCAAATTCGCCCTCAAACACGATAAGGCATTGCTAGAGTTTAATAAAACGGCGAAAAAAACGGCTGACAAGGCGTTCATTTCCGGCCCCATGCGCTGTGTATGAGATCGACGACTTCACCGTTGGCCGCGTTAAGACTTTCGATCGCCCGGTCATAGGTCGATCGGACAAAGTCTCCCCGCTCGACTTCGTACAGTGTCTGCTTTCGGATTGATGCATCCGATATCGCGGTTGATTTCAGCACGTGGTTTCGCAGCATCTGCTGCGCAAACATGGACTGCATGAAACCAACCATTTGCGCCTGTGGGATGTCGGTCGGCTCAAACCGAGTCACCAGGTAACGAAACCACTCCACCCGGATCTCAGCGCCCGCCTCAGCAACAGGCGTCATGATGCCGCCAAGCATTTGCAGGAACTGGCTCATCGACATGATATCGAGCATCTGCGGGTGAATGGTAATGAGAATACCAGTCGAGGCCATCAATGCGGTAATCGTCAGATAGCCAAGCTGCGGGGGCAGTCGATGACCACGACATCGTACTTGTCGTCCACTTCCTTGAGGGCATTGACGATGCGCATATGAAACAGCCGTCCCTCGTCGCCACGCTTGGACGAAATGGCCAGTGGCACATCGTATTCAAATTCCTGCAGGACAAGGTTTGCGGGAACGACGTCCAACCCTGGTATATTGGTCGACTGGATCACCTCAGAAATTGGTTTGCGCTCATCGTCAAATCTAAGCGCTTCATAAAGAGACGCGGTATCATCCAGTTCAGGTTGAATGCCGAACAAAGACGTAAGTGACGCTTGAGGGTCGAGATCTACCGCCAGTACACGGTGGCCCGTCAGAGCGAGATACTGAGCAAGGTGCGCCGCCGTGGTAGTTTTGCCGCTACCGCCTTTGAAATTCACGACAGAAACGACTTGCATCGGCTCACCATCGCGTCGCTGAGGGACGTAATATCGCTTGTCAGATTTCTTGTTGGCTTCGAGATAGTCACGGAGTTCCAACATCTGCTCGGCGGTGTAATATCGACGGCCGCTTACCGTCTCAATTTCGGGACCTTTTCCTTCGGAATGAATTTGGCGGAGGTGGCTCTGGGTAACACCCATGAACTCAGCGACTTCACTGAGTTGGAATTTGCGTAGCCCCTTGCGAGCGTCCGGCGGGTATTGTTGACTGCGCAACATATGTAACGCGCTGGAAATCTTCGCGCCTTGCTGGGCGATCTCAACGTCAAATCTGTTGGGCAGCTGGCTCATTTTGCAAACTATTTCCTGAGTGGCTTCACTTTCGAAAAAATGGCCCCGAAGCCATCATTTGCGCAACTATCGTCCGATTCCGCCCAGGCGACAAGGAATTTAAAGTTAACAAAGTCTTAAGATGCATGGTGCGCCGTTATTTGCGTCGGGAATAGCCTATATTTTCCAGTGCATTACATCCTGCTCAATTTCTTATCCCCACGCATGTTTTCCTGTGACTCAATTCAACTTTTGATTTCACGGTGACAGCCGCGGCGTTGATTCTTCGCAAACCTGACGGAATCACTCGAGGGTCGCGACCCACAAATTTGTACGTGGACAGCAGGTCCTCACGCAGCTTTTTTCCTCCCGAAAACAAATCAGCGAGGAGAAAGCCGCAAATGCTTCAGTCGCATTCCCGCCTAGTTAGAAAGCTTCAGGAGGCTCTAGGTGATCGCCTCTGCGTCGCGCTTGACGATCCGGGCGTTGTGGAAATTATGCTCAACCCGGATGGAAAGGTGTTCATCGAGCGGTTGGGGCAGGGGATCGCTCCGGCAGGTGAAATGGCGCCGGCGGCCGCCGAGACGATTATTGGCTCGGTGGCGCATGCGCTCCAATCGGAAGCGGACGACGAGCGACCGATCATTTCAGGCGAATTGCCGATCGGAGGCCACCGCTTCGAGGGGCTACTGCCGCCGGTCGTTGCGTCGCCGACTTTCACGATTCGTCGCCGCGCGTCGCGCCTGATCCCTCTCGACGACTATGTCGCCGACAAGGTGATGACCGAGGCACAGGCCGCGGTAATAAGAAATGCGATCGCAAACCGCCTGAATATAGTGATCGCCGGCGGAACCGGCTCGGGCAAGACTACGCTCGCGAACGCCGTCATCGCGGAGATGATTGCATCTGCGCCGGATGACCGCATGGTCATTCTTGAAGACACGGCTGAGATACGTTGCGCCGCCGAGAATGCGGTTTGCCTTCATACCAGCGATACAGTCGACATGGCGCGTCTCTTGAAGAGCACCATGCGACTTCGTCCTGATCGGATCATCGTAGGTGAGGTGCGCGACGGCGCCGCTCTCACACTTCTAAAAGCCTGGAATACAGGGCATCCGGGAGGAGTGACGACAGTCCACTCCAACACGGCCATGTCAGCACTACGGCGCCTTGAGCAGCTCACATCCGAAGTCAGCCAGCAACCCATGCAAGCCGTGATCGGCGAGGCTGTCGATCTGGTCATCTCGATCGAACGCGCGGGAAGAGGTCGGCGTGTGCGCGAGGTAATCAATGTCGAGGGTTTCAACGGGTCCCGCTACCAGACCGAACATTACGCACAAATCGATGAGGACATTCATGCAGCATAAACGCGTTTATCAGACCGGACTGCTGACCACGTTGCTTCTTGCAGCGCTCGCCGCACCCGCTCTAGCGGGTTCAGGAGGTGGCAGCTTGCCCTGGGAGGGGCCGTTAGAGCAGATCCAGCAATCGATCACAGGTCCGGTTGCCGGTTACATCGCTCTAGCCGCCGTTGCGATCGCCGGCGGCATGCTGATCTTTGGCGGCGAGCTCAACGATTTCGCGCGTCGCCTGATGTATGTCGTCCTTGTCGCCGGCATCCTTCTTGGTGCGACGACCATCGTCGGTCTCTTTGGTTCAACGGGTGCGTCGATCGGCGGCGCGAGTGCCACCGAACAGACCGCGTCCGCTGACAAGGATGTCATCGGGGGAGGGGAGGGGCGTCATGGCTGACGCCGGCTCCCGCCTTCACCGCAACCGAATCCATCGTGCTCTTTCGCGTCCAAATCTTTTGATGGGAGCAGATCGCGAACTCGTGCTGCTGACCGGCCTTGCGGCCGTAATCCTGATCTTCGTCGTGCTGACCATCTACTCTGCGGTTTTCGGCGTGGCGATCTGGATCGTCGTCGTCGGCGCGTTGCGGATGATGGCAAAGGCGGATCCGATGATGCGCAAAGTCTATGCGCGCCACATGCGGTATCGGACACACTACCTCCCGACATCAGCACCCTGGCGTCGATATTAGGAGCCGTTGATGGTCGCCTTGAACAAATTTCGATCGACCGGGCCGTCGTTTGCAGACCTCGTTCCTTATGCGGGTCTGGTGGAAAACGGTATCCTGCTTTTGAAGGACGGTAGCCTGATGGCCGGCTGGTACTTCGCCGGTCCTGACTCCGAAAGTGCTACGGACTTCGAGCGCAACGAACTCTCTCGTCAGATCAATGCCATTCTGTCGCGGCTCGGGACGGGATGGATGATCCAGGTCGAAGCGGTGCGGGTCCCGACAACTGATTATCCATCGGCTGAACGTAGCCACTTTCCCGATACCGTCACGCGCCTCATCGATGATGAGCGCCGCCGGCATTTTGGTCAGGAGAGCGGACATTTCGAAAGTCGGCATGCTCTGATCCTTACCTACAGGCCACCGGAGAGACGGCGGAGTGGCCTGACACGGTACATCTATTCCGACAGTGAAAGCCGGTCAGCAAAATATGCCGACACGTCTCTCGATCAGTTTCGTCGATCGATCCGAGAGATCGAGCAGTATCTCGGCAACAATCTCTCGGTGCAGCGTATGCGAACCCGCGAGATTCCCGAGCGCGATGGATGCAGGGTGGCACGATACGATGAACTCTTCCAGTTCATCCGGTTCGCTATCACCGGCGAGAACCATCCCGTCCGCCTGCCAGAAATCCCGATGTATCTGGACTGGCTGGCGACGGCCGAGCTGGAACACGGCCTTACCCCAAGGGTCGAAAACCGGTTCCTTGGCGTGGTCGCCATCGACGGGCTTCCGGCTGAAAGCTGGCCGGGTATCCTGAACAGCCTCAATCTGATGCCGCTGACTTACCGCTGGTCGTCGCGCTTCATTTTCCTCGATGCAGAGGAAGCCAAGCAGCGTCTCGAGCGTACCCGCAAGAAATGGCAGCAGAAGGTCAGGCCATTCTTCGATCAACTGTTCCAGACACAGTCCCGTTCTGTCGATCAGGATGCGATGGCGATGGTCGCCGAGACTGAAGACGCAATCGCCGAGGCGTCATCCCAGCTCGTGGCGTACGGGTACTACACGCCAGTCATCATCCTCTTCGACGAAAACCGTGCAGCCCTGCTGGACAAAGCTGAAGCAGTCCGCCGTCTTATCCAGGCGGAGGGCTTTGGAGCCCGGATCGAGACGCTCAATGCGACCGACGCCTTCCTGGGTAGCTTACCTGGAAACTGGTACTGCAATATCCGGGAGCCGCTAATCAATACGCGCAATCTCTCAGACCTCATTCCGCTCAACTCTGTCTGGTCAGGGCATCCGGCCGCGCCATGCCCTTTTTATCCGCCTGACGCTCCACCGCTGATGCAGGTGGCGTCGGGCTCTACACCCTTCCGCTTGAACCTGCATTTTGACGATGTCGGCCACACGCTTATTTTCGGTCCGACTGGCTCTGGAAAATCGACGCTCCTGGCACTGATCGCCGCCCAATTTTGCCGGTACGAGAGGGCGCAGGTCTTCGCCTTCGACAAAGGCAATTCGATGCTACCGCTCACGCTTGGCGTCGGCGGCAACCATTATGAGATCGCCGGCGAAAGCGGCGATGGTGCAAATCTTGCCTTTTGCCCGTTCGCAGAGCTCTCGAGTGAAGCGGACAGGGCATGGGCATGCGAATGGATTGAAACCCTTGTCTCCCTTCAGGGCGTGACTGTTGCACCTGACCATCGAAATGCAATCTCGCGCCAGGTCGCGCTGATGGCAACAGCTCCCGGCCGATCACTGTCGGATTTCGTCAGCGGCGTGCAGATGCGCGACATCAAGGATGCTCTTCACCACTACACGGTAGATGGACCGATGGGCCAGTTGCTCGATGCGGAAGCGGACGGGCTGACGCTTGGCCGTTTCCAGTGCTTCGAAATCGAGCAACTCATGAACATGGGCGAGCGCAATCTCGTGCCCGTCCTAACCTATCTGTTTCGCCGCATCGAGAAACGACTGGACGGTTCGCCGAGCCTGATCATTCTCGACGAAGCCTGGCTCATGTTGGGCCATCCTGTTTTCCGCGACAAAATCCGTGAATGGCTGAAGGTACTCCGCAAGGCGAACTGCGCCGTTATTCTGGCAACGCAATCAATTTCCGACGCCGAGCGTTCAGGCATCATCGACGTCTTGAAAGAATCCTGCCCGACCAAGATCTGCCTTCCGAACGGAGGCGCGAGGGAGCCCGGCACACGTGAATTCTATGTGCGGCTCGGCTTCAACGAGCGGCAAATCGAGATCGTCGCCAATGCCATTCCGAAGCGCGAGTATTACGTGACATCTCCAGACGGTCGCCGCCTATTCGACATGTCGCTGGGACCAGTCACGCTCTCCTTCGTTGGCGCTTCTGGCAAAGCAGACCTTGCGCGTATCCGGGCACTTTCCTCGACACACGGCCGAGAATGGCCGGGTCAGTGGCTCATCGAAAGAGGGGTAAACCGCTATGAATGAATCGATCTGGTTCTCCAAACTGGCAAAAGAAGTGGTGACGGCCTTGGTGGCGATCGGCGTAGCGACCATGCCAACGTCAACCTTCGCCAGTGGCGCCGTAACCGGCGCGACCGAGCTAACCCAAAAGCTCAACAACATTGAATTGGCTGCCCAAGTCACCAACTCAACCGAGCAGATCAATCACCAGATTACGCAAATTTCACAGCTCGCCGAGCAGATTCAGAACCAGCTCAACATCTATCAGAACATGCTGCAGAACACCGCGCAGCTTCCGAACCACATATGGGGCCAGGTCGAGGGCGACCTCGATCAACTCAGGGATATCGTCAACCAGGGACAGGGCATCGCCTTCTCCATGGGCAATGCAGATGATCTCCTGAAACAGCGGTTCAAGAGTTACGCGGACCTGAAGACCAGCCTCCCAAACGGCGACAGCTTTTCGTCGACCTACCAGACCTGGTCCAACACAAACCGGGACACGATCGCCAGCACACTCAAGGCCGCAAGCCTCACTGCCGAGCAGTTCGATAGCGAGGAGGATACGATGAGCGAGCTGCGCACGATGTCTCAATCGGCAGATGGCCAGATGAAAGCGCTCCAGGTCGGCCACCAGATCGCCGCCCAGCAGGTCGCGCAGATGCAGAAACTGCGGGGGATCGTTTCCCAGCAGTCGACAATGATGGGTACCTGGCTGCAAAGCGAGCAGACGGATAAGGATCTGGCGCAGGCTCGTCGGGAGAAGTTCTTCAACGCCGACGTTCAGTCGATCCCGACTGGCCAGAAGATGGAGCCCCGCTGGTGAGCCGCGCTGCTTTTATCGGCGCCATTTGCGTCATCGCCGCCGGGATCGCTACGGTCACCACCGTCATCTTTGTTCGCGGCGAGACCTCTGCCGCTCCGGGTATGAGCGAAGAGCAGCGCGAGACGCGCGAGAAGTTCTTCGGCTCTGGCAAGGAACTTCCCCCGATCGAAAAAGGTCAGGAGATGCGGCCAAGATGGTGAAACCCAACCGAAAGTCCTTGCTGGTCCTTACCGGAATTGCGCTGATTGCCCATGCAGCGCCTGCATTCGCTCAGCAGGGCCAAGTGCTCACCGAGCTTGAAAACCAGGTCTCGGCCGCAGCGAAGGGGTGGCAGACCACCATCATGGATGCGGCGAGATCTCTGTTCTGGATCCTCGCCGGGATTGAAGTCGGGATCGCCGCGGTTTGGCTGGCGATCCAGGCAGCTTCGCTCGACAGCTGGTTCGCCGAGCTCGTCCGACGCATCATGTTTATCGGCTTCTTCGCTTTCGTCCTTACACAAGGGCCAACCTTCGCACGGGCCGTGGTCGACAGCCTGTTCCAGATCGGTGCGGGCGCCGGCTCCGCTTCGCCTGCGGAAGTGTTCGATGCCGGCATCCGCGTCGCATCGCAGATGTCGGAGCAGGCGAAGTTTGGCGTATTCGAGGATAATGCACTGGCAATCGCCGCCGTCCTTGCGATGGCGGTCGTTGTGATCTGCTTCTCGCTCGTTGCAGCCATCTTCGTGTCGGTCATGGTTGAAATGTATGTCGGCCTGCTGGCCGGCATGATCATGCTGGGGCTTGGCGGCTCGTCTTTCACCAAGGATTTCGCAATTCGCTATCTCGTATATGCTTTCGGCGTTGGCATGAAACTGATGGCGCTCGTGATGATCGCCAAGATTGGCTCGAACGTCTTGCTCGGCCTTGCGCAAGCACCGACAGCCGAGAGCGATCAGTTCATCACCACGCTCGCGATCGCCGGCATCTCCGTGGTCGTCTTTATCATCGCCATGTACGTCCCGAACATCATCCAGGGTGTCGTGCAGGGGGCATCGGTCACGGGCGGTATGGAGACAATCCGCCACGGTGGACAGGCCGCATCGTTTGCGGCGGGCGGGGCATTTCTTGGGGCCGGAGCCGTCGGCGCCGGCTTTGCGGCCGCGCAGGCAGCCCGTGCAGGTGGGTCTTCTGCAGCCGGCTCCGTGCTGCGGGGCATGGGCACAAGCTTGAGCTCTGGCGCGATGGCTGCCGGCGCGGCCGCCAAGGAAAAGGCAATCGGTTCGCCCGGTGCCTATGCCGGTTCACTGCTGGGTCTGGCGAATGCGAAGCTCGACCAGGCAAGGGGCAAGCCAACGCCTCCCACGACCTCCCCGGAAAAGCCGGGCAAACCATAATTCACGGACAGGATAAAAGAGATGGCAGGGCAACCCGCACCCGAGAACCCGTACCTTGCCGCAAGGCAGGAGTGGTCGGAACGATATGGTTCCTATGTCAAGGCGGCCTCCGCCTGGCGGGCAGTTGGATTACTGAGCCTTGGCATGGCCGTGATCGGATTTAGTTACGCGCTATACCTGAGCTCGCAGGTCAAACTGGTTCCCTACATTGTCGAGGTCGACAAGCTCGGGAACACGGTGTCCGGCGGTTTCCCGCAGCAGATTGAATATGCGGATACGCGTGTCGTGCGAGCGACGCTCGGCAACTTCGTGACCAGCTTCCGTTCCATCACACCGGATGCCGTGGTCCAGAAGCAATATATCGATCGCACCTATGCGCTGCTGCGGACCAGCGATCCCTCGACGCAGAAGGTCAATGCTTGGTTTCGCGGGAATTCTCCATTCGAAAAAGCGGTCAACGCGACCGTGGCGATCGAGGTCAACAACATCGTCGCGCTCTCGAACCAGACTTACCAGATCGACTGGACCGAATACGAGCGCGATCGGAAAGGCAAAGAGGTGGCAACTCGCCGCTTCAGAGGCATCGCTACTGTGTCGATAACATCACCTCAGGACGAAGCAATTATTCGGCTCAATCCGATCGGCGTCTACGTGACCGATTTTGACTGGACCGCGCAACTTTAAGGGCAGGGGATCTGCAATGGGGACCAAACACAAACGCGCAGCGCTTCGCTGCATGATGGCGCTTGTCATATCGGCTAGCTCTTCCTCGCCGTCCATGGCGCAAAGCCTGACCGGAAATGAAGTGAAAGGCACGAACCTCTCCGGTAAATGGCGCGGGCAGGCTGGCCTTGTGACCCGCGGACCGGATGGCAAGGTCATTTTCCTCTTCGGCGAAACGCAGCCCTCCGTCGTTTGCTCACCGCTCCAGGTCTGCGACATCGAATTGCAGGGCGGCGAAATCGTCCGCGACGTCCTCGTCGGAGACACGGTGCGTTGGAAAGTTGAACCGGCCACGTCGGGTGCGGCCGGCGGCCAGGCTATCCACCTGATCGTGAAACCTTCGGAGCCCGGCCTTGTGACCTCTATGGTGGTGACGACCTCGCGACGCACCTATCATATCCAGCTGAAATCGCATCCTTCTCAATACATGGCACGGGTAGGGTTCGAATATCCGGAAGATGCCGCGAACAAGCTCTCCGACATCAACGCACGTATCCAGGCTTTGAGTGGGCCGGCTGGTGGCACCGCGCCAGAACAGCTCGCCTTTTCATTTTCGGTCAGCGGCAGCGCGCCGTGGCGACCGAAGCGCGTCTATTCCGACGGGCAGAAAACCTACATCCAGTTCCCTCGCACGATCTCCGGCCAGGATGCACCTGTCCTGTTCGTCGTCTCGGGTGGCCAGAACCGGATCGTCAACTACCGGATGAAGAACGACATGATGATCGTCGACTACGATATCGACAAGGCGATCCTGATTTCAGGGGTCGGGCGGCACCAGCAGAAAATCACCATCCGGCGGGGAGGTTAGGCCATGCGGTTTCAAATTGCCCTCCCGATCATCTTCACCCTCGGCCTAGCCGGATGCCAGACCGCGACCGATGGATTGTCCACAAGTGCAGCGCCTGCAGACATCACCGGTCCTGCAGCGAGTTCCATCGCCGGCGACCTGGCCGGGCGATATGCGGAGCAGGCCGGCCCGGCAAAAATGCCGATCAAGCTTCACAAGGACACGTCCGACTTTGCGGTCGCACTCGAGGCCGCGTTGAAAGGCTGGGGCTACTCAGTCCTGACCGATGACATGAGCGCAACCTCCAAGGACGGGCCAAAGCCCGTCGAGTTGGCCTATTCGATCGTCTCGGCCGAGGGTCAGGTCCTCGCGCGCCTTTCGACCGATACGATGGAGCTTGGCCGCGCCTACTCGGTCAGCAATGGCGTAGCGACGCCGGCAAGCCCCCTTTCCCTCATGAAGCGAAACTGACAGGCGGAAACGATCATGGTCCAATCGCTGGAACTGGGAACCACCAATCGGTCCGCTGACGACAAGGGGATGAAGCGCCTCAATCGCATGCCTCTTTTTTTCGGCATAGGGATCCTCGTCCTCTTCCTTGCGGTCCTCGTTTACGGACTATCCTCACGGGGACTGCGGTTCGGCCAACCGAACTCGAATGAAAATGGCTCAAGCACCCCTGCTTCCACCTTCGCCGATCAACTGAAGAGAGGCGTGAAGGATGGTATCATCGGCGACCTGGAAGAAACGCCTCAGGTGTTTCAGCCAACACCGGTCTCACAGCGCCAGGATACCGTCCAGACGTTGGAAGTGGAATCGAAGGTGCAGCCGAGGGAAGATCGCCGCCCCGCACGGAGACGGACGAAGAGTGGAACGCCAGGATGCTCCGTGAACAGCGCGAGCAGATATTTCGCGAGCAGCAGCGCCAGCGCATGGCGAGCCTCCAAGCCCGCGCCACCGCCTTGGATTCACCGCTGAAGGTCGACATTTCAGAGGTCCAGGAGGTGAAAACAGATGGCCGGACGTCGGGCAGAATATCTGACGCAACTGGCGCAAACAGCGCAACGGACCTTTACTCTGCGGCAATGAAATCCGGTCTCACGGGTCAAAACATCGATCCGAACAGCCAAACTGCGAAAGAAGAATTCTTCAACTCAGATCTTGCAAAGTTGGGATATCTGCCAAACCGCGTCGTACCGCAAATGTCTCGCTATGAGCTGAAACGAGGCTCCGTTATCCCCGCCACGATGATAACCGGCATCAATTCGGATCTGCCTGGTCGCATCACCGCACAGGTTAGCCAGAACATCTACGACACGGCGAGCGGACACTACCTGCTTGTGCCGCAAGGAACGAAACTTCTCGGCCGCTATGACAGCAAGGTCTCCTTTGGTCAAAGCCGGGTCCTTGTGGTGTGGACCGACGTCATTTTCCCCAACGGGTCGACCCTCCAAATTGGCGGGATGGCTGGAACAGATTCGCAGGGCTACGGCGGGTTCTCCGACAAGGTGGACAATCATTATTTCCGCACCTTCGGCTCAGCAGTGTTGGTCGCGCTTATCGGCACGGGAATTGATATGGCAGTCCCGCAGAGCTCAACACTCGCCACGCAGGACACCGCATCGGACGCTGCTCGTCGGAATTTCGCTGAGACCTTTGGCCGAGTTGCTGAGCAGACAATCTCGAAGAACCTCAATGTCCAGCCAACGATTAAGATCCGGCCCGGGTACAAGTTCAACGTGCTCGTCGACCAGGATATCGTATTCCCGGGCATCTATTCGAATTGAGCTGGCATGTCGCACAGGCCGCGACATGCCAATAGATGATATTGTTAGGCGGAGACCCTAGCAGGCTCCTGACCTGCAGCTAAGCCCCGCGCGCGGTATCCTGTGAACAGCGGGCTTTTTATGCCGAGGGAATGCTGCATACGCACTCGGACCGGCTCCGATACCTCGAAGATTCCGCAGCAAACCGGTGAACGCCCGTATCCCTCTGCACGACCAACCTCATGGACTCTCAGCCCGGCACGGCGATATATCCGGGCGAGGTGCGGCTCGTAGTTCGAGACGAGAGCCTTGATCCCATGCGCCAACCCGCATTCGCAAAGCGCGAGCAAGAGCATGCAGAAGGCTTTGCTGCTGTCGAGGTCTGGGAAGTCGACCGCGAGGTTCGCCTCGTCGATGCACATCCTCGTCCCCTCGTAGATGCCAGGTGCCGCAAGGCTGGCGTCAGGAAAAGTGTCTCGGAATACATCGTAAAGGAGGGTAGGCCCGGTCGTCGGCATCAAGCGGACGGCGCCATAGAGCCGATCGCACCGATCATTGCACCACATCAGGTAGGCCGGCCGCAGTGCATCATACTCATCTTTCTCACTGTCATCGGTGATCTTCACAGCCCATCCAAGTTGATCGTGAAAGACGCGCTTGCGTAGGCGAAAGGCCTGATTCATCAGGTTTTCGTACCGTGCGTATTGGTGGGCTTCAATCAAAATGAACATCGATTTCTCCAGCCTTTTCTGTGCGGCTGGAAGATGCTTCGAACATGCTGGAGACTAAATTCCCGCAGATGGGCTCGCTCAAATGCGGGTATTGCAGTGCCTTCGCGCGACGAAGTTTAGATGCTGATCAAGCGTAGCTTCAGAGCGAGCGTGGCTGCTGCTGATATTGTCGCGCAGCCGAGTTTTGTACGGGCCGACTTCAGATAGGTCCGGGCTGTATGATGAGATATATCGAGGATTAGGGCGATGTCCTTGTAGTCCTTTCCAAGCGCGCTCCAGTAAAGGCATTCACGTTCCCGAGCGCTGATTGCCGGCACGGGATCACTTTCACCATGCAATTCGAACACTGCCTTCTGATGGACAAGCTGCGCGAGATCTAGCCAGTCACCCCGATATGTCTCGACAAGCTGATCCCAAGCGTGCGCAGTCCCCCTCGAGTTAAGAGAGAGAATGGCGCGGCGGCCAGCTTTGTCCGAAATGGGAATTGATAGGCCGAACGGCCCGACGCCATGTCGCATAGCGTCTTCGAGAAAAGGCAATGCCTCGATGGTTAGTTCGAGCTCCCGCCAATCGAAGGATAGCTGTCTGAGAAATCCCTCGCGCACGACGGGGTCGATCCTGACATATCCATTCAAAAGGTATCTTGAAACCCATGCCTCCGGATAGGTCGTCCGAACGAATGGCGCATCGAAGGAGCCGACGATCGTGGACGCTAGATGATAGGTGACGAAGTCGATGCAGTAGGCGGACTGCACTATCTCCAGAGCATCGGCGACCAAGCTTACCTCAGACACCCGACTTGCGATCTCATCATAATCTACCTTCGACTTTTGCAATCTGGGATTCCATGAGCGTGAGCGGGTTGCGCTAGATATATTTGATCGGCCAAAGTATTGACCGTGCGTCAGTAGCGCGCATGACCCTGCGAGGCTGCAACTCTTTGCTGCACTGCAACAAAAAATGCAAGTCCAGAAGCTCATAACTATTGGGCATCAATACACTCGTGGATTCGATGCCTGATCCAGCAACAAATCTGCGGTGGCGCGGGCGGCGCGATCTCGCTATAAGCGCGGATGTGGCAGTACGCGCTGCCTCCGGGCTTTGTAACCCGAAGCATACCGGTTTGGTGCCCGCCGTTAGGGCTCCAGATTCCTCGACCTATGGTCGGGGAGCCGTGGACGCATGTCCAGGTTCCTCGGAACTAAAGGTCCATGGGCTGAGTATGCTCGGTTACAAACTCCCCGATCGCCAGGGGTCAGGATCAATGCGGGGGCGTACCGCGCATTCTTGATTTGGAGTAGCGATGGACGGCAATGAACGATTGAATAGGGATCTGATCGATCTGAAACCGCTTATCGGTTTGCTCGATGGGCTTCCGACGTCTATCGTTGAGAAGCTAACGATCGACGCAATCCGGGAACACCGGGATCTTGTTGAACAGGCGGAGACCCTGTTCAACGCACTGCCTGCAGAAATCAAGGCTGGCAAGCAAGCAGGTGGGGAGGCCCACACCACCTATCTCGAGGCCACAATCCGAATGCATGCTCAGATGTCAGCACTAACAACGCTGCTAAGTTTACTGGGTTACACGCCGAAAGTTTGACCGAGGCATGCTCAGATCAGTCCGCGACGGATCGCCAACGCAACGACTTGGGCGTGGTTTGAGAGATTGTAGCGCGTCCTGATATCGTCGATCGCGGACCGCACGCCGGCATATTTTGCCTGCTCCAGCTCGGCGATGACCTCGACAGTCTTCCCCAGTGAAAGCCATCGCACATAGGTTGCCTGCTTCGGTGTCAGGATCACCTTTTCCTCAATAGACGGAGTGACCCGCAAATATTCGATGCGAGTATGCAGTTGCGAAACCGCAGAAGCAGCCATGATTGCGTCGATTTCAGTATCATTTGCGATTACCGGCTTCGACGAGGCAAAGGTCAGCATGGACATGGCACCGTTGGCAGTCGCGACCGGTATCGAGACTCCGGACCGAATGTTGAAGTCGGATGCGTCCGAGAAGAATTTCTTCTGCTCTTTGGAAAGGGCGCCCTTATCGTGCTCGCCTGACCACGCGAATGCTCGCTTGACGAGCTGAGCTTTCCGCATAACTGGATCGATAAACCGATGATCGAGCTGATCGTAGATCTTCTGCCATTCGAGATCGTAGTTCGAAACGGCATATGCCTGCCCGGGTCGCAGATTTACGAAAGCGTATCCCACAAAATCAAATCTGTCGGCAAGGTTTGCCAATGCTCCCTTAAGCATTGACTGATCATTCCCTATCGCCGTGACATCGAGAAGTTTTTCGACCCACTTGGTCACGTATATTCTCCTCTATCGATCGCAATCCTGTCTAGCTCAATGAAAGCATCCACATTCAAACTGACTGCGGTGCGATCAAACAGTGTTTTTGCGAAGATCGAAGCATATTCAACCGCTTTTAACTGACAATTCCACCTTGGGTTCTAATCGCTTTTTGTTTGAAATCAATTATTAGATTTAATTTCTGCCCGGACAAAGTGGTTTTTCGCGGTCAGCTGCGATCATCACATGTCTCCCTCTGCTTTACCAACTTGACGAACTTAACGATTTTGCCATATAAAGAGACACACGGAGGCAACGTTATGGTATCCCCTAAGGCAAAATCCGGCGATCGAAGCGGCCCTCGACGGCAGCGCGATGCAGGTGATCGTTCGATGGCCTTTTTTCTGGCTACAGGCGCCGGCGCGTTGCCTGAAGGCATGAGCGGCTTCAAGATCAATGTTCCGGATAATGCATCCAAGGTGCTGTCCGACAAACCGAAGCGCGTGCAGGCGCTGTTGCAGCAGTATGGCAAGGCGATCACAAAAAGCCGCACCGCCGGCCGGCGTGTGAGCTTTCGCGTCGATGTCGATCCGGAAGGTGAGATGGTCGTTACCCCCGTCGAAGAGGAAGCGACGGTTGTGCCGACACTTGTACAGGAAGGCGACGGTGCGGATGCAGAACTGGAGCAAGCACTTGCAGCGGCGCGTGCTCGCGGGCGCTCGAAGGCAGCGGAGATCTTAGGCGGCGCCGACATGCTCAGTGCTGAGGTCTTTGCGCGCCTGCTGGGAACGACACGGGTTACCGTCAACACCAAACGGCAAAACGGCCAAGTCCTCGGATTGGACGGTGCCAAGCGCGGATATCGCTTCCCCGATTGGCAAATGGATTCCGATGGAAAGCCGTTTTCTGCGCTCCCGATCCTACATGAACGACTGGGTGGGGCATGGGCGGTGTATCGTTTCTTGATCCAACCACAAAGCGAACTGGATGGCATGACCGGCCGCCAGGCTCTGGAGCGGGGGCGGACTGAGCAAGTGCTTAGCGCCGCGGAAAGTGTCGGACGAGATTTCCGGTAAATGGTACAGATTGTACCGCCTGCCGGTTTCGAGACATCAAAACTGCACCTGCATGTCGTTGTGCCCGGATCACTGTTCGGCCGCATCTACCTCGCTCGATACCCTGATCCGCTTGGTTTCGGAAAGACGCCGAGCCGGTTCAGCGATCCGCGCCGCCGCAAGGCCGACAATCGCTTCGGCGTTCTCTACCTCGGGGATACCGTCAAGGTCTGCTTCCTCGAGGCCGTGCTACGGGACCAGCGCGACGGACTGATCGGAGATCTTCCAATCGCAGAGAGCGAACTCCACGACAGACAATACGCGCAGATTGAGGTCGTCGAGGCGCTGAAAATCGTCGATCTGCGCGACGATGGTCCGATCAAGATGGGTGTGCCGACAGATGTGGCGAAGTCATCCAGACAATCTCTCGCACGCGAGTGGGCTGTCGCTTTCCATGACCATGCCGATCGAATTGACGGGATCATCTACCCGTCGCGACTTAATGGGCATACCAATCTTGCGGTTTTCGACCGGTCCGTCGGCAAACTGAAAACGGTTGGTGCGACCAGGCTGATTCGAGCGCCGGGTCTCGCCAGCGTTCTCAACGACCTCAATGTGGCGATCGTCGATCCTTGACATCGGGACTTGCTGTTCGGACCTACTTCTGGCCGCTGATCCGCGAGAGATCGATTCTGATCCCCGCCGTTCCGGCTTCTTTTTCAGTAGAGGGCACCGCCTCGCTTTCAGACGGTGTTTCATCTGCAGGTCCAGGCTCCACCGCCTTTGCCCTGTCTCCCTGTTCCGCGATAGCTCCACCCGGGTCCTCAGCCTGAAACACGGCCTGGCCTTCGAATTGACCGGTGTTCCAGGCGTAGACCGCATCGTCGAACACCTGCGGAAATACCTCGGCATTCGTTGGATTTCCGTACCACTTGCTCACGATCCGGAGGATCTTTACGAACATGGCAGACCCCATACGAAGATTCCCGCAGGGCTCGACGAGTTCTGGTCCGAGTTCCGAGACATCCTTGATGCCAACGCCCGCCGGGAATTGCGTCACTCCGACACGCACCACCGCCTGGCCGACATATTGTCTGACGACCTCCATGGCTTCGTCGGGGTTTTTCGGCTTGGGGACGAGGATAAGCCGTCCACCCGATTTGACGGTTATCGCGAGCGGATCGCCAGAACCGACTGCTGATACGAACTGCTCGACAATAGCAGGTTTCAGCCCTGGGTCAGCGCATTCCTTGATGAAGGCAGGGTCCATAACGATGGCTCCAAAGATCAAGTGTTGAAGGATATGATGAGCGGAGTTCCGAACAGATCGGACCACGCCTTAGCGCTTGCGCGCTGTATCGCGACGATATTGCTGCCGGCCGTCCACCAGCCATTACCGATCAGCACGATCGCATCAGGTCGATGCAGCATTGACTGGAGAACTGGCCATAGGACGAGTTGTTCGTAGCAAATCAGCGGCGCGATCTTCCTTCCCGCAACCTCGACCACAGGGTTCTCGAAAAAGCTGGCTCGTGCGCTACCGACCTGGCCGGTCCAACGCTCCCACGGCCGCCACATCGAGACCGGAACCGGCATGCGCTCGTGATAAAGGATGCGCCCTCCTCGCGCATCGATCGCCACCATGACGTTGTCGTAGCCATCGGGATCGACGAGGGCCGCACCGGCGATCACCGTGATCTGGGCGTTTCGCAGCTGGTTACGCCAGAAGCCTTCAAGCGTCGGCGTCCAGAAGCCAAGGCTGCTTTCCGGAAGAACGATGACTGCTTCTTGTCCGTCAGCCGCAATGCGAACCTTTTCGACCAGATCGCGTTGCCGAGAAAGAGACTGATCGCGACCAAGGCTCGCACCAATTTCGAGATCGACACCCCGCCATCCCTCAGTTAGAATCTGCTGTGTCCCCGATGCGGCGGACCAGAGCCAAAGACCTGCAAGGCCGATGGCGATAGCCGGCCCGTGTCGGGTTACGAGACCCGTCAGGCCGGCTGTCATTGCAAGCAGTCCCCACCAGCCCCAACCCGGAAACAGAATGCCTGCGCCGGTCAATGGATGCGCCCACCCCACAATTCCGAAGGGCGGCACAGCCATGAGCACCATCACCAACAGATATCGCAGTGCCTTCCCTAGGCCGTGTGACCCGGCCCATAGCGCAGAATGGACTGCCACAAAGGACACCGCGGCGACGATCCAGAAGCAAAGACCTACCCAGAGATCCGCGCCAAAGAATTGGGCAACCCCGACCGGCAACCCACGGGACGCCGCCAGGAAATAACCGGCGGAGACGAGCGCCGCGGCGATCCGTGTCGGGGACCTGGACCAGACGAGCGGAAAGAGGATTGCAACGGGGAGGAGCTCCGCCTGTCCGCTCCATCCGACCGCGCCGATTGCAACAGACATTGACATGAGAAGGACGGTCAGCAGGCTTTCACGGCGCATAGGTCCACACCTCCTGCGCCACGCCGATAACACCCGACATGGGAATTGGCCCGAAATAGCGTGAGTCCCAGGATCCTGGAAAAGCCGAATGGAGATAGATCGATCCCGGCGGCACGGTCCCGCTCGTATCGGGGGCCAGCGAGCGGCCCTGTCCATCCATATCGACGATCCGCGACCCGGCGAGATCTGTACCGTCGACTGTCAGGTGATCCGTCACCTCGATGCGCTGGCCAGCCACCGCGACGATTGTCTTTATCAACGGCCCGAATCCTCCTGGGCACAGGCCGCGTCGCAGGTAGCCACGTCTAAGGGCCTCGCGCATCCTCTCGTTGTGGGGTGGGCAGACGAACACAGTCATTCCCGTCCGGATGGAGGACGGCGAGATCGGAACGATGCGCCATAAGCCGAGCGGTTCACTCGGCGTTGTGTTGATCCGTAAACCGAGGATTCCGCCACAGGCGAAAACGAGTGTCAGGAAGCCTGCTGCCGCGGCAAGCATGGCGCCCGCGACACGGCGTTGGCGATATTTCAAGATGTAGTGGTGGTTGGTGACCGTCATTTCAGGGACAGCCCCTTGGCCTGCGTCTGGCGGGCAGCTTCTGCCTGTCTGAGCGCCACCGTCGTTCGTTCATGCGCGGCAAGCTGCTGGACCGTACGCATGCTCGTCCAGGCCGACTGCACCTCACTCTTCTGGGCTGAGTTCATTCCGGCTGTCAGCTTCTGGAACGTCTCGCCATCGGCGCTCTTCGCAGCAATCGGTAGCAGGGTTCGTTCTCCGAACCGCTCCGACACGGCTTTGGCAAATCCTTCAAGCTCAGCCTTCACCATTTTGTCGGCCAGGGCGAACTCGAGGCCTGCGGGAAGATCGTTGCGATCGATCGCGTCCCGGACGCGTTCCAGCGTTTGCTTGGCTGATGGTGACAGGGCCGGGATCTCGATCGAGACCTTAAGCCGGGCCGCCCGCTCTTCAGTTTCGAACTTCCGCTCAGCTTCGGCGCGGACGGTGAGATAACGCTCCAGGTTTCGGGCAAGAGCCAGTGCGTTCACCAATGCGATATCACGCACTTGCTTTTCGGCGCTTCCTGCGAACAGCCCGGTCTTCCCCTTCAGCGCGCCGAAGCTTTCCGGTTGCTCGGCAATCCGCACAATCGTCGTCGCGGCAATCGTGTCATTCGTCAGCATGGCATCGACATTGACTGCCTTGAAGGCCGCCTGCGGATCCGCGAAGACGAGATGGAAGCGGCCGGAAACCTCCTGCCAGCTGTCCTTCAGGCCAGTGTCGGCGGAGAGCCGGTCCTCGACCGCCTGAGCGACCGACCTGGGGAAGGTCGTCGTACCTGAGACCATGGGTTTTGCCTCCTTGATTGCAGATGTTGTCGATGCGGTAGACGTCGCTCCGCCAAGGCCGAGCCTTGTCGCAACGGCTGCAAGGCGCGCGCCGAGCGCGGCGATCCTCAACGATTGACGGACCGTCCATTGCAGCCGGTCATGTACGACGGTGCGGGCGACGTTCATGAGATGGAGGCCACGCGCCTCGGCAAAGCGAAGCGCTGCGCGATAGTGCGAGGCGTGCTGATAGTCGAGCGTCGTTTCCTTCGATCCCGCACGGGAGAGCCGCTCATGGAGGCGGGCCATCGCCAGTTCCTCGATCGGCACGACCTTCCAGGAATTTCGCTCGACCTCCTTGCCATCAGGGAGCGTGACGCGCTGTGAGCCGGCATGTTCGAGCCCGATGCGATCACCGATCCTGACGTCAGACGCTTCCATCGCTCGCGCGAGATCGACACCCCAGACGGTCCGTTCCTGACCATCGGAAAAGCCCAGCGTCACGAAGTAGCTGGCCCGGTTGCTCGGCTTGTGTTCGTAGGGTGCTTCGCCATGGGCTATCAGCACGCCGCCACGCCGCTGCGCGAGCTCTTCCAGGCCGACATAGAGCTCGGCCGCCTCGCGGTGGCGAGTCATGGCGACATAGGACAGGTGCCGATCGAGCGTGCTCGACGCCAGCACCTTGACGCGATCCACCGTGGCGCCCTGACTCTTGTGGACGGTGGTGGCGTAACCGTGATCGACATTGGTGTAGAAGCGCTGTTCGACCACGACCTGGCGTCTATCTTCACCGCCGCCAATCTCAGCAACGAAGCGCCCTGGCTGCGCCTCGACAACACGCGCCAACATGCCGTTCTTGACGCCTATCGAACCTTCATTCTTCAGGAAGACGATCTGATCGCCAGCCGCAAAATGCCTCGTCCCGTCTTCAGTCTTGAAGGCATGGCCGGGCTCGATCGCGCCTCGCTCGACCAGCTTGCCGCGCGCCATCTCGTTCAACAGCCGCACATCGACACGGCGATGGGCGAGGATCAGGGTCGCCTTCGCCGGATCGTATTCGCGATCCCAGTCGGCGATCAATGCCGTGATCGCGTCGCCCTTCGTCCACCCGGTCCGCACCAAATCCCGCTGCGCGTAAGCATCGAGTGCAGCCGACACGTTTCCACGCGCCAGATCCAGGGAAGCATCGCGCATCCACTGCTCGCGCTGGCGGTAGATCGTCCCGAGTTCCGCATAACCGATCCGCTCGGAAATGGCGCGGAAAGCAGCACCGGCTTCAATCGGCTGAAGCTGTTCAGGATCGCCGACCAGAACGAGTTTCGCGCCGGACGAGGTGACCGCTTCAACGAAGAGCGCCATCTGTCGGGACGAGACCATGCCTGCCTCATCGAGGACGAAGACGATCTTTTCATCGAGCCGGTCACGTTCCTGATTCCATCGGAGTTCCCAGGCGGACAGCGTGCGGGAGGCAATGCCCGCTTCCTTCTCCAGCCCCTCGGCCGCCTTGCCCGCCAACGCACCGCCGACGACGCGATAGCCGGCCGCTTCCCAGGCTTCGCGGGCCGCCTTCATCATCGTCGTCTTGCCGGTGCCGGCGCGGCCGATCACGGCAGCAATCCGCTCCGGCCCGGCTACGTGCTCGATCGCAATCTTCTGTTCGTCCGACAGGCGATCGTGGCGAGTGAAGACGCTGTTCAGTACCGCTGGTTTTACACGATGAGAGGATCGCTGCGACAGCCATACCGCCTGATTGGCCATCTGGGATTCCACACGGATCAGCTCCCGCGTCGTGTATTTTGCGGCGGCCCTGACACCGGTGGCGAGATCCATCCGCTCACGATCGAGCCGCAGCGTTTGCGGGCTCTGCAGGATCCGCGCCATCAGATCCTGGAAAAGCACCGCATCGTCGATGTAGCGGTTGAGAACCTTGGCAACATCGCGCTCTTCGAAGACGCTTTTCTCCCGGGTGATGAGGTCCAGCACGATCTCCGGATTGCGTTGGATCCGCTTGGCGTTCTCCGTGCGGCGCTCCTGCTGCAGCTCGATCCGTTCGAGCTGCAGCGATGGGGCCGCGCCCGCCACCTGCGCCGTCTCTGCCTTCCGCTCGATCGCTGTCGCGCCAACGCCGATATGGATCGTCGGTGTCAGGTCTATTCCCTGCTTTTCGAACGAACGGCCATCAACGCGGATATCGAGACCAGCAAGCGCCAGGTGCCGGTTCTGGATAGCAAACCAGCCGTCCCGAAACGCGTTGAAGTCCTCGGCGCCGCCTGCCCAAAGCTCGTACACGATCTTGCCGGCATCGTTGCGAACGGGATTGCCGTCGGGACCGACAACCGCAACCTTCTTGGCCCCGAAACCATCCTCGCTCAGTGGCCGCAGGGTCGTCATCAGATGCACATGCGGATTGCCGGGTGCGTCGTGATAGACCCAATCGGCGACCATGCCTTTGGTTGTGATATGCTGCGCGATAAAATCCCGCATCAGGGCTATGTTCTGATCGGCCGAAAGTTCGATCGGCAAAGCGATCGTCACGTCTTTGGCGAGCTGCGCGTCCGACCGCTTCTCGAACATCTCGACCCTGTTCCAGAAGGCCTCGGAAGCTCCAGATACCGAGCGGTCCGCAATCATCGCGCGAAGCCATTCAGGGGCGTCGGCCGGGATCACGAATTCCTCGTGAAGCAGTCCCTGCTTGCGGGAATAATCGATCACGCGGGCCTCGCGCTCGTAGTCCATTTTGGCGCAGTGACGGTAGGCCGCAGACAGCACCGCGCTGCGGCCGGAGCCGCGAGCAACGACGGTGACTGAAAAATGCGGGACTGCCACGGGTAAGGCGCTCCATCTTCCGAATGAATTCAACATGTTCGTCGGGAGAGATCCGGCCCCGCCAGGGCCTTCAAGCAGTGCGTCGCGTCAGCGACGTATAATTGCGCCCTTGGATCCGCTCCTTCGGAACGGCGGGATCATTCGCCAAATGCTGGCGCTTTGGCGAGGTACAAATTTGTACCTGTCCTGTTGCACGGAAATCGAAGAGTCTTCGCTCGCACCCTTACTAAGACGACTGGAGATTGAATCGCGATGAAGAAACCGACTTCCAAAATCCGTGAAGAACTTGCGCGGCTGCAGGAACAGTTGAAGCAGGCGGAAACACGCGATGCCGAACGCATCGGGCGCATTGCGCTGAAGGCAGGGCTTGGAGAAATCGAGATCGAGGACGGAGAGCTTCAGGCAGCGTTCGAGGACGTGGCGAAGCGGTTTCGCGGAGGCAAGGGCGGATCGAACGGGAAGGATAGGGGAGGGGCTGGCGCAAGCGGCCAGTCGGAAACCACGCCGCACACATCTGGCGCGGCTTCGGGCCAAGGTGGCGAGGCTTGAACGCATGCAGCGGCTCACGACAGCAGAGGCCAGAAAGAAAGACGCCCGCGAGAAGATCGAGCTGGGTGGCCTGATCGTAAAAGCAGGCCTTCGCTACGAAAAGCGCGCACTCCTTCTGGGTGTTCTGATCGAAGCGCAAAAGGCGATTGCCGGCAATGAAGAGGAGCGGTCCCGCCTGATCGCAATCGGCGCGGAGGCGTTTGGCAATGAAGGTGACTAGGGCCCTTCTTGCTGTCATCCCGCCCTTGGTGATGATAGCCGTTGCGTTGTTATTGCCGGGGATCGAACAGTGGATTGCGGCTTTCGGATCGACGGCGAAAGCGAAGATGACGCTCGGGCGCATCGGCTTGTCCCTGCCCTATGCGTTGGCGGCAGCAATCGGCGTCATTGCTCTTTTTGCCGCGAATGGTTCGATCAACATCAAGACTGCCGGATGTGGTGTCGCCATAGGGTCGACGACGGTCATTGTGATCGCCACCATCCGCGAAAGCGCTCGGGTCTTGCAATTCGCCGGTCAGGTGCCGACAGGCAAATCCGCTCTATCTTATCTCGATCCCGGGACCATGGGCGGCGCCACCGCAGCCTTCTTCTGCGGCTTGTTTGCAATGCGTGTCGCGATGTTGGGCAACGCTGCTTTTGCACGCTCGGAACCAAAGCGCATCCGCGGCAAGCGGGCGCTGTATGGCGAAGCGGAATGGATGGCATTGCCGCAAGCCGAAAGGCTGTTCGGGGAAGGTGGCGGAATTGTCGTCGGCGAGCGTTACCGCGTCGACCGCGACAGCACGGCCGCGATCTCGTTTCGCGCGGATGCAAAAGAGACTTGGGGCGCTGGAGGCAAATCACCGCTCCTTTGCTTTGATGGATCGTTCGGGTCGAGCCACGGCATCGTTTTTGCGGGTTCCGGCGGCTTCAAAACGACCTCGGTGACGATCCCAACGGCGCTTAAGTGGGGCAGCACGCTGATCGTGCTCGATCCATCAAACGAAGTGGCGCCGATGGTCAAAGCACATCGCAGCGCCGCGGGTCGTGATGTCGTCGTGCTTGATCCTAAAAATCCAGATGTCGGGTTTAACGCCCTCGACTGGATCGGCCGGCACGGCGGGACAAAAGAAGAGGACATCGCGGCGGTCGCCTCCTGGATCATGAGCGATAGCGGCCGCGCCAGTGGCGTGCGCGACGACTTCTTCCGAGCCTCCGGTCTGCAATTGCTGACAGCAATCATTGCCGATGTTTGCCTGTCCGGGCATACGTTAAAGGAACGCCAGACCTTGCGCACGGTGCGGACGAACCTTTCCGAACCCGAGCCGGTGCTCAGAGCCCGGTTGCAGGAGATCTACGACAACTCCGAATCCGATTTCGTCAAGGAGAACGTGGCGGCCTTCGTGAACATGACGCCGGAAACATTCTCGGGCGTCTATGCCAATGCGATCAAGGAAACACACTGGCTGAGCTATCAGAACTATGCAGGCCTGGTTTCGGGATCAACGTTTTCGACGGACGACATCGCGAACGGAAAGACTGATGTCTTCGTTGCCCTCGACCTGAAGACGCTTGAGACCCATTCGGGCCTGGCGCGTGTGATCATCGGCTCGTTTCTGAACGCGATCTACAATCGGGATGGAGCGATGCCGGGAAGGGCCCTCTTCCTTCTCGACGAGGTCGCACGCTTGGGCTTCATGCGTATTCTCGAGACCGCGCGGGATGCGGGCCGCAAATACGGCATTACCCTGACGATGATCTATCAGTCCATCGGCCAGATGCGCGAAACTTACGGCGGCCGGGACGCGACGAGCAAGTGGTTCGAAAGCGCGAGCTGGATATCGTTCGCGGCAATCAACGACCCGGAAACGGCCGATTATATCTCCCGTCGCTGCGGTACGACGACGGTCGAGATCGATCAGGTCAGCCGGAATTTCCAGGCGCGCGGTTCGTCGCGAACGCGGTCGAAGCAACTTGCGAGTCGTCCCCTGATCCAGCCGCATGAAGTCCTGAGGATGCGGTCCGACGAACAGATTGTGTTCACAGGGGGTAACCCACCGCTGCGCTGTGGTCGCGCGATGTGGTTCCGCCGTGACGACATGACCTCATGCGTCGGAGACAACCGGTTCCACAAGAAGCCTGAACCGGTCGAGATTGCAGAGTGAGTCCCGATCAGAATGCAGGGAACCGGATATGAGATACTGGGAAGCATGCCAAGCGCAGGTCACGGCGAGAGAAGCGATCGCAGAATGCCGGCTCCATCATATCGTCGCGATTGTCCGGGACGCTGATCAGTCGCTAGTCGATACCGAGACCGGCGACGTCATCGCGGAGGCAGATGACGAAGGGGAATATTATGGTGGCGATGTCCTCGGCTATATCGGCTACTGAGCGCCGGTGGCGCGACCGCGAAAGGATCGTGACCCGAATGGGGTGCGCCGTTGTGGCGTGGAGAAAAAGAAGGAGTGTTCGAAAGAATGGAGCCTACTGGTTCGGCTCTTACTCACCCGGCTTACCGGTGTCGGAAACGACTGAAACCCCGAAAGGGGAACGGGACCAGAGCATGCCGGGAAAAGGCTCAAAATCGGGCGCCGCAGTCCGGTGGAGAGCGCAGAGTAAGGTGTGCATGGTGAAAGCTGATATGCCTGAATCCCAGTTTCCAGTTGCTAAAGGGTTGGCTGTAGTGAATGCGGCTGAAACGCTATGTCGTGCGAGATGGAAAGCACTGCCCTGTGCGCCCCATCACCAGTTCGCGCGGGACGACTTCCATCGGAAGGTCAAGGAAATAAACGGGACACCTAAACACACCGCGACTCCTCACACACGCAACTACGGGATCGCCTGTAGCAGGTTCAGCGTTGAACCTGTATGGCGACGGAGCCGTCATAGTACCCAAATGCCCTGCGTAATGGCAGGGACAGCCGTCGACAGGCGGACGAGCACGCGTATAAGTCCGGCCAGTCCGGTCGAACGCGCCTCTGATCGGGGGAAGGACGATGCCGCCAATAACGGCATTTGCAGTATGCAAAGAAGACGTTCTTTGACGGAGAGGTACTGCTGATGCAGGCCGCGACTATCCAGAAAAGAATTGAATCACTACCGACATTGTCAGGGTCGGGAAGGAAGATAAACGGCCTTCACCGCCTGTTGAGGTCTCCGTACCTCTTTGAGCGGGCATTCGAAAAGGTTTCCCGGAACAGGGGAGCCGGCACGCCGGGAATTGATGGCAAAACTTTTGACGGAATAACGTCGTCAGAGTTGGCCGGCATTGCCGCGCGTGTATCGGAGGGTACTTATCGCTTCCGACCAGCCCGACGGGTATATATTCCGAAGGGTAACGGCAAAACACGACCGCTGGGCATACCCACGGTGGAGGACCGGCTCGTCCAAGAGGCAGTCAGGATCATTCTCGAAGCAATCTACGAGCCCGTGTTTCTCGATGAGTCACGTGGGTTCCGCCCGAGGCGATCCTGTCATAGCGCCCTTGAGCTTATCAAGAAAACTTGGACGGGTTGCAAATGGCTGATCGAAGTGGATGTGCGCGGGTTCTTCGACAACATCGACCACGATATTCTGCTAGAGCTTCTAAAGAGGCGTATCGATGACGATAGGTTCATCGAACTGATCGAAGGAATGCTCAAAGCGGGCTACATGGAAGATTGGGTCTTCGAACGCACGTACAGCGGCACACCACAGGGCGGGGTTATCTCGCCCCTGCTTGCCAACATCTATCTGCATGAACTCGACCAGTTCATGCAGACGTTGCGGGTGAGCTTTGATCAGGGTCGCAAACGGCGTCCGTTTGCGGCCTACGCGGCGTTACAACATCGCGTCCATCGCCTCCGCCGAGAGGTTGAACGGCTCCGTGCCGTTGGCACGGATCAGGGTCAGATTAACGCCGTGATGGCGCAGATCGAAGCCCTCAATAGGGAAAGGCGGAAAATGCCGTCCGTCGATCCTATGGACCCGAACTTCAAAAGGCTCCGCTACTGTCGGTATGCCGATGACTTCCTGATCGGCATCATCGGCAGCAAGCAGGAAGCGCGCGAGATTATGGCTTCCGTTGAACAATATCTCACGGAAACCCTGAAGCTCGCCGTTGCGCCCGAGAAAAGTGGGATCCATGCCGCATCAAAGGGAGTGACCTTCCTTGGGTACCGCATCTCGACATTCACCTCGACCTGCGCCGGACGGAAATCCGACCGCAAGGGGCCTGATGGACGGACTTGGCGTATCCTGCGCCGTCCGACCACCGGCAATGTCAGCCTGCGTGTGCCACGAGATAGGGTCACCGCGTTCTGTCACAGGCATGGCTATGGCGATCTCGCCAGAAAGAATGGCCATCGACGAGTACAGTTCGCACATACCAGCGATCGCAACATCGTCCTCGCCTATAACTCGGAGTTCCGTGGCTTCGCCAACTATTACGTGTTGGCCGATGACGTCAAAAAAGCGTTAGGGCTGTTGGAACTGGTGACGCTCCGCAGTCTCGTGAAAACGCTGGCGATGCGTCATCGGACAACAACGGCAAAGATCAGGGCACGTCTGAGCAAGGGCACGGATTACGAGGTCTCCTCGGTGATACGTGGTGAAGTTCGCAGCCTCAAACTGTGGCGTCTGAAGCATCTACGCCGCATCTCTTGGACAAGTCCAGTGGTGGACGATGTCACCAAGGGAGCGTGGTGGGTCAAAAGCCCAAACGACCTCATCGACCGCCTCGATGCACGCGAATGCGACATCTGTGGTGATACGCGCGGGCCGTTCGTAGTGCATCATCGTCATGGCGATCGGCATTTGCGAGACAAGCCGTTGACGAACCGGAACTTGGGGACCGTGCAGCGTCGGACGATGATTGTCTGTCCGGCCTGCCGGGACGTCACAAGTTCCTGTCGGGTGAAACCGCATATGGAGAGCCGTGTGCATTGAAAGGTGCAAGCACGGTTCGGAGGGAGGCGTAGGGGTATTCTGTTCGCAGATGCCCCACGCCTACCCTACCGAAGACCGCTTGCGGGCTTCGTTCGCCGCGGCGAATAGAGCCGTACGCCGAAGGCGGATCGCCCGGAATTTGACCTTGGAGACCCTTCACTCGATTGAATCGATGACTCGAAACCGATTCATAAAAGTCGTTGGACCGTGGATTTCGATCGCGCGATCCTGGGTCATGATCGCACAACCTTATCAGCTTTATGTGGAACGCACGGATCGCGCCAAGAACATGGCCCGCTTCTATGCCATGTCGATCGACGCCAACCTTTTCGGCGAACTTTGCCTGACGAGACGATGGGGTCGGATCGGCGCCAAGGGCCAGACTTTGATCCACCATTTCGAGCGGGAGCAGGATGCCGTCAACCTTTTTCTGGACCTGACCCGTCAGAAGCGGGCGCGAGGTTATCGAACGAGATGCTCAGTGAACCGTGAGCTGGATCGTTCCGCGATCTCTGACATCCTGCAGCAGGGGGCGACCCGTTGAGCCGACACGTTACAGGCTACGCTCTCATTGCACTCATTTTAGGCGCGACATCGCTCTCCACGTTCGTGGAAGCCTCGCAATACACGGTTACTGCTCGTTTCGCAAAGTGCTCTTCCAGCATTCGAAGAAACTGTGTCGTTGACGGCGACACGCTCTGGCTCAACGGGCAGAAAGTGAGAGTTGCCGATATCGATGCACCCGAGATCAGTACCCCGAGATGCAGTTCTGAGCTTGCACTCGGGAATAGGGCGACGGACCGCTTGATCGAGCTCGTCAATGAAGGACCGTTCCAGCTTCACGCCTGGCCCGGCCGCGATACGGATCGCTACGGCCGCAAGCTTCGGGTCCTCGTTAGAGATGGCAGGAGTCTTGGCGACCGTCTGGTCGCCGAGGGCCTTGCCAGAACATGGTCGGGCCGGCGCCAACCATGGTGCTGAGGAACCGGCCCGCCGAAGCGGGCCGGTTGACGCCTTACGAGCGCCGGTTCCAATCGGTCTCGAAGTTGACTTCGATCTCGACGAAGAACGGGATCTTGATCGCGACCTTCAGGCCGAGTTTACCCTTGCGGAAGAAGTGACAGATGATCTTGTCAAGTGCGCGAAGCCGGCGGCCGGTGTGGCGCAAGAATTTAGCGAGTTGTTGCATGATGTTTCTCCTGTGATTGCGTTTCATCGCGGGGATGAGATTGCGGATCGGGAAGGAGTGCTGCACCGTGGGACCCCATTGCGCTAGCGCGATGGGAAGGCGCGAACGGCCGCAGCGTAGCGGAGGACCTGAGGCCGACTGAATTTTGTGTCGCGAGGAAGCCGAAGGCGGGGAAAATTCTGGCGGCATCAGGTTGCGGCAGGACGATCGATCCGCACCATCCCTGATGTCGATGAAATGGGATCGCAGGAGAACCGCAACGGTCGATGATGCCCAATGCTATCCGCTGCCCCAGACAAAGCGATCTCGGGGCTCCAGACACGTGGACTACTAGCGACGGGTTCTGGCGTCAGGGCTGGCCGTATAGGATGACCCACCAATCACAGAGGCCAGCTTCAGCTGGAATTGGACCAATGAACGATACTATCGACAGCGCACTGCTCATGGCGACGCGCGGCTATCGGATTGACACCCTGATCGTAACCAAGAGCGAGGATGGCGATCCGATGGTATCCATGTTCATCCTTGATGCCGACATGCAGCTGTTTCGTGTCGTCTACGACGCCAGCGGGGGTATTACGTTTAAAGTCGAGGATCTTGACGACGTTATCTTCTCCCGCTCACAACTTGAAATGATTGCCAAAATGCAGGTTCTCGCCGATCGCAAGTGGAAGCAGATCCAGCAGTTTTGGGTAGATGGCAAGGATACCTGGGAGGGGTTCGAAAGCCTTCTCGATGACCCTGATGAGAGCTGGAAGCTGACAGCCTTTGATCCCGGGACGCAAACACCAAACTGATTGCAGGAACGCGCGTCGCCTTGGTCGCGCCTGCATTAGGGTCGCGGAGACCGAACTCCGGTGCTCCTGGTTTCGTAAGCCGCCCTCAATGAGGCGGCTCTTCGTCGACAAGGGCATCAAGCTCTGCCTGAGCGGCATCCAGCTCGGCCTGGATCTGGCGACGCTCGCCGGCGTCGCACGCGTTACGAAGCTCGGCCCGCAGTTCCTCGATCTGGATTTCAATGTCGTAGGTCATCGTCTGATCTCCTTGTATGTGAAAGACGATGACAGCGGCCGGGAGGGGATGGCGGGGTCAGGGATCGCGTGAGCGACCGGCGGAGCCGGGGAGTGGGGGAGCCGATTTTCGGAGGACGCCGTGGGCGTCTGGAAAAAATTGGGGGAACCGCTCATCCTTGAGGCAGGCATGCGCGAGCGGCAGAATACCAGATCCTGAGCAGCTATCCCTCCCTCTCGTGTGCCACCAAAAAAGCCGGACCAGGCTCGATGCCTGATCCGGCTTTGGGTTTTCGCTGAAGGAATGACCCCGCCCTTTGGGGCGGGGTCGGAGCGCCTCAGTCCCGGCTCGGGCGGGACCAGATCAGCTGGTAGCCGTCTTCCCCTTCGACCTCGGTGAGCGTCGCGTAGATCGGGCGGGGAAGCTCGGGTCGTCGAGCTTGACCGAGAGGTAGTCGCGGTCGGTTTGCTCCGAGCGCTTCTGCCAGGCGGCGCCGAGTTCAACGGCTCCCGCGAAGATGCGGAACTGCGGACCCTTGTCGGAGGGATTTTCGATGCGGGCGATGCGGGCCTTGACGTTGAGGGCGAGGGTGCGGATCGAGCCGGTGAAGCCGTTTTCGGTGGAGGTGAAGGTGCCGATGGTAGCCATTGTCGTATTCCTTTTCGCTGTTTCGGGCCGCTCCATTGCGGCCTCGATGGCAGTCGCAAAGGCCGGGGACGATCGGACCGCACCTGGCAAGGCCGGAACAGCGTGAAGGGCGGCGCGGAGACGCTTTCTTGTTTCGCGAGGAATGGCGGCGTGAGCCGGCAGGGGATGAAAGTGATGGAGCGCCGTTGCGGGAATAAGATCGAGGCGAAGCCGCTCTCCGGCCAGACATGCCTCATCGAGCCCGCGAATGGAGCCCTGTCGTCAAGGGAAAGGAATATGGCAATGGCGGCCGGCACCACCGTGCCTCGGTTTAACGGCATACCGGATCGGCCAGATCGTTGAGTTCACCGTTAAGGCACCTCATATTCGCAATCTCCCCAGTCGCAACGGCTTGCAGCCCCAATCGTTCTCAGTAGAGTTGCCGGGCGATTCGTCGCCTGGAGGAAATATGGCAAAGCAGACGAAACCGTTTATCGTCGAAATCAAGCAGTCCCGGAAAGTGAAGACCGGCGTTCAAAAGCCGTCGATCTGGGGTTCGTTGGACCTGCGAATGGCCGATGATCGCGAGCCACCTGTGGACCGGGCAGATGAAACGGCCGCCATCGTTGCTGGCGACCGGTCCGAGCGGATCATCTGAATAACGCTGTATCAGGCTGCCGCCCTCACTTCTGCTCCATCTGCCTGCAATCCGTGGAGGAAGGCGACCGCCCGCTGCGCATGGGCTGCCGCCTGAAAGATCGCCCGCTTGTCTTCAGCCAGTACCGATAACCAGGACTGAAGGTATGCGGCGTGGTCCGGCCGGGGCTCGAGTTCGGGAACGATCCCGAGATCAGCGCATAAAAAGCAGCTTCCGAGCTCCGCGATTAACTCTTCCCGTGCTCTTTCGCTGCGGTCCTTGCTGTAACGCGACAAGTCACGCCCGACCCGATCTTCTGGCGAAGTCCAATGCGTTTTATGCCGATATCGGCATAAGACGCATAATGCCGCGATCCGGATTATGCCGCATCTCTTTGAGAACCCGCGGCCTGCAGGGTGATCGCGTCAATGGCGTTCGGCATAATCTTCGTGGCTCCAACAACAAGGAGCACGAAAGATGCCTGCGATTCTGAACACCTGCGTCGAGCCCTACCTGGACTCGTTTATCCAGCGGCTCGTTGCCGCCGATTACAAGGCGCCGACCATCAAAGAGTACCGGTCGATCATTCGAAGGCTTGGCCAGGTGATGGATGCGGAAGGGGTAAAGCTTTCAAAACTCACGCTTGACATGGCCGATCGGCTGGGACGGACGTTGCCGCGGAGGTATTACCAGAGTGTCCGCCCTCACAAACTCGCACATCGGTTTGCCCAGCATCTGATCGACATCGGCGTGGTAGAGCCCACGGCGCCAACCCAAGCGCAGATCGCGCGCGCCGACTTGTTGGCAAGGTTCGAAACCTATCTCGTTAAACAACGAGGCCTCAGCCAGCGGACGATCTATCACTCGCTGCGCTTCGCCAACCGTTTCCTCGACTACCGCTTCGGAGAAACGACGATCGATATCGGTTGCTTGCGTCCCGCCGATGCGATCGGGTTCGTGGAGCATGTCCTGGCGAGCGCGCGCCGCGACAAAACGATTGGTACGCATGTTCGGAATTTCCTCCAATATCTGTTTGCATGTGGAGCTACGTCGACCAATCTGGCGCTGAGCGTACCGAAAACTGCAAAGTCCTGGAGTCCGCGACTGCCACGACATCTGTCGCCGGATGGCGTCGAAGCGGTCCTGGCTAATGTGCGCGACAATCCAAGGCACGGCGCACGGGACTATGCGATGCTGCTGCTCATGGCCCGGCTCGGGTTGAGAGCAGTCGAGGTCATGGCAATCCAACTCGACGACATCGATTGGCGCGCCGGCGAACTCATGGTGCGCGGCAAGGGCAAACTACACGACCGGTTACCGATCACGATGGAGGTCGGCGATGCGCTGAGCCGCTATCTTCGTGAAGAGAGAGGCCCTGCGACGTGCCGCACGATGTTTGTCACCCATCGCGCCCCGCATCGACCGTTCAAAGATAGCCAGATCGTCAATAACGTCCTCAAGGAGGCATTGAAGGCAACCGGCCAGAAGCCGGTGACACCCTATGTGGGATCGCACCTGCTCCGCCATAGTCTTGCGACCCAATTGGTGAACACGGGGCTTCGCTGGATGAAATCGGCGACGTGTTGCGACACCGATCACGAACATCGACGATGATCTATGCACGCATCGACATTGAAGGCCTGCGATCGATCGCACAGCCTTGGCCAGTGGGGGGAGGTGTGTGATGAGCCTCACCATCCAACTCGACCGCTATCTGAGTGTCAGGCGCAGCCTGGGCTATGATCTTGGTACCGCTGCTCGCATCCTTCGTCGCTTCACCCGCTTCGCTGACCGCGAGGGCGCCACACATGTCGACACGGCGTTGTTCCTGCGTTGGCACGGCACGCTGGCTGAGGCCTGCTCCTCGACCAGAGGGGCCAGGCTGACTGTTGTGCGTCTGTTCGCACAATGGCTGAGCAGCTTCGATCCAGCTCATGAGGTGCCCCACAAGGGCTGCTACCAAGCTCGATCCGACGGTCGCGTCCACACATTTACAGCGACGATGAAATCAGAACAATCATCGCGGCCGCGAAAGAACTGCCGTCGATCTACGGTCTGCGAGGCCTGACCTGCTCCACTCTGTTCGGGCTCATCGCGGTTACTGGTCTTCGTATCAGCGAGGCGTTGGCGCTTGACCGGGATGACATCGACACATTGAACCGCGTGCTGCGGGTACGGCAGGGCAAGCTTGGCAAAGAGCGCTTGCTACCGCTCCATCTCAGCGTCGTCACGCACCTGATCGACTATCTTGCCGAACGGGACCGGCTGATCGGCCATCCTGTCGCGGCGCTGTTCGTCACCGACAAAGCTTCACGGCTCACCGACTGCGGGGCCCGATACAACTTTGCGCGGGCATGTCAGGACGCCGGCCTCAGAACCCATCAACCACACTGCAAACATGGACGGGGACCGCGCATTCACGATCTTCGCCACAGCTTCGCTGTGAAGACGATGATCTTTTGGTACCGCACCGGCAAAGACCCGGCACGCGAGATGATCCGGCTGACTACCTATCTCGGTCACGGCAGCCCTGCCAACACGTACTGGTATCTGGAAGCAGTGCCCGAATTGCTCGGTCTGGCAATGGCGCGAGCGACATCCGACGACGAGGAGGCAGGTCGATGAGTGTTGCTACCTTGCCTTCGTTAATCCAGCGCTTCTTCACTGACCGGCTCCGCATCCAGATGGAAGCGAGCCCCCATACGATTGCCGGCTACCGGGATACGTTCCGACTTTTGTTGCGGTACGCAAGTGCACGACACAGCAAGCCGCCGGTCAAGTTGACGATCGAAGATATCGACGCCGATCTGGTTGCCGACTTCCTCGTCTATACTGAGACTGCCCGAGGCAACAGCGCACGCAGCAGAAACACCAGGCTCGCCGCGATCAGATCCTTCTTCCGCTATGTCGCGATGAGCGACCCGACTTGGCTGCTACAATGTCAGCGGATCCTCGCCATGCCCAACAAGCGCTACGTGCGGCGCGAGGTGACGTTCCTCGACACCAACGAAATCGCTGCCTTGCTGGCAGCGCCTGACCGGCAGACATGGGCGGGGCGACGCGACCATGCCCTGCTGTTACTCGCGGTACAAACCGGGCTCAGGGCCTCCGAGCTGGTCGGTCTCAAGTGTGCTGACGTGGTACTCGGATCCGGCGCTCATATCCGCTGCATGGGAAAGGGCAGGAAGGAGCGCGCCACCCCGCTTCGCCGTGAAACGGCCAAGCTCCTGGCCGTTTGGATCGGGGACGGTGACAAGGGCAGGCCGCTATTCCCATCGATCAGAGGGGAGCCGCTGAGCCACGATGCCCTTGAGCATCTCGTGCGCAAACATTGCCTGACGGCATCACGCACGTGCCCCAGCATTGGCTGCAAGCGGGTTACGCCGCATACGCTGCGCCACAGTACGGCGATGGACCTGCTCCATCACGGCGTCGATCCTGCGGTCATCGCGCTCTGGCTTGGTCACGAAAACGTCGAGACCACCCAGATCTACATCCATGCCGACATGCGAATGAAGGAAAAGGCGCTTGCCCGCGTCGCGGCCCCGGCAACGCCTTCGGGGCGGTTCCGGCCAGACGATAACCTGCTCGCCTTCCTGGAAGGGCTCTGATTATTCCGAACAGCCGCATGGCCGAAAACAGGCAACAGGCCTCCAAAAGAGGCCATGCGGCATAATCCGGATCGCGGCATTATGCGTCGATTCATGACTGAGGGTCGCGTAATAGCTGGCCGCGTCCTTGAACGCCTGAAACGGCGGCATCTGGATGTGATCCGACCCCGGCGCGTAGAAGGCCTGGTTGCCGCCGTGGCGGATGATCGCGCCGGTATTGCGGAAGAAGCGCTCGGCGGTGTCAATACGTCCAATCGGATCAAGATCGGGCTGCGGTCGATCATGGAAATGGTCCGGCAGGCCATCGATCTGCGCTATATTAAAGACAGAATACGCCTTGAGAAACGGGATCTCGCGGTCAACTGCGCCACCGTTCCCATCTGCCTCGGACTTGGTGAATCGGCTGGCGAAGACAACCGTCGACCCGGTCTCTCCCTTGCGAACGGCGGCCCCCAATTCGAGCGCCTGCTTGAATGTCATCCACATCGACGAGGAAAAGCCGCGCGATATCTGTTCCGACCAGAGCAGAAGCACGTTCATCCCTGAGTATGGAGTGCCGTTGTGCCGAAGTGGGCGCGTGATGCGACCCTCTGTATTGCCCGCACTCCATGGCTTCATCCACGGGCGCACACCCATTTCCAGGTCCTCAATAATCCGGTCGGTGATCTTGTTATGAATGTCGGCTCGCTTCGATTCCGGGTTCCTGCTCATTTTCGTCTCCATAATTTCAGGAACCGCGCCAATCGCGGTCCCGTCGCGGAGGCAGAAGGCAGGAGCCCCAGAGGCGGGGCCAAGCACCGGAACGGCCGCAACAGCGTGGAGGACGGCGATGCCGTTGCCTGGCGCCGGCGGCTCCTGCAGGTCCGAAGCACGAGACGGGACCACGTCCAGTGGCGCTCAACCGCCAATCCGTTCGAAATTATCGCGGTCACAACACGACATCGACGTGCTGGAATCGTGTCCACGTTTCAGTTTCAGCGCGAACCCGGATATCGTAGCGATTGGCGGGACAGGGGATCTAGGCATGCCGGAATGGCCCAAAGAAAAGCTTTTGAAACACGGCCCGGAGCTTCCGATGGAGGAGCGTATCCGGCGATATCAGGAAAACATTCGCACCATCAGGGCATCTGGCTGCACTGTTCCAACCTCCGCCATGGTCGATTCCCTCGATCCTGCGGTGATCGAACTGTGGTTCGCCGACAACGCCTTTTCGATCGATCGGATTCGGAAACTGACGGCAACGATCGCCGAGCTCCCCGATGACACAGCGTTTCCCAGCCCGTTGATCCCCATCGCCAAGGGCGAGTAAAAGAACCGACTTGAGCTGCAGTCACCGCAACGATGAGCGGTGGCATGCCGCCGCTCGTTGTTGAATGAAGCATGTAGAGGCGGGGCCGGAGCCCCACCTTGGTGCAAGTCCTTAGTCGAAGGCCGACATTTGTGCTTCGGCGGCCTTGCGATCGACGGACTGTCCGGGATTTTCAACCGGGCGATCGAAGGGCTTCCAGTTCTCGCCGACGATGTGCTTGTAGGCGGCGACGGCACCTTCGGCGGCCATGCGCAACGCATGGGCTTGGATGCCCATGTCTGCGGCGAATTCACGTTTGCGGTGGGCGGCGCTGTCGTAACCGACGGGACCGTCCAGGTCCTCGTCGCGGGCGTCGTTTGCAGCCTTGGCTGTGGCATCGCGCGCCTGGGTGACGGCATTGCTGTAGAACTGTCCAGCGCCGTGGGCGGAGCCGACATAGGCGCCGACGATGCGCTGGAGGTGTATCTGCATGGCACGTTCGCCAAGGCCTTCGCTGAGAGCATCGGCGGTCTCGGAGATGAGCCGCTCATGGAGATCGCGGATCCCGTCGCTGTCGATGACCGCGGTCCCGAAGCTTTCGGCGATCTTGATCGCCTGGGCGCTGTCGGGGCAGGTGAGCCGGACCATTTCGACGGTGGCGCCCTTGCGAAGTTGGACGACGCGGGCAGTCTGGCGAGGATTGGTTGCGGGCTTGGCCATGTCTCTTCCTTTCGAGCCGAAGCGGTTCCGGCCCCGTGCCGGCTTGCCCTTCGGTGCGGTCGACCCGAACCGGCGGAAGACGGGCGCTTCAGGGTCCGGGCCTGTCCAAGCCAAGCGGAGCCGATTTGCGAGCAAGCAGGGCGGAAGCCCTGTGATGTCGAGCGAAGCTGTTCCGTGCAGGGTGGCGGGGTCCGGCCGCCCCGCGGCGCGATAGCGGCCTTGAAGCGAACGGCCGCTGGTTCAGACCGCAGCAAAACCGAAGGACAAACCGTCACGGAGCCCTAACTGGACCTGGAAAGGGAGATGGTCCCAGCCCGCACTATTCCTCGACCTTGCCGGCAAGCTCACCGGATACCGCGACGTTTCCGTCGGGCTGGCTCCCCGTAACTGCCTTAGGCAACCGGTAGGATTGAAGCCAGGTCGGGCCATGGGTGTTTCGAAGCCCGCGCAGGATCCCGCCATCGTCATGCGGCGGTCCACCCATCCAGACATTGTTCAGGATGCTCTTCCAGCGTCGGCCGTGCCTGGCGGCATAGGCAAGGAGTGCTGCTTCCTGCTCGGTGCTGAGAACAGGCAATCGCTCGCGTGTCCGTTTTTCGGAACGCGGCGCTGTCCCTTCACGCTCGGAGATCATCCGTCGAAGCTCTGCAACGCCTGCGTCGAGACAAGCCTTCCCCTCGAGATAATGAAACCGCAGCCAGAACGCCGTGCGCTCGACATCGGACGATCCGATCCCGGCCTGCTGTTCAAGGTCGCCAATGGTCGATATGGTGCAAGCCCTCCCGGTTCGAGTGATGTTGCGCGCCGACGGCCGACAGACTGTTCCGCAGCGCTGCAATCGCCGCGTCCTGCCGTGCCAGCTTTCGCGAGAGGGCATCGACTTCCGGCTGGCGTTCGGCGGTGATGCCGGCGAGGTTGGCGCGATAGCGTTCGAGCAGGGTCCGTCCATCGGGCGCCCTTCCCTTGCGTTAGCCAGTTTGCCGTCTGGCGATCTGCGGCATGATCGCCGTCATCCGACGGCTGATCTGCCGTTCGATAATCTGCAGCTGCTTTTGGGTCTGGCGGCGCGCGTCCTCCATGCGGGATAGCTGCGTTTTGGGAGACATGACTGATCTCATCATGCCGCCCTCACGCTCCAGCCGGCGAAGCTCGACGGCCCGTCATAGACAGTGTGAAGCTGCAGATCGATGACGAAGCCGAAACCGCTGCGCTTACTGTATTCTGCATCCGATACGAGAAAACGCCGTTCTTCCTGGCCAAACTCGCGTTTGCCGCCTTTTGTGGCGATGACCTCGGTCATGCCGGCATGTTGGGATGAGGTGATTGCCGAGATGACGATCCAGTCGTTGGCGTGGGTGAGATCGAAACACGCGCGATCCTTCGTCCGGGATTCCCCAGGCTCGAGCCGACGACCGCGCAGCTTTTCCCAGAAGGCCGGAAAGGTGTGCTTGGCGATTTCCTCGGCGCATCGGCGTTCGTAACCCGTGAACACGTCCGGAAACGTCAATGCAACGATTGCCCATTCGCAGTCCTCTTCGTACCAACCGCCCGCGCTGCGAACGGAGGAATCGACAATATGATTTCGATCGTGAGAAAGATGAAAGCCGCCATGGCCGGATGTCGAGTAGCTGACGATCCCTCGACATAGATCGTTGCCATCTGCGAGCCGCCCCAGGGCGTGCTCGCCGTCATGCGCGTCTGGACACGAGCGAAGGTTGCGAGTTCCGATATGTGCTCTGCAGTCTCGATTGCACGCAGACGGAAGGCCGCTTCGTCGGCCACCCGGCCATCATGACGATAAAAATGATGGCGTCGCGCTTCGGCCAAAGGCTTTGTGAACCGCCAGGCGCTGGCGAGAAAGAAATCGCCGGTTCCGTTGGATATGAGGCCGAGAAGGACGTCGTCAATGCGAGCAACGGGAAACCCGTCGGCGCTTGTCCCGAATTCGACACGGTCGGCGGCAGAATTGCTGCCTAAAGGGTGTATGGCAGGCGCGATTGAAGGTCCGTTCATTGCCGGGCTCCTTTCATAGGGGTGTTGTAAATGCGAACCGCCGGCCCAAGGGCCGGCGGCGTAACGCATGATCTGAAGAGGTTTGCGGCTATTCAGCCGCGATCCCGTAAGCGGTCTCGTGATCGTCAAGCGTCGCCGCATCATCATCGGCATCGCTCAAATCGGAGACATCGAGATCGTCGTCGGCATCCTCATTCGGGGCGTCGATGCCGGTGGCACTCCCATCCGGCGCCTCGACCTCCTCCTGCGAGCCTTCCTCCTGGTCGAGATGCTTGAGGATGGCAGAAACGTCAGCAGCCTCCGGCGCGAACAAGGCAGACGGATGGACGAGGTTCGCCTCGCCTTCGAAGTGGGTGACGAGAGCCGACCGGGTTTCGCGAACGCGCGCACGCGGCTCGAGCCCGGCATCCTTGGCGACGATTTCAAGCGCCTGGCGCGACAGGGATGCGAGGAAGTCCTCCGAGCCCATGTTCGGGAGGTAACTGTCTGCGCCGATCGCCTCGCCGGCCAAGCGCGAGACGACGCCGCTATTCGAGATGCCACGGCGGCACGAAAGCACATCGATCAAAGCGGATCGTGCCGCAACACGCACCGTATCCATGTCAAATGCGAGCCTGCCATCCTCCGTCATCAGTCGCGCAGCATGGCGGCCGAAACGAGCACCGCCGTAGAGCGCACCGCCGGCGCCGGAATCGACCCGGACATTCAACCCGGCAAAGGCGAGCACGAGCAGCGCCATCAGCATGTCGTCCTCGATCGGCGCGCGGCTGAGGGCATCGTGGAGAGCGTCGGTGCGAAAATCACCGATCATGTCCTGGCCCTTCTGCGTCACATCGGGGCGAGCCTTCGGCGGTGAGACCGCATCTTCCGCGGCGGTTCCGCTGGCATCTGAAACGCTGCCACCCTTCCGCTTCGCGGCCTCCGGCATGCGGTAGTGGACAGTCTGGACCTTTCCGTCGCGGTCGAGATACAGGCCCGCATGATCGGACTTCGACGGTTTGCCATAGACTTGGCTCGCCTTTTTCGGCAGTTCCGGCTGACCCCAGCTGTTCACCTCAACGATCGAGCCGCGCTTCGGCAAGTTCGCCGTCATCCATTCATGCTGGGCGCCGAGAAAGCCCTCGACGTTGGTCGTGTAGCGGCTGTCCTGATCGGCAGGTGCGAAGAGGTCCTCGACCCACTCGATGCCGTAGGCCTCGCGGAGATCGTCGCCGAAGCTGGCATCCTTGGCATACATGCGCTTCTTCGTTAGCGCATTGGCGATCGACCACCAGGCGGCGGTGTCGCCTTTCTTCGGCTTATGGGCCTTCCAGACCTCCTTCTGCTCCACCTCGCCAGCGGCTGCAATGATCCGGAGCTGCTGTTCGGAGGGCATGTCGCCAAGTGCCATCTGTTCCAGCATCGCCGGCAGGACGTTGGCCAGCAGCCGCAACTTGCGGATCTGGCGGACGGGGAGAGCGAGAGCGACGGCGATCGCTTCCTCGGTCCAGCCGAGTGCAACGAGCCGCTCGATACCGCGCCATTGGTCCACGGGGTTCAACGCCTCGCGCACACTGTTTTCGATCATGGACCGCATGGCGCCGTTGTCGTTGGCGGCGTCTACCACCAGGATCTCGATTTCTTCGAGACCAGCCGCGATTGCGAGGCGGACACGGCGGTGGCCGGCATCGATAATGTAGCCATTGCCACCACCCGCTTCCGGCGCGACTATCGGCGGCTGGACGATCCCAACGGCTTTGATCGTGGCGAGCATCAACGCATCTGCCTGCGGTGACGACTTCGTCTGGCGCATACGGTCTGGGTTTTCCTTCAGAGCGCGAGGATCGACCTTCTGGATCTGCATGGGACTGTCCTTTCGGGAGATTTGCGAGCCGGCGCCTTGCCAGCCCTTCCTGTCTTCATTCTTTCCGAAGACACCTCCTGGACCGCAGCGCGGCCGGACTGCCGCAACTGCGGCCGAGCATCCCTGACGGGAAGGACAAGCGGGGCAACTGCCCTGCGATGGACGACCGACCGGGATGGCGCAGGCGGCGGTTGAGCGACGAGCGGCGGCAGGAGGACCGCGCTGCGACCCAATCCTTTTTCCTCCTTTTATTTCCCCACAACCTTTCGGAGAATGACGGAGGAATCAAAGGTGAAGGACGGATGAGCAAAAACATCACCAAGAAATGCCATTGGGTGCCTCAAGCATACCTTCGGAATTTTGCATGCCCTCCAGAAAGCGAGGAGAAAATATGGCGATTAAGCAAGGAGACGCTTGTTGCGGAGCGCAAGCCAATTGCGAAGGTGGCTGTCAAATTCCACCTCTACTCGCCACAAGACACAGCCGGCCGCCGCGACGACAGATTCGAGAGAAAACTCGGAGACTTAGAGACTTGGTTCGGTAGCCCTGCCTGGAAGGCACTATGTGGAGATTTTCCGGACTACTCGAAGAGCTGGTTCAGGAAAATGATCTCCCTGTTGGTGGCGACCATGTATCTGAGAAATCCGTCGGTTCTCGAATGGACCAAAGGGTTTCACCAATCGGTACTCGCGAGTGCAAAGGGCAACAGCCGGCCGCCGAGCCATATCAGAATCGGGCAGACCTCTTCCGAGATTTCAGAGGACACGTGGGCGGAATATCTTGGAGCTAACGACGAAGACCTTAAAAGGGCATGGATCAGCATCGTGGAGAAATGCGGTTGGTTTGCAGAACAGCTGATGTCTCTCCGCTGGGCGATCCTCATCTCGGAACGCCCTGTTTTTGTAACGTCGGACAACCCTGTGGCGTTCTATCACCCCAGCCTGCAGTTCAAGGGGATGAACGACCCTCAGACTTTTTTGATGTTCCCGCTTTCACCCACTCGCGTCCTCACAATGGATCATCGACATGATCAGCCCGACGGCAGATATTATCCGCTAAATCACAGTGGCGCGAGCACGAATACGTTGATCTGGAGGAACTCGATCGAGCATATGTTCTCATCGCGACATCCCGATACAGTGTGCGAGGAAATGGTCGCCGACGCGGAGGCCATGGGCTTCGCAAGTCACTGACGAGGGAAATGGAAAAATGATTCCAACGTGGAAAACGGCCGAAGCGAAAATGAGCGTTTGCATCAACGGAGCATACGTGCCGTTTAAAAATGCACCGAACTCCATGCCTCGCTTCGTTCGGCCGGCATTGTTTTCCACTGGCGATGAAAATTGGGAGCTGCAGTTCTTCGGATCATCCTTCTTAGGGAAATATCGAGGCTGGCATTTCGGGATCGCGACGGCGCATCAAACCAACTCGGCACATGGTGCGCAGGAAGCATCAAAATATGTTGTCCTCAAGGAAGTCGGCGGCAAAACCCTCGCTATCCCACCGAGCAACCTTCACATCCCATCCGTCGACGAAGAAGGCTATAGCAGTCTCAAGGATCTGATTTTCTTCGATTTCGCGGAGGTGGATGCGCCATACAGAGCTAGCCATCTGGATTTGACGAATATCCTTTGGTCAGATGACACCAGCCCGGCAGATTACTCCTTTCTAATAGGGTACCCAACGAGCTCCGCCATCATTACACTAAACCCAGAAGACTACTCTGCGCTGGAAAGCTTTACCGCGCGTTGGGTGAGACAGGACTTGCAACCCGCGAATCCCGAAGCTTTGGACACAGAGCATCGCAACATCTTCATCAAACACGATCGCTCGACCCGCCTCAGCATCGATCCCGATGGACTGAGCGGGTCACCCGCATTTTCGATTGTCAAGGCAGCCAACAGTGAGCGCTTCATTCGGTTCGAAGGTATCGTCACAAACGCACGCGGCGACCGCTTCGCGGTCTATCCCAGTTTATATATCCGCGACATGCTTGAGCATATCGTCAAGAATTCTTAGCCACCAACGGGGCTATTAAGACTTTCATCAAGGCTGGTATCCCCGCGGGCGGCACTGGCGAGTTCTTCGTCAATCTCGGCCAGTCGACCACGCTTTTCCGCGAGTTCTTCGGCAAATGCAAAGGCTCCTCCGTCTCGCGAACGGTAGGAGGCCAACCGCCGCTCGGCCTCTCCTAAGCGCCGGCGATACTGAAGCCGGTCTCCGTCAAAGCCGTCGAGCCCGTGCTCCAGTCTTGAAATCGCCCCGAGCGGGGTGACGGTGATGGCCAACTCGATCTCGTAGTCGGCGCCAGTGCGCTGGAGGAGGGTCTGATAGCGATAGCCGTCACCCCGGCCGATGCGTTCGCCCTCGTAAACGAGATCGAAGCCACCGATCGTCGCCAAGTGTACCTCGCCCTCTTGTTGGAGCTGAAGCAATGTGAGGATTTCCTTCATTAGCGCTCGGCCGGCTTCCTTGCGTTCAGTATAATCCTGACCGAGCACCGTCATGGTGAACGCATCACCGGCAGTGGGCCGGAGCCGGACGATGTCCTCACCGATTTCGCCGATGCGCCGCGTCGAGACCTCGATCTCGCGCTCGGCATCACGCATCTGCCGACGAACGGCATATTGATCGTCCTCGTGGGCGGCGCGGAGCCGTTCAAGCCGTGCGATATCAGCCTCGAGCCCGGCCTTCTGCATCAGCCGTTCGTCACCCGACGCGATCGCTTTCGCCATCGCGAACTGGTTGGCGGCGCCTTCGCCGACATCTTCCAGCCGGCGGATAGAGGTGTCGCCTGAAAGGGCGGCCGCGATGAACCGGGCTTTGCGCTCATTATTCTGCCACATGGAGGCGTCGAGCGAGCCCTCGGTCGCGTAGGCGAAGATATCGACCTCGTCGTGCTGGTTGCCCTGGCGGACGATCCGGCCCTCGCGTTGTTCTATCTGCGATGGGAGCCACGGCACGTCAAGATGATGGAGGGCTTTCAGCCGAAGCTGCGCGTTGACGCCGGTGCCCATCGTCTCTGACGAGCCGATCAGGAAGCGGACCTTGCCGGCGCGGACATCGCCGAACAGCCTCTGCTTGGCCTCGGTCTTCTTGTAATCCTGCATGAAGGCAATTTCCGATGCCGGCACGCCAAGCCGGATCAGCTCCTCGCGAATGAAGCGATAAGCTGAGAACCCACGCGATTTCTCGACATTGATCGTGCCGAGATCGGAAAAGATCATCTGGGCGGCGCCCGGCAGATCGAAGTCCTTGCCGTCGGGTCGGCTATAGGTGGCTTCGCCGGTCTCCTTCCAGATCCGGTGTGCATTGCGGATCAGCAGATTGAGCTTGTTGTCGTCCTCGTTGCCGGCCGCCGGCATGACGAAGCGCAGGTCGATCGCAGCATGACGGCCATCGGTGATGACGGAGAGCAGAATGTCGTCACCGGGCTTGGCCGGCCCCTCGCGCATTTCGATCGCCTTGATCCTGGTATCCAGCGTCTGCTGGTAGGTCTTGAACAGCGCCGTCGGCTTGGCCGTCAGGATCTGCCGGCGGCCGGTCGACAGGTTCGGCACCTTGACATACTGACGAAGATCATCCGGCATCACCACATCGGCGAAGGACCGAAACATGGCGATCAGCTCGGGCACGTTAACGAAGCTCGCGAAGCGGCTGACCGGCTTGTATTTGCCGGATGGCTGGATTTCGAGTTCGGTCGTCGTGTCGCCGAAGCAGGATGCCCAGGCATCGAACTCATGCAGGCCCCGTTCATGGAGCGCTTCGTGGCCGAGCAGGCGCTGGATCGAGAACATCTCGCCAAGGGTATTTGTTACAGGCGTGCCTGACGCCAGCACCAAAGCCCGTCCGGGGTTCTTCGTCTCGATGTAGCGGGACTTTACAAAGAGATCCCAGGCGCGCTGCGATCCATTCGGATCGATGCCCTTCAGCGTCGACATGTTGGTGGCGCAGGAGAGCTTGCGGAATTCCTGCGCCTCGTCGACGACGATCTGATCCACACCGATTTCGGAGATGGTCAGAAGATCGTCCTTGCGGGTGGCGAGCCCTTCGAGCCGCTCCTGCAAGCCTTCCTTCAGCCGCTCGAGGCGCTTGCGCGAGACGCGGTCTTCACTGTCGACCTTGGTCAGCAGATCCTCGTAGAGCTGCAGCTCGTCCTGGATCATCTGCTGTTCGAAGGCTGACGGCACGGCGATGAAGCGGAACGCCGAATGGGTGATGATGATCGCATCCCAAGTGGCGGTCGCCGCCCGCGACAGGAACCGGGCGCGCTTGTCCTTCGTGAAGTTGGTCTCATCCGCCACGAGGATGCGGGCATTTGGATAGAGCGCCAGGAACTCACGCGCAGCCTGGGCCAGGCAATGGCCGGGCACGACCAGCATCGCCTTGGCGATCAGGCCAAGCCGGCGTTGCTCCATGATCGCGGCCGCCATCGTCATCGTCTTGCCCGCGCCGACGGCATGGGCGAGATAGGTGGAGCCATCGGCGATGATCCGCCAGATACCGCGCTTCTGATGCCCATAAAGAACGAAGGCGCCAGAGGCGCCTGGAAGTTTCAGATGGGAACCGTCGAATTTTCGCGGCGCGATGTTGTTGAAGCGGTCATTATAATCGCGGGCGAGCCGATCGGTGCGATCGGGATCGGTCCAGACCCAGTCCTGAAACGCCTGCTTGATCCGCTGCAGCTTGTCGCGCGCGGCCTCGGTATCGACGACATTCAGAACTCGCCGCTCGCCGTCGACATCCTTGAACACGTCGAAGATCTGCGGGACACGGCTATTCAGCGCATCGGCGAGGAGCTCGCCGCCATGCCGACGGCTGGTGCCCCATTCGGACGTGCCGGCTGCGGAATAGCCGAGCTGGCGCGCTTCCACAGTCCAGGAGCCGAGTTCCGCCATGTGGTGGATGCGGATCTCGGCATCCATCCTCTCCTTCACGAAGGCGACAACGTCAGCCGCCGGGATCCATGGGGCGCCGAGACGGGCAGTAATATCCGATGGCCGAAGGTCGGCCGGCTGGACATCGGTCAGGGCGCGGACATTCCGCTCGTAGACCGGATCGCGCTCTGCCGCCGCCTGCGCGGCAATGAGCTTGGTGCGAACCGAGCCGGAGAGATAGGCGTCCGAGGTCTGCCAGGTGCCGCTGGCCGGATCCTGGAACACCTCGTCGCCGAGCGCATCGATGACGGCAGCGACGTCAAGATGCAGCAGTTCGGCGATATGATCGAGATCGACATGACCACGCTCGTTGAGGACGACCGCCAGCGCATCGGCCGCATTGGTGATGACGGGCGACATCGGCGGAGCGATTACACGGGAGCTGAATATTGGACCCGGCTTCGCCGTATCGGTCTCCAGATCATAGTCCTCGATCGAGGCCACCAGCCAGCAATCGGGATCGTCGCGGAAAGGTGCAAGGTTCGGCTGGCGATGGGTTTCCTTGACCTCACCGGTCTCCGGGTCCTCCTGGACCGAGACTGTGGTGTGGTTGATAGGGCCGAAATCTCGGACGAATGCCGACCAGGCAAGGCGCAAACGCACCTGAAGATCGCGCCAAGGCCGATCTGTCTCCTGCGCCTTCAACATCTCGCGGACGGCATCGCGGATCGGGATCAACTTCGAGATAATCCGGATATGCTTTTCCGGGATGCCATCGCCGGAGCGGCCCTTGCGCACGGCGATAGGAACGGCCGAACCGTCCAGCAGCTGCATCAGGCCTTTGGCTCGGTCGATGAAGAAGCTCCCCTCGCGGACCGGGCTGTCTTTCGGTCGGAGATCGACGATCTCGGCGAGTTCGTCCTCCAGATCAATGTCGATCGGGGTCGGCTCGCCGTCATAGAGGCCGTCCGGGAGAAGATCGATGGCCGCGGTGAGCGCTGTCTCAAGATCGGCGCCGCCATTGCCACGGCATGTGTAGGTCTCGCCGAATGGCCCGGAGGTGAGGGCATGGGTGCCGAGCACGAAATCCGGATGGCGCGCAAACCAACGGTTCACCCGAATAGCTCCCTCATCGTCGGTGGCCGACTGCACCTCATCCACATCGAGCCAGGTCTGGTCGCCTTCGGACTCACCAATCTTGCGCTTGCGGAAAAAGAGAATGTCGACGACGACATCCGTGCCGGCGTCACGACGAAAGCTGCCTTCGGGCAACCGGATCGCCGCGATCAAGTCGGCGGATTTGGCGATATGCACACGGGCGGTCGTGTCGGCCTTGTCCATCGTACCGTGCGAGGTGACGAAGGCGGCCAGCGCCCCCGGCTTCAACAGGTCGAGCGAGCGGGCGATGAAATAGTCATGCAGCCGCAGGCCGAGCGACCTATATGCCCGGTCGGAACGAACCGTGCGATCGGAAAAGGGCGGGTTGCCGATGGCGAGATCGTAGATCGGCGCCAGGTCCGTGCGGGCAAGATCGCCTTCGATGATCCGAGACCGCGGCTGCAGCAGGCGGACGATGCGCGCCGTTACCGGGTCGAGCTCGATCCCGGTGACATAGGCGGTCTCCCGATAGTCTTGAGGCATAAGGGCAGGGAACAGGCCCGTGCCAATGCCCGGCTCGAGCACCCGGCCGCCGCGCCAACCGAGTCGCTGGATCCCGGACCAAATCGCCCGGATGATGAATTCCGGCGTGAAATGCGCATATTGGGTGCAGCGCGCGAGCGAGGCATAGTCTGCTTCCGACACCGCGGTCTCGAGCGAAGAACCAAGCGCGTCCCATCCTTCGCGGAAGTCGATCTCGCCCGGTCGGCGGAACATGCCATTGGCAAGTTCCGAAGCTCCGAAACCGGTGAAGCGGATCAGCTGCGCCTGTTCCTTCGGCGTCGCCGGCCGTTCCTGCTTGGCGATGCCGTCGGCGACCAAGATCGCAGCGACATTGGCGCGAGCACGATCCTTCCAGCTGATTCCGAGACCGCGTTCCTCCGTCAGCACGTAGTTCTGGCGCTGGTCAGTTACGCGCTTCGGCGCTGAAGCCGCCGGCAGTGCCGGGGCAGGGGTCGGCGGCGTGGGATCGGGATCGTCATCATTGGCTGCGACGGAATCGAAACCGCCAAACGCGGTGACGCCGAGACCGAGGCCGGACGACAGGGCCGAGTTGCCAAACATGTCGAGGGTGAACGGATCATTGCTCATCAGAAGTGCTCCTTTTCGGGCGCGCGCCATCGACCACCCGTCGGGGCGGGCAGTTCGAGAAGGCTGGGAAAGATCGACGGAGTGGATGGCCTTTAGGCCGCGATGCCGGGCAAATGTCGCATGTGAACGGGCAGCTTTGCTGCGATCTCGGTATCAGTGAGATCGTCCAGCGGCTTCAGGATTGACCCGTTCGTGCCACTCCACAGCATGACCGTGCGCTGACCCCTCATGGCCGACGGAAAGCGATCGCCGGCATAGCCGCGATAGGCGTCCGCGGTGCTGCTCCAGATATGCTCGAGCCGCTCCTCGCGGTTCATGGCCCGGACAGGCTGCGTCTCGCGCTCGAAGATCGCCGCCCGCATCGTCTCGACCGAACTCGTATCGGAGAGATCGCAATAGCCGTGGAAGTATCTGGTCTTCCCGTCGATCCGGAGTGCGTAAAAGACGCTGGTCACCGAGCCAGTCAGAAACTCACGCATCGCGAAGATCGGGCCACGCATCCACAAGGGCGGCAGGATATTGAGCATGTAGTCGTACAGATACCCGTCGATCTCGAACCATTCGCCGCTGTACAGCGGTCCAGCATCGGTCTGCCACCGATCGGGGCGCTGGTTGTGACGATCGAAAAGACGGAACATTTGGCCGCGCGTTGCGACGCCTTCGAAGATCTTGCGGATCGGGGCAGAGGTGTTCATAGCTGGCTCCTTCAGGTGTTCGGGACCCGGCGATGGCCACTCCATCACCTTCTTTCAGTCCCTCAAGACACCTTCCGGAACGCCGGCTTGCCCGTCGGCCGGGTCAAGGGCCGGCTTTAGCCGGGCGCAGCCTTCCTTGATGCGGTCGATGGCGATGCGGCACGCCTCTTTCTATTCTCATTCTCCGATCCTTCTCTTCTTCTCTCTTTCAGGACCTCGTTCCAATCCTCCAGCGGCGGCCGCAGGCGAACCGATCGGCGGTCATGCTGTGCGGCCAAGGCCTGCAGGCGCTCAGCGAAGGCATCGCCCTGGTGGTTGGCATCGGTTGCACAGACGATTAGGGTGTCCGAACGGCCGAGAAGCTCGACCAGGGCCGCCTCGGTCCTTGGCGACCAGCCGCCACCGGTACTGAGATAGAGGCTGCCACCCTGCAGGTCTTCGATCGCAGCGAGGCTCATCGCATCAATTGCGGCCTCGGTCACGCAAAGACGAAGAGCATCCGCTTCACCCAACCGAAAGAGGATCTTGTTGCCGCCTGTCGAAAATCCGCGCCAGTCGGGCCCGCGTTCCTCCCAGCCAACGACCGCACCGGAATTATCCCGGTGTGCCGCCCACATGCTGCCATACGGCCCCTCCCGCAGGCTGCCCTGACTGATGGCGGCGCGCATGATCGAAGCCGGGATCGCCCTCGTCGAGCAAAGATAACGCCAGGCTCCGGAACCCGTGCCTGGGATGCGGCGCGCCTTCCAACGGGTAGTCAGGTCGACGGGCTCGGCGTTGGTCGGGGTCTTTTTCCAGACCACAGGCGCCACCTGATAGCCGATCAATTCGCCAGCGCTATCGACGGCGTCTGGAAATGACAGATGCTCGAGCAGGGCGACGAGGGTGAACACGTCACCCTTGTCCTCGCTCAGCGGATCGAACCACCCGCGGCCGTCACGCGTAACGATGACGATCTCCGATCCTCTGCGGAACTTCACCGCCCGCCGTGTGCTTTCCTTGATATCGAGTGCGAAGCCAGCCCGTTCGAGGACGGCGGCGCAGCTGACGGCCTCGCGGATCCTCTCGATTTCTTCTCTCTTCATAATTTTCCCGATCGCCTGCGATCGCTCCTCAATTTATCTCCCCGCAAACCGGCGGGACATTTCCCGGCCGCCGCGAAGAGCAGAGGGGGCAAGGGCGCGGGGATCAAGGTGCAAATTTGCACTGCCCGCGGCGAAGCTTCCCTTGCCGCCGACAGGTCGCCAGCGGCATCCGGAACGGCAATTGCCGGCTCAATGAGCCGGCCAGGGATTGAACTCGTGCACGATGTCGAGGTCGTCGCCCGCGTCGATCTCGTCGGAGGGCAGGACGCCGTATTCGCCGTCGATTTCGAAGACGGTGACCGGGACCATGAGGTCGCGGCAAAGCTGGAAGGCGTGGGAGTGTGCCAGGGCAAGATCGTGAGACATGTGAAAGGCTCCATTTGGGAGCGGGCCAATTCCCGCTCGATGGCTCCTCAAAAGGCACGGGGACGGGCGCGATCACCGCGATGGCGCAGCCCTGAGCGGCCGCAGCTTGCTAGCGGACCCCTTGCGGGTTGATCGTGGAAGATCCGGACCTGGGCCAGGACGCCATCGATGGAGAGCGGGATTGGACCGCTTCCGAGTGCTGCCGCCCGACCGCAGCGATTTTGCTCGGACCTTCAGCCGGTGATGCCAGGTATGGTGGTACGAGAGAAGCACGGAATGCCGGTCAGAATGTTTCCGGAGAAGACATTCGCGCATCATTCCGGGAAATCACCAAGCCGAGGACGATCCGGCTTGGCTTCACAAACGCAGCATCCGGTATCTTCCGACACGGACCCTCTTGTTCGGGCGACATCAGAGAAACATAAATGCCAGCTCGCGGCGCCTGACCTTGAAAGAAGCCATCGCGAACTGGATCACTACCTTAGTGCTTGAGGACGCGGGCGAGGAACGAGCGCGCGCGATCATTCTGCGGACTGTCAAAGAACACATCCGGCTTGGCGATTTCCAGGATCGAACCCTGATCGATATAGACGACCCGATCCGCAACCTCGCGCGCGAAGCCCATCTCATGGGTCACGATCATCATGGTCATGCCTTCGGCTGCCAGTTCCCGCATGACGTCGAGAACTTCGCCAACCATTTCCGGATCAAGCGCGCTGGTCGGCTCGTCGAAAAGCATCAGATGCGGTTCCATAGCGAGAGACCGGGCAATGGCCACTCGCTGCTGCTGGCCTCCGGACAGCTGACCAGGAAATTTGTGCGCATGATCAAGCAGGCCTACCCGGCCGAGCAGCTTGATAGCAGCGGCTTCCGCCTCGACCTTCGACTTCTTGCGCACACGCATCGGTGCGATCGTAATGTTTTCCAGGACAGTCTTGTGGGGAAACAGGTTGAACTGCTGGAAAACCATTCCTACACCCTTGCGGATTTCTGCCAACTCGCTCTCGGGCGTTGTCACGTTGTTCGTGGCTTAACGGTTGACGGATAACCGGACGTGATGAGCACGCCGACCATCAGCTACAAGAACCACCGTTTCCCACCGCATATCATCGCCCATGCCGTCTGGCTGTATTTCCGGTTCCCGTTAAGCCTGCGGCTGGTGGAAGAAATGCTGCTGGAGCGCGGCATCGTCGTGTCCTACGAAACGATCCGGCGCTGGGGCCGGAAATTCGGTGCGGCCTACGCAAAGCGACTGCGCAGAAAGACGCCGTCGCGAGAGGATATCTGGCATCTGGACGAAGTGGTCGTAACGATCGGCGGGCGAAAGCATTGGCTTTGGCGAGCCGTCGACCAGGACGGATATGTTCTCGACGAGATCGTGCAGACCCGTCGAGACACCAAGGCTGCCAAGCGATTGCTGATCAGGCTGCTGAAGAAGCAAGCCCTCGCGCCAAAGAGGATTGTCACCGATAAACTGCGTTCATACGGGGCGGCAAAGCGAGATGTGATGCCGGCCATTGAACATAGATCACACAAGGGCCTTAGCAACCGTGCGGAAAATTCCCATCTGCCGCTGCGAAAACGAGAACGAGTGATGCAGGGCTTCCGATCCGTCGGCAGTCTGCAACAATTTGTCCCCGTGTTTTCAGCGGTTAGAAATCATTTCGTCCCGTCGCATCAAAAACACTCCGCCCTCGCCACCCACATTCATCGGATCCGCGCCATGGCGCACTGGAAGGCCGTGACCGGCGCAACTGCCTGAGTTTAACTGAAAGTGCTTCGTCCGGCCTCAGTCGAACAACGTGACAACGCCGCGAACCCTTATCGGAAACGCGGGAGGCGTAAGGGTCTTCATCGACAGTTCGCAGTACGAACGCGACAGCATGGTAGAGACGAGGGGTGCGTCCGCTGACAGCAGGCTCAATACCCCGGAGCGAAGTGCCGCCAGCGAGAATAGATTTGCAAACTCTCGACTCCCGCGGCGAAAAAAAGCTGCGGTTCTCACAGTTCATCGGCCTCACATTCCACTATTGAGCGACACGTGTGCCTGTCTATAGATATCGACCGAGAAAACTGCGGATGATCTGGGCTATCTCGCTCGCGTGGGTTTCGAGCGCGAAATGGCCGGTGTCGAGCAGATGCACATGTGCATTTGGAAGGTCGCGTTTGTAGGCTTCAGCTCCGGCTGGAATGAAGGCTGGATCGTGACGACCCCAGACCGCGAGGAATGGCGGTTGGCTCGTGCGGAAATACTCTTGAAATTCAGGATACCGCTCTAGATTTGTCCGATAATCCAAAACGAGATCGAGTTGGATTTCCGCAGCACCCGGCCGCGCCATTAACGCGATATCGAGCATGTAACCATCAGGGCCGAGTCGTTGAGGATCGGCACCCGTACGATACTGCCAGTTCTCGATCACATCCGGCGACAGCGTTTCACGGCACGCCTCTCGTGTCTGCGGCGTGGGGTCACGCCAGTAGTTCTGCCAAGCGTCCCACTGGTCAGAGAAGCCATCGAGATAAGCATTGCCGTTTTGGCTGATGATCGCCGTTACCCGCTCCGGATGTGCCGCCGCAAGCCGATAACCAACCGGCGCACCGTAGTCAAAAACGTAAAGTGCATATTGATCAAGCGACAGGGCCTGCGTAAAGTCGTCGATGACTTTTGCCAGATTGTCAAACGTATATTCGAAACGTCCGCGCTCTGGAGCCTGCGTGTATCCAAATCCCGGCAAGTCTGGCGCTATCACACGAAATTTTTCGGCGAGAAGCGGGATGAGGTCCCGGAACATGTGGCTCGACGTCGGAAAACCGTGAAGCAGAAGCAGAACCGGAGCATTTCTTGCGCCGGCCTCCCGATAGAACACCTTCACTTCACCGACCTGCTGTGTTTTATAACTTACTGTCATGAGATTCTCCTGATTGGCAAGATGTCTGCGCCAGTTGCTCGCGCAGTTAGCATTCTCAGCTTCCAGCTCTGCAAGCCGCTTCCGGATCGGGCGTAAGCCATCTTCAAGTTGCTCCTGCGTGTAGCGGGGCATGATGTGCTGAGGGCAATTCCAGTCAAAGTTTTGCAATCGAAGCCGCACGACACGCTCAGCCCGACCCATCGTTCCCTCAAGAACCGATGCCGTGGAAATTTTCGCACATGGATGCGACACCAAGTTGCTGTTGCACCTCACGACCCGCAGGCGTTACCGCTATATCCAGAAATCCATAAGTATTACTGTCTCCCAACGCCTAACGTTTGGCATGGCACCGTCACAGCTAAACATAATCCTTCGTACAGCGATGCATAATTAGCGGATTTCGGATAACATCTGATCGAAAAGTGAGGAGATCCATGGATCGTCTGGAGGCAATGTCGTTATTGATCGACACGCTGGATGAGGGCAGCTTTTCGGCTGCCGCGAAAAAGCGCGGCGTGCCGGTGGCAACACTCACCCGAAAGATTGGACAACTCGAACAGCACTTGGGTGCCGCCCTTCTGGTTCGATCGACCCGTAAGTTGTCGCTGACTGACGCCGGACAGCGATACCTCGCAGGCGCACGCCAAATCATAACGCAAGTGGCGGAAGTGGAGCGAGAGGCAGCAGGTGAATTCCGCGAGCCGACCGGACGGCTGGTTGTTAGCGCACCGAGAATGTTTGGTCGCCTCCACGTATTGCCAATCGTCAAGGACTTCCTGACCCTTCACGAGGGGATTTCTGTCGATCTGCAACTCAACGACGGCAATGTCAATCTTGCGGCGGGTGCCGCGGACATCGCGGTACGGATCGGGGCGTTAGCTGACACTAGCCTGATTGGTACTCGGCTGGGCAGCATGCGGACGGTGGTCGTTGCCAGTCCAGCACTTCTTGATCGTCACAGAGAAGTTCAACACCCAGATGATCTGAAATTTCTACCCTCCATAAAGCTCACATTACCAACGCCAGCCGACGCCCCAGAGCCACAGAAAACCAAAATCTACTGGCCTGAAGGGCAAATCCGGTTGCTCGTCCCAAGCACGGAAGCGGCGATCGATGCGGCTGAGGCAGAGTTGGGATTTGTCCGGCTCCTGCACTATCAAGCGGCAGAAGCACTTGTTGCCGGCCGGTTGCGTCTGCTGCTAGCATCATTCGAAGGAGAGCCTGCCCCGGTTCACATTCTACATGCGGCTCTACCACAATTGCCTCAAAAAACCCGACGCTTCCTGGATTTCGCAAGCAGCAGACTGCGTGCAACTCTGATTGCTGTTGGAAAGGCCTGACTAAACCTTCCCCGTAAATCGTTGGGACGAGTCAATTTGTTGCGCTGTGTGGGGTTCTACGCAGAATTGAGCCAGTCATAGAATGAACCCGCCAATTCGTTGAGTCGACCTTCACTATGAAAACACGCCAGCCGCTCATTCTCACCGCCCGGATCACCGAACAGGATCTCTAGCCGTTCGACTGCCTCAAGCAAGCGCATTTTCCTCATGATCGGAATTTTCTTTGCGGCCATCTGACTATGTTTCATCGCCTTTCAGGCGAATATTGCGGGTAGATTGTAAACATACTCGAGGATGGGGTGGCGTCTACGCGGAGCTTGTGTGACTCCACGCGGACTTGAGGTCTGCATTCATACATTGGCTGGGTGGTCAGGACATGCAGACGTGGCGGCCGCCACTATCGTCCAGAACAAGCTTGCACGCAACTCGGCCAACGTCTTGTATGAACAACTGGCAAGCGCATTCGAACCGCGGTCGTCGAAGGTATGGATTGATGGGAATATCTCGTCGAACCGTGGACGGATAAATAAAGTTGACCATTTAATTCATCTTTGAACTTGATTCTTTTTGTCATATTAATTAGCACGCCGCCGGGACCTTCGTAATTTTCTAAAGGGGCGGGTATGCGACACGTTCGTACAATGGGCCGAAAGGCCGTTTTCTCACGTCATTTTCAAGCCATTACGGCATCAGTTGCAGCCATCGGAATGCTCACGGGCACGTCAGCAATGGCACAGGACGCAGATAGCGCAACACACTCATACGAAACTAGCAGCGAAACCACAGTGCTGGAAAAGATCGTTGTGATGTCGACGCGTAAAACAAAGCGTGTTCTCGACGTACCGCAATCAATTTCGGTTATCACACGCGAAGAACTGGACGACCACAATGTGCGCGATATTCAGGATCTTGTACGCCATGAACCAGGAGTGAGTGTCGGTCGCAGCACGTCACTGACCAATCCATGGGGCCAACTTAACGGCTTCACAATCCGCGGCATGAGCGGTAACCGCGTCCAGCTTACCGTAGATGGCTCTCGCGTGCAGGAACAGATCACCGATGGAAGCCGCGACTTCTTCGACATGGACAATTTCCGGGCGGTGGAAATCGTCAAGGGACCAAATTCCGTCTTATGGGGAGCTGACGCTGTCGGAGGCTCTGTTATGTTCCAGACGCTCGACCCCTCGGATCTCTTGACGGACAAGAGCAAACCATGGGCTCTTCGCGTAAAGACAGGCTATGACAGTTTCGACAAAAGCTGGAAAAAGCAGGTTATCGGCGGGCGTTGTCACGTTGTTCGACTGAGGCCGGACGAAGCACTTTCAGTTAAACTCAGGCAGTTGCGCCGGTCACGGCCTTCCAGTGCGCCATGGCGCGGATCCGATGAATGTGGGTGGCGAGGGCGGAGTGTTTTTGATGCGACGGGACGAAATGATTTCTAACCGCTGAAAACACGGGGACAAATTGTTGCAGACTGCCGACGGATCGGAAGCCCTGCATCACTCGTTCTCGTTTTCGCAGCAGCAGATGGGAATTTTCCGCACGGTTGTTAAGGCCCTTGTGTGATCTATGTTCAATGGCCGGCATCACATCTCGCTTTGCCGCCCCGTATGAACGCAGTTTATCGGTGACAATCCTCTTTGGCGCGAGGCCTTGCTTCTTCAGCAGCCTGATCAGCAATCGCTTGGCAGCCTTGGTGTCTCGACGGGTCTGCACGATCTCGTCGAGAACATATCCGTCCTGGTCGACGGCTCGCCAAAGCCAATGCTTTCGCCCGCCGATCGTCACGACCACTTCGTCCAGATGCCAGATATCCTCTCGCGACGGCGTCTTTCTGCGCAGTCGCTTTGCGTAGGCCGCACCGAATTTCCGGCCCCAGCGCCGGATCGTTTCGTAGGACACGACAATGCCGCGCTCCAGCAGCATTTCTTCCACCAGCCGCAGGCTTAACGGGAACCGGAAATACAGCCAGACGGCATGGGCGATGATATGCGGTGGGAAACGGTGGTTCTTGTAGCTGATGGTCGGCGTGCTCATCACGTCCGGTTATCCGTCAACCGTTAAGCCACGAACAACGTGACAACGCCACTTCTTGGCCTATCGAGAAGCGATGTTAGGATATGCGAACAGGTCTTACCGTGATCCAACATCGGGAACAGAGAGATACTCAAATTTGCACGGCGTGGGCAACACTCGATTTGCGATGTTGGGGCCTTCGCTCCCGCTGCCTGAAATCGTGCACTTTCCTTTCGAGCCAATTCGAGAATGAAGCGAAACAAAGTTATTTGTTGTTACATTTGCTGAGTTTCGACCCGTAATAGGAATACATTTCTAAATGAGTTCCCCCTTTGTCTGCAGCGTAAAAATAAACTCTATCTCCAGAGTTTGAAGACGTGTCGGTAGGCATCGTCGAAAGTCGAGCGTGTTTTTGATGTGGTACATGCATATCTGGTCGCGACCGAATCTACCTCAGCTGTGAAGTATCAGCGGACAACTGTCTTTGAGACTGGCCTGAGAAGGATACTAACGTTCGCTTCGTTGATCAGATCTACCATTCCAAATAGCAAGATATGCGGCGAAGAAAGATGCCTCTTCGTCCAGCTCACGCATTGGATGTCACAATCTTTCGAGTTGGTTCAAATCCAGATAGACCGAGTGAGTTGCCCATTTAGTGGCCGATGTCACCGGAAAAGAAGTGTCAAGTTGAAAATCGGGTCGTAATCATTTATTCTTACTTATAGAGAATTTTGGAATTGATAATTCCGTTTTGATTTGTCAGAGTGTGTGTCTACGGAAGGATGCGAGAGGTCCTTCTCAACGCGGCTTGAGGAGAGCAGTGGATGATTGGGCAAACGCGACACAACGACGATCAGCTTTTCGTCCTTGATGTGGGAGGGGTGTTCATTTCGCTGGATATCGGCAAAAGGCGTGCTGCGCTTGAAGCCGGTGGCCTCTGGCAGGCGAATGCCATTCCCGACGCCTTCCTTCTTGAAGCCAACATGCAGTTCCGTCTCGGGCGCATCAGCGAAGAGGATTATCTTCATAGCGTTAAACCTATCTACGGCCTTAGTACCGAGCAGGTCATACAGGCGGAAACGGCATTGCTGGCCGATGTCTTGGAAGAAATGGCAAGTTTTGTACGCAGCCTTAAATCCGCTTACCGTATCGTCTGTCTTTCCAATACCCATGCGCTTCATTGGAAGCATATTTACGAACATATGCTAGGTCCGGACTTCTTCGATACCTGTTACCTCTCACACGAGATGGGTATGGAGAAGCCCGAGGAAGACATCTACCGAGCGGTCCAGCAACACGAGAAGGTGCCACCAGAGCGGATCATCTTTGTCGACGATACGCTGGAAAACATTCAAACTGCACGCCGATTGGGGTGGAACAGCATCCACCACATCAGCGCCGCAGACACGATTGCAACCATTGAAAAAGCGCTGATGCGGAAACCAACTGCACGCCAGCGATCTTAGATTACAGACGGAGTTAAAGATTTGGCTCGATTGTCATTGCGCGGCATCAAGAAGCGTTTCAAAGCTATCGAGGTTCTCCATGGCGTAGACCTTGATGTGAACGACCGCGAACTCATCGTCTTCGTCGGCCCGTCTGGCTGCGGAAAGTCGACATTGTTACGCCTGATCGCGGGCCTTGATCCGATCAGCGATGGCGAATTTCTGCTGAACGGCCAGCGGATGAACGAGTTGGCACCATCCCGTCGCGGCATCGCTATGGTGTTCCAGTCCTATGCGCTCTACCCTCATATGAATGTCTATGAAAATATGGCCTTCGGTGCGCGTCTCATGGGTCTTGGCAAAGCCGAGGTGGAAGCACGAATTCAGGAAGCCACACACATGCTACGGCTAGAGGCTCTTCTGGAGCGTAAGCCACGGGAACTTTCGGGCGGACAGCGTCAGCGCGTGGCAATTGGTCGAGCGCTTGTGCGAAAGCCGCAGCTTTTGCTTCTCGACGAGCCGCTCTCCAACCTCGATGCGGCACTGCGCTCAGAGGTACGGCTGGAGATTGCGCGTCTTCACCGGGAAATCGGCGGCACGACGATCTATGTAACTCACGATCAGGTTGAAGCTATGACGCTCGCAGACAGGATCGTGGTTATGAACGGTGGGCGGATCGAGCAGTTTGGTTCGCCGCGCGAGCTTTATGAGACACCCGCCAATACTTTCGTTGCAAACTTCATCGGCTCGCCGCGCATGGCCATGCTGAGCGTCGAGCGCGAAGGAGACCGATTGGTCGCGCCAGGCGTTGGTGAGATCAACCTCTCGCGGCTTCCTTCCGCGCGTGATCGCGAACTGCTTTTGGGTGTTCGTCCCGACGGCATGAACATCTCGTCTGATCTGCACGGCGACGGCTTCTCCGCCGAGGTCGTCTACACCGAATATCTTGGAGACAGCGCTTATGTTTATGTGCGGATGGGAGATGCCGCGCCGGTCTCCATTCGCTGCACGCCTGACACCCAGTTTGTATCGGGCACCCCGGTCAGAGTGAGCGTCGCGCCGGACCGGCTTCACTTCTTCAGCCGTGAAACCTCTGAGCGACTTGCCGTCTAAGTGGTCGAACCATAGTCAATAAAAAAGGAGAGAGGAACATATGAAAAAACTTATTTTGGGAGCGGCTATCGCCTGCTCATCCCTAATGTCTGCAACCGCGACGTTTGCGACCGAGCTGACATTTTGGACTTGGCGCCAAGAAGATAAAGCCGAATATGAAAAATTCTTCGACGATTTCACCAAGGCTAACCCTGACATTACCATCAGGTTTGAGGCTTTCGAGGCGACGAGCTACAATACAGTGCTTTCCACTGCGCTTGCTGGCGGCAAGGGTCCGGATTTGATGATGACCCGCACCTATGGCGGCATTGAGAGTCTTGCGGGAGCCGGCTACCTGATGCCGCTTGATGACAAGAAGGTGCCTGCCATCAAGGGTTTCTCAGAACCCGCTCTTGCCTCCAGCACCATGCGCTCAGACAAGACGCTCTATGCTGTTCCCGCAGCCAGCCAGACCATGCTGGTGATCTACAATACGGAGATATTCCAGAAGAACGGCATCTCCGAGCCGAGGAGCTGGGACGAATTGATAGCCGCTTGCGAAACGCTGAAGGCAGCCGGCATCATGCCTTTTGCCAACGGAACTGCAACTGGATGGCAGAATGAAACAATCGTTTCGGCTTTGACCTCGTCCATCATGGGAAAAGCCTTCTATGCAGACCTGATGGCAGGCAAGACGGACTTCAACGACAAACGCTATATTGAGGCGCTGACGAAGCTCAAGGAAATCTCCAAGTACTTCCCGGAAGGTTTCGTTGGTCTTGATTACGCCTCTGCTCAACAACTCTTTACCTCTGAGATGGCAGGCATGTTTGCAGGCGGTTCTTTCGAGCTTGCCAATTTTGTCAAGCAGAACCCGGCACTAAAGATGGGCGTGTTTGCCGCTCCTGGTCTGAAGGCAGAAGACGAGAAGCTTGTCGGCTTGTTCTTCGATTCCGGTTTTGGCGCCAATGCCAAGCCGAAGGATGAAGCTGCGGCGCTGAAATTCGTGAACTATGCGGCCAGCAAGGAATTCGCACAGCCGTTCGCCAACCGCTTGAGCAACGTGTCCGCAGTTCCTGGGGTTACCTTTGACAGCGAGCTTTTGGCCAAAGTGGCGGAACTCAACACGAACTCCATCGCCTATATGACACTAGTGAACTTCCGTTACGGAGAGCCGACCGGCTCCACGCTCATTCAGGCGGGCGTCTCCAAGCTGCTGAATGGTCAGGCGACACCAGCCGATGTCGGCAAGTCGATGACCGACGGCCTTGCCGCCTGGTACGCACCGTTCAAGAAGTAATGTTGCAGTGGGCCGTCGAGCTATAGGCGGCCCACCTATTTAATCCCGCGAGGATCGTCTCGATGATTTCAAGCCAGTTAACTGGTCGAAGATTATGGATTGCAGCGCTTCTCGTGCCGCCCATCGCCTTTATGTGCCTGTTTCTCGTATACCCTATCATGTCGGCCTTTGCATATGCCTTTTACGAGTGGCGCGGGCTGGCGCGAGGCGAATTCGTCTGGTTGGCCAATTTCCAACGGGTGCTGTTTGAATATCCCTTCTCAGAGCGCACCATCAACGCATTCAAGCACAATATATTCGTTTTCTTCGCACTTATGGTTCTGCAAAATGGCCTTGGTTTCATTCTCGCCTATTGCCTCTGGCGCGAACTTTGGGGCGCGCGTTTTCACCGTATCGCCGTCTTTCTTCCGGTCGTATTGTCTACCGTCATTGTGGGCCTGCTGTGGAAGCTTTTCTACCACCCGCTTTTCGGTGTGGTGAACGCTACGCTTCGTGCAGTGGGCCTTGAGTCGTTGGCGCAACCGTGGCTCGGGCAGGATTCCACTGCACTCACCGCTATTGTCGTCGCCAATGCGTGGCACATGGTGGGTTTCCCTACGCTGGTTTTTCTCGCTGGGATGCAGCGCATCCCCTCGGAAATTCTAGATGCAGTGCGCATGGAGACTGAGAGCGAATGGGTCAAAATGAGCAAAATTGTCTGGCCGCTGGTTGCTCCTTCGGCAACGGTTGTCTTCACACTTCTCTTCGTCGGCGCGTTCAACTGGTTTGAGATGCCCTTCATTATGGCAGGCGTCGATGGTTCGCCACATGGCGCAACGGATGTTCTGGGCCTATATTTCTACCGCACCGCGTTCGGCAGCATGTCGGCGTCGGCGGAAAACTTCGGCCCCGGTAGTGCGCTGGCTGTGCTGATTTTCCTCTTCATCGCGGTGGTTTCCAGCTTTATAACTATCAAGCTGCGCAAGCGGGAGATTCAGCTGTGAAAAATGCTTCCGATAGCAGCACATTCCGGACCTTCGGCTGGGATGGTCTCATCCAGATCCTGTTGATTGGCAACAGCATTGTTATGCTGGCGCCGATCGCGATCATGGTATTTTCCGCCTTCAAGACGAATGCGCAGATTTTTCAGTCCCCCTTTTCTATTCCAGACTTCACCAATGTGAACAGCATCTTGAGAGTGTGGAACGAAACGGACTTCATGCTCTACATGGGAAACTCGCTGATCGTCACGAGCGCGTCGATCGCCCTGATCCTCATTCTCGGAACCATGGCGGCATATGCCATAGCGCGGTACGAATTTCGCGGATCTGGCCTCATACTGCTCTTCTTCCTCGCGGGGCTGACCCTCCCTTTGAAGCTCGCCATCATTCCGCTCTTCATCCAGATGCGAGATTTTGGTTTGATCGATTCGCGGCTGTCGCTGATCTTCATCTATGTGGCAACCGGCCTGCCGACCACCGTCTTCATTATGACTGGCTTCATTCGCAGTTTGCCGAATGAACTTGAGGACGCCGCTCGAATGGATGGTGCGAATGAAGCTCGGATCATGTGGTCGATCATGTTGCCGCTGGTCCGGCCAGCCATGGTGATCGCTGCCATCCAGAATGTAGTGCCGATCTGGAACGACTTCTTCTTCCCGCTGATCTTCATCCAGAACAACAATCTGAAGACCCTACCACAGGGGCTTACCACCTTCATGGGTGAATTCGGGACCGACTGGGGCGTTCTCTTCTCAGGACTTACACTATCGGCGCTCCCTATCATCGTCCTCTATATCGCTCTTTCACGGCAGTTCATCAACGGCATGACGGCAGGCGCTATCAAATAGCGATGCTGTTCATGATTTGAGTATGGAGACCGCTGCTTCGCTGGCGTGAATGGCTTCGTTCGCGCCTGGAAGCTTCGCTATCAGCAGTAGGAACAAGAGATCGCAGATGGCAAGCTGCGCATCGCGTGAGGTTATGGCTGATGAACGAACGCGCTCCTCATCTGCCACCGTGTAAAGCGAGATGTCAGCAAGCCGGCCCAGCCGACTGCCCTGCAGACCAGTCAGCGTGATGACTTTTGCTCCGCATTTTCGGGCAAGTTCAGCCAGCCGGATCGTTTCGTTGTTGCTGCCAGCTTGCGAGATGGCAAAGAGAACGTCGCTTTCCCGCAGCGAGGCGGCGTTGGCCATCTGCACATGGGGATCCCGGTCCATGAGCACCATAAGACCAAGTTTCAACAACTTATACGAGAAGTCTCTCGCAACGAGGGAAGAAGCGCCAATACCAGCAAGATGTATACGCCGTGCCCTGACCAAAGCGGCAACAGCCCGCTTCACAGCTTCCTCCGAATTCACCTGCATGGTCTGCTGCATGGCTGAAACCTTGCTCGCCACCAGCTTTTGCTGGATTGTGACGTAGTTGTCGCCAGCCTCGATTGTGCCGTGGATCATACCGGACGGCACACGCCATTCCTGTGCCTTGGCTTTCGTTACCGCTAGTTTTAGTTGCTGATAGCCCTCATACCCGATCTTCTGGGAGAACTTGACCACGCTCGATTGGCTGCGACCTGTGGCACCAGCTAGTTCCGCCGAGGAAAGTTGAACCATCCGGTCAGGATCCTCAATGATGAACTGACCGATCTGGCGTTCGGCATCGGTCATCGAATCCAGCTTCGCTTGAATTACCTTCAAAACGGACATAATCCCTCTCTGCGGAATAAGATATTCAAAAAATGAAAATTATCTGGAATATTATAGCGCCTATCTTATGATTGGCCATCCCCGAATCCTGCAAGCGCAGTTCTGACCCGGAAGGCCTCCCATGGATGAACTTCATATTATTGGCGGTAATAGGCTAGATGGCGCTGTTCCAATTTCCGGCGCCAAGAACGCAGCGTTGCCGCAAATCGCTGCGGCACTCCTTTCTACTCATTCACTTGAGCTGACGAACTTGCCGAAAGTCTCTGATGTCGAAAACATGCTGGGGATCATATCGCTTTACGGTGCAGGGATCGAGCAGGACGCGACGGGGACCAGGATTAACGCCTCCAGCCTGACGCCAGGAGAAGTCGATTATGACACGGTCCGCAAGATGCGTGCCTCGATCCTCGTGCTCGCCCCCCTTCTAACGCGATTCGGGTCTGCCTGTGTTTCCCTGCCTGGTGGCTGCGCTATAGGCGCGCGTCCGGTCGATATGCATCTCAAGGTTCTCACCGCGCTGGGCGCCACGGTGTCTGTCGAAGGGGGTTATATCGTTGCCTCCAACGGCAGCAAGCTCAAAGGTGCTCGCATCGTGCTCGCCGGTCCATCTGTAGGTGCAACGGAAACGGCCTTGATGGCTGCCTGCTGCGCGCAAGGTGAAACAGAAATTCTCAACGCCGCTCGCGAGCCGGAAGTGGTCGATCTCGTCGGCTGCCTAACGGCCATGGGTGCCGAAATCGAGGGAGCCGGCACGCATCGTGTGCTTGTTAACGGCGCAACGAACTGGCGGGCCGCAAGCCACCATGCCATTCCTGACCGGGTGGAAGCGGGAACCTATGCCTGCGCCGCAATGATAACCGGCGGACGCATTGAACTTGTTAACGCGCGAATGGAGCACATGGCGTCCGTTCTGCAAGTTCTGGAGTGCATGGGAGCAACCGTATGGCCAGGCGATCGCGGTGTTGTGGTGAACGGTTGCAACCAGATAAAGCATGCCGATATCACCACAGAACCCTATCCCGGCTTTCCGACTGATCTTCAGGCGCAGTTGATGGCGATGGCCTGCCTCGCAGATGGAGCGAGCGTTATCCGTGAAACGATCTTTGAAAACCGTTTCATGCATGTGCCGGAACTATCCCGGCTCGGAGCCGATATTGCTCTTAACGGCGCCGTAGCTCTTGTTCGCGGGCGACCGTTGCTAAAGGGGGCGCCAGTGATGGCGACAGATTTGCGGGCGTCCGTCTGCCTCGTGCTGGCCGCTTTGGCGGCAAAAGGTGAGACAGTTATCAAGCGCGTCTACCATCTGGATCGCGGCTACGAGCAGCTTGATCGCAAGCTATCCCAGTGCGGTGCAAATATCTCGCGGATTTCCACATGAAAAAAGTTAGAAGCAAAAAAAAGCTCTTTCTTGGCGTTGATGGTGGGGGCACGGGCTGCCGCGCGCGACTTGTCGATGAGGCAGGCAACGTTCTGGGACAAGGGCTTTCCGGTCCAGCGACAACCCGGCTTGGTGTTGGAAATGCCTGGGCCTCGGTCATGCGAGCGTGGACATGCGCGGCTGAAGAGGCTGGCATAAATTCTTCCGAAGCCGTTAATGTAATGGCCGGGATCGGCATCGCTGGCCTCACCCGGATTGGATCACGCGAAGAACTTGAAGCCCTGCCACACCCATTCGGCAGTATCTGCTTCACTTCTGATGGAGCGGCGGCCTGCCTTGGCGCGCATTCCGGCCATGATGGGGGTATCGTCATTGCCGGCACAGGATCAATTGGACTTGCGATGGTGGGCGGGCATGAGGTCCGTGCAGGCGGTTATGGATTCCCGATTTCGGACGAAGGAAGCGGTGCCGATCTTGGCTTGAAAGCGATTCGGTTTTCGCTGCGAGCCTACGATGGGCGGCGTGAAAAGACGGCGCTTTTGCATGAGGTGCTTCACCGCTTTGATCACAACCCCGCGAACGTTGTGGGATGGATGGACAAAGCAACTGCAACGGACTACGCCACCTTTGCGCCACTGGTGCTGCGCCACGCAGATCAAGGCGATTCCGTCGCTCGACAGATCGTCCAGTCGGGAGCCGAGCAGATAGACGCCTTGGTGCGTCGATTGCTGGAATACGGTGCGCCATTAGTGACGCTTCTCGGTGGCCTTGCCGGCCCGCTGGAGCCTTGGCTTGCTCCTGACGTGCGCCGACGGCTCAAGCCAGCTGATGGAGATGCCGTTGCCGGCTCAATAATTCTCGCACGCAGATTAAAACCTTGAACTGATCGAAACGCGACCTAGCTTGGCAATCTTTCGTATGGAATAATATATTCCTAATTTTATTGACACAGGGAATATTCAATCGTAGCGTATAAAAAATAACGAGCGAGGATCGATGTCGCACCAGCACCTGATGGCGGAACTAGAGCAACTGGTTTCAGAAGCTCGTAATCCTACCTCCATGTCCATTGATCTTCTCCCCACAGAAGACATCCTCAAGATCATGAACCGCGAGGATGCGTTGGTACCTGAAGCCGTGGCGCGTGTAATTCCACAGATCGCCGAAGCAGTGGAGGAGATCGTCAACGCCTTTCGTGAGGGCGGTCGCCTGATCTACATCGGCGCTGGAACGAGTGCGAGATTGGGGGTGCTGGATGCCTCGGAATGTCCGCCCACTTTCTCCGTGCCGGAGGGTCTGGTGGTAGGCCTGATCGCTGGCGGTCCCAAGGCCATTCTTCATGCTGTAGAGGGTGCGGAGGATGATAGCGAGGAGGGTAAGCGTGATCTTAAAGCAATTGACCTCTCGTCGAAAGATGCCGTCGTTGGTATCGCAGTTAGTGGTAGAACACCCTATGTTGTCGGCGCCTTGACTTACGCTAAATCCATCGGGGCAAAGACAATTTCGCTCACATGTAACGCCCATTCAACTCTGGCTGACATAGCTGATATCGCGATCTCCCCAGTCGTAGGACCTGAAGTTGTCACGGGCTCGACGCGCCTGAAGTCCGGCACTGCTCAGAAGCTGGTGCTGAACATGCTGACAACGGCGAGCATGATCCGTATCGGCAAGACGTATGAAAATCTCATGGTAGATCTTACGATCAGCAACCAGAAACTTCAGGCGCGCGCGATTCGCATTATCGCCGAAGCAACGGGATGTTCTGCCGATGTTGCGGAAACTTATCTTTCTAAAAGCGAGAATAACGTCAAAGCAGCGATTTTGATGATCTTGACTGGCCTTCAGTTACGGGAGGCAGAAGCTTCTCTAATTCGTCATCAGGGCTTCCTACGTAAGGCAATCGCGGAACATAAGTTCTAAAAAAACTAACACTCATCAAAGTTTCGGATATTTCTTCGAGACTTGCGAGCCACTCGACTGCGTTAGAAACCTATAAACTAAACCAATCCACACGTCCGGATCGATTGTGCTTAACGTAAATCAACACTCTTGCGCTTTTAAGTCTGCCTTCGAGCTCGTTGATACAAGCGTCCGTGAAGGTCGCATCCCTGGTGCTGTGCTTGGAATGGTTGATCGCCAAGGTAACCAGCTAAAAAAAGCGGTTGGCCTTGCACAGAGAATGGGTGGGGAGCGGATTATGACAACTGAAACGTGGTTTGATCTCGCCTCACTCACAAAAGTAATCTTTACCACCCATCAGATTTTGCAGCTTGCTGCTGCGCACTTAATTGATCTTGATGCTCCCATTAGCACGATTATAACCGATCTCCGCGACGGCTCGCCAGACTGTTGGGAGCGTGCGCTTACTTTTCGCCAATGCCTTGGTCACTTGACGCCTTTCCCAGCGGTCGAACCAATTTACAGACGTAGCAATGACCCAGATCGCCTTCGCGCATTTGTGCTTCAAAATGAATGGAAGCCCGTAAATCCTACCTACTCGGACATAAATTTCATCCTGCTTGGTATTGCGCTTGAGCGATTGACGGGTAAGCGCATCCGCGAGATGCACGCCGGGCCTGGATTTGCGTTTTCTAGTGATCCCGAATTGACCGCTGCAACGGAATACTGCGCTTGGCGTGGGCGACTAATTTGCGGTGAGGTTCACGATGAGAACTGTTTTGCGTTGCAAGGGGCTGGACACGCGGGACTATTCGGGACCGTGGATGCGGTGCTTGGTTATGCAGGCCGTGTTTTAGTTGCAGACCATAAAGGAGATCGTGCGACGGGTTGGATGCGGCAACCTCTTTCCCTTACGCGTACGCATGGTTGGGAAAGATATCACGACGGATGGTCCGGGGGAACTTTTGCAACAAGAGCGTTATAGGCCATACAGGCTTTACCGGGACTGGATTATGGATTGATTTTGAAAACGATCGCGCATGGACGCTCCTGACAAACCGCGTCCACCCCACTCGCAATTCCGACAGTGGAATTTTCACGCTCAGGAAAGAGGTTGGTAATGCTTTCAGCGTCCGCTGAAAAACCGACCTAAAGAGGGCAATTAGATAATGGTCAGTCCCGATTAGCCAAATTCTTGATAATCAACATCAGCATCCGCGAAAGCGGTGCAGCTTGAAATTGGGGCGTTATCGCTTCGCTTTTATATGCCTGCGAGTACGCTGGCCGGCGTCACAACACGAAAGTAGTGAATCTGTCCGACTTTTGAGAACGTATCCTGAACTCAGGTCGGTTTAACCGTAGATGTCGTTGTTTTTTCGGCCCTGAGAGCTTCGTAGAGGGCGGTTTTCCCGATTTTCACGCGGGCCGCAGCTTCCCGGACGTTCAAACCGGCCGCCAGATGCTGGCGGGCTTTGGCAAGTTTCTCCGGGGTTACGACGACTTGTCGACCACCGCGTCGACCGCGTTCCCCTGCGGCTTGTAGGCCGGCGCGTGTTCGTTCCCTGATCAGATCGCGCTCGAACTGTGCCAGCGCCCCGAACAGGTGGAAAACCAGTCGACCGCCCGATGTCGTGGTGTCGATGTTTTCGGTGATGGATCGGAAGCCGACGCCTTTGGCCTCCAGTTCTGTGATGATCTCGATGAGGTGCTTCATCGACCTACCGAGGCGGTCGAGCTTCCAGACTATGAGCGTGTCGCCGTCGCGAACGTAGCGGATCGCCTCGGCCAATCCGGGCCGGTCAGTCTTCACGCCGGATGCCTTATCCTCGAACAGTCTTTCACAGCCTGCTTTGCGCAAAGCGTCGAGTTGCAGGGCAGTGTCCTGGTCGCCAGTGGAGACCCTTGCATAGCCGATAGAGGTCATGAGACGTGGTTTGTCCGTTTTCTCGTTGAACTCGGACAATGTCCGATTTGCCGTTCAAGAACAAGGTTTGCGGACAAAAACTGTGGATGCCGCGAAACGGTCGTTTGTCGGACATGTGTTTTCCAGTTCGCTGCGGTTTCCGCAACGAAACTGGAAGCCGAGACAATGGCCAGAAGAGCATTGCTGAGCGAGATATGGTGGCAACAGGCGACAACCATCCCGCAGGACGAAAGGGAGATCGCCAAACATTACACGCTGGACCGGCCGGATCTCGACCTGATCATGCGGCAGAACAAGGCCTCGAACAGGCTGGGCCTTGCCTGTGTCATAGCCTTGCTGCGTTATCCCGGCCGGCCGCTTGCGGATGGCGAGGTCTTGCCGTTTGGCGTTTTGCGGTTTCTGGCACTGCAGATTGGCGTCGATCACCGCGAGATCGATCGTTATTTCGAGCGCCCGCAGACCCGGCGCGAGCATCTCGCCCTGCTTTTCGACAGGATGAAGATGCGTCCTTTTGCGCCCGCGGACGTGAAAGCGCTTACCGGCTGGCTGACGCCTGCCGCGCAAAGCCTGCGCCAAGCCGATGCATTGGCGGATATGGTGGTGGAGGAATTGCGCCGTCGCCGCATTCTTCTGCCTGCGCGCCAAGCCCTTGAAGCCATCCTTCATTTGGCAATCCGGCGCGGGATTCGCATAGCCCACCGGGCGCTGGCGGGCGGATTGTCGGAGGGCCAAAAGCTCGACCTGGACAAACTTCTCGACCCGCGTGAGGGGACGAGCGTCACCATTCTCGCCTGGGCGAGGACACCAGCATTATCACCAGCCGCCGCCAACCTTGACAGAATAGCCGAGCGAATTCGCTTCCTTCGGTCCCTAAACCTGCCGGCGACGCTGATGGAGCGCATTCCGGCCAAGGTCTTTGATGAATTCGCCGCGGAGGGGATGCGAATGAGTGCCCAACATCTGCGCGACCTCAACCCCGAACGCCGGCATGCCGTGCTGGCGGCGACGGTGCTGTATCTTTCCCGCCACCTGACCGACGGCGCCATCGACATGTTCAAGAAACTCATGGGTATGTTGACGCGGCGGGCCGACAGTCAGGCGGCCGCCCGCGTCACCCGCTCCGTGCGGGAGGTGCAGAAGCCACTGAAGGACGTTTCGAAAGTTTGCCATGCGATCATCAAGGCCAAGGAGAAAGGCGAGGATATCGCCAAGGCGCTCGAACAGGTCGTTCAATGGCCAGCCTTTGCCGCCAGTGTCGAGGCGGTCGACACGCTGATCGCGCCGGATATCATCGACGGTAAAATCGAAATGCTCCAGCGCTATCCGACGATCCGGAAACTTGCGCCGCAATTCCTCTCGACCCTCGTGTTCCGCGGGCACGCCGTGGCGGCGAATCTCTTGCGCGCGCTCTCCGTGATTGCCGATCTCTACCGCACAGGGAAACGGGCTATACCGGACAACGCTCCCACATCCTTCGCACCGAAAGGCTGGATGCCGCTCCTCCTTCAGGATGGCAAGATTGATCGCCGGGCTTACGAACTCTGCCTGTTTAGCGAGTTGAAGCGCCGGCTTGATGCGGGTGATGTCTGGGTGGAGGGGGCGAAGCGCTTCCAGTCATTCGAAAGCTTTCTCATTCCCACGCCGACATTTGAGCTGATGCGCGAGGAAGGTCCACTTCCGGTCGCCGTCGATACCGACGTGGAAACCTATCTCAGCCAGCAGCGCAAGATTATGAATGAGGGATTGGCTGACCTCTCCCGTCTTGCAGCCGTCGGCGAACTCGATGATGTCGAACTGACCGAGGCTGGATTCAGTGTCACGCCGCACAAGGCGATGTTTCCAGACATCGCCAAGTCGCTGAAGCGACAAGTGGAAAGCCGTTTGCCCGCAATCCGCATCACCGATCTTTTGCTCGAGGTGGATGCTCGCACGGGATTTTCCAACGCTTTCACACATCTACGCACCGGTCGGTGGGCCGACGACAAGCTCGCTTTGCTCACCGCAATCCTGGCGGACGGTATCAATCTTGGCCTGACGAGAATGGCCGATGTTTCACCCGGGTTGACGATGCGTCAACTCGCCTGGGCGCATGACTGGCACATTCGCGAGGAAGGCTACAACGCCGCTCACGCCATCCTCGTCAACGCCCAGAAGCAATTGCCTCTCGCGAAGCTGTGGGGCGATGGAACAACATCATCCTCAGACGGACAATATTTTCCGGCGGGAGGCCATGCCGAGGCGATTGGCGATCTCAACGCGCGGTACGGCCCCAACCCCGGCGCCAAATTTTACCGCTTTACGTCTGACCAGTACGGCGCTTTCCACATCATCGCCATGAACGCCAATGCGAGCGAGGCCATCTATGTTCTCGACGGACTGCTCTATCACGGCAGCGATCTCGCCATCGAAACGCACTATGTCGATACCGGCGGGGTCAGCGACATAAGTTTTGCGCTTTGCCACTTTGTTGGTTTCCAGCTTGTACCTCGGCTGCGCGGCCTCAAGGATCGCAAGCTTTATCTCTTCCCGGGCGATACGCCGCCCGAAAATCTTGCATCGCTCGTTGGCGAGCCCATCAACATCGAGCGGATCAAGGCAAATTGGAACGATATCCTCCGCCTCGTCACGACGATCCGTTCCGGCCAGGTCCGGCCTTCGACCTTGCTGGCGAAGCTGTCCGCCTTTCCGCGTCAAAACGGACTGGCGCTCGCACTTCGCGATATCGGACGCATCAACAGATCCATCTTCCTGCCGCAATGGTGGCAGAACCCAGAAATGCGCCGGAACGCTACCGCCGGCCTCAACAAGAGCGAAGCGCAGAACACCCTGGCCCGCGCGCTGTTCTTCAATCGCCTCGGAGAACTGCGGGACAGGACCTTCGAGAGCCAGTTCTACGGGGCGTCCGGACTGAACCTACTCATCAATGCCATCGTCTACTGGAATACGCTCTATCTCGAACCGACTTTCGCCCAGCTCAATCGTGAAGGCATCGCCACGCCTCCTGATGTGATCAAACATATCACCCCGCTCGGTTGGCAGCATATCAGTCTGACCGGAGATTACATCTGGACCCCGACGGACAGCCCCGATCTCAGGCCGCTGCGGCGGGAAACCTCCATCCTCGCTGCGTGATCACCATATGTTCTCAAATGTCGGACAGATTCACCACTTTCGTGTAGGGACGCCAAGATGCGGACAAAAAGACAATTCAGCCTTCGGGATCGCTTGCCAATTTTAAAATATGTAATAATCTTCAACTATAAGAAGCAATTAGGGAGGAATCTCATGAGCCTACCGATATGCAATTTCATAGGGCTGCCCCGCAATCCGTGACTTCGGTACCGGCTTCAGGTCTCACGCGAGAAACTTAGCCTCCATCACGACGGACGCCACAGAATACTTAATTCGAAAGGGCAGTCGCCCTTCTCTCACCTGCTATTCGCGTTATTGCCACGAGGAGATTTGCATGAAGAACGAGGAAAAGAAACGACTCGGCATGACGGCCCTGGTCGCGGATGACGAAATTGGCCAGGACAGCGCGGCCGGTCGGGCCGTTGCGTCTCTCATTGCCGAACTGGAGCACCGCGATATTTCTGTCGTTACGGCGACAACGAGCGACGACGCGATTTCCGTCATCCGTTCGGATCCCTCACTTCAGTGCATCCTGCTCGACTGGGATCTGGGGGTTGCCGGCCACGATCCGTCGATCGCGGTCGTCGAGGCCCTGCGTGCGCGCAACGCAAAGGTTCCCGTCTTCCTGCTGGCGGACCGCAGTGTCGCATCCACCGTACCTGCTGACATCATGAGCAAGGTCGATGATTTTGTCTGGCTGCTCGAGGACACGACGGATTTCGTCGGGGGGCGCATCGTTGCGGCGATCCAGCGCTATCGCGCGACGGTACTACCGCCCATGTTCGGCGCTCTTGCCCGATTTTCCCAGGTTTACGAATATTCGTGGCACACGCCCGGCCATACCGGCGGCACGGCCTTTCTGAAATCGACGGCGGGCCGGGCCTTCTTCGAATATTTCGGCGAACCGCTTTTCCGCTCCGACCTGTCCATTTCTGTCGGACAGCTCGGATCGCTTCTCGACCATTCTGGCCCGATCGGCGCCAGCGAGAAATATGCCGCCCGCGTGTTCGGTTCGCACCGGACCTACCACGTCACGAACGGTTCATCGACGTCCAACCGCGTCATCCTGATGGCCAGCGTCAGCCGTGACCAGATCGCCCTTTGCGACCGCAATTGCCATAAGTCGGCCGAGCACGCGATGACCATGTCCGGCGCGATCCCGACCTATCTGCTGCCGACCAGAAACCACTATGGCATCATCGGGCCGATCCCGCCGGAAAGACTGACTGCGGTCGCCATCCGCAAGTTGATTGACTCCAACCCGCTTGCCGACGGCATCGAGGATCGCGAACCGAAGCACGCGATCATCACGAACTCCACCTATGACGGCCTCTGCTACAATGTCACCCGGGTCGAGGAACTGCTGGGCGCCAGCGTCGACCGGCTGCATTTCGACGAAGCCTGGTATGGCTATGCCCGGTTCAATCCGATGTACCGCGAGCGGCACGCCATGCACGGCGACGCCAAGGATCACGGTCCCGACAAGCCGACGGTCTTCGCCACGCATTCGACCCACAAGCTGCTCGCGGCCTTGTCGCAGGCCTCCTTCATCCATGTGCGTGACGGCAAGAAGGCAATCCCTCACAGCGTGTTCAATGAAACGTTCATGATGCACGCCTCGACATCGCCAAACTATGCGATCATCGCCTCCAACGATGTATCCGCGGCGATGATGGACGGCCCTGGAGGTCAGGCGCTCACGACTGAAGCCATCGAGGAGGCAGTGTCCTTCCGCCAGATGATCGCGCGGTTGAACAGCGATTTCTCCGACAAGAACGAATGGTTCTTCGATTGCTGGCAGCCGGAAACCGTGATCGACCCGAAGACCGGGCGCAAGCAGCCTTTCCACGAAGCATCGTTAGAAGCGCTGACCACCAGTCCGTCGTGCTGGGTCCTGAAGCCGGGTGCCGCATGGCATGGTTTCGGCGACATCGAAGACGGCTACTGCATGCTCGATCCGATCAAGGTCTCGATCGTCACCCCGGGCGTCGCGCCGGGCGGCGGCCTGATGCCGGTCGGCATCCCCGCGGGTATCGTCACGGCCTATCTGAACCATCGTGGTATCGTCGCCGAGAAAACAACGGATTTCACCATCCTGTTCCTGTTCTCGATCGGCATCACCAAGGGCAAATGGGGATCGCTGGTCAGTGCGCTCTGCGATTTCAAGCGTGACTACGACGCCAACGTACCGCTGGAAGTCGCGCTGCCGAAGCTGATGGCCGATTATGGCGACCGCTACGCCAATATGGGCCTGAAGGATCTGGCCGATACGATGTTCTCGGCAATGGACCAGTTCAAGACGACGGAAATGATGGCGGCCGGCTTCTCGATCCTGCCTGTTCCCGACATGAGCCCGGTGCGCGCCTATGAAGTGCTCGTCCGCGGCGATGTCGAGAAGGTCACGCTCGACGAACTGGCCGGACGGACGGTCGCCACCGGTGTCGTGCCCTATCCGCCGGGTATTCCGCTGATGATGCCGGGCGAAAATGCCGGGCCGGCCGATGGACCGCTGCTCGGATATCTGAAGGCGCTGGAAGCCTACGACTCCCGCTTCCCCGGCTTCACCCATGATACCCACGGCGTCGAAGTGGAAGACGGCGTCTATCACGTCTACTGCCTGAAACGGACCTGATTTCTGCCTGCCGGCCCGCGAGGGCCGGCACTTTCTTGCAATGAACCGGCGGCGTTCGCGCAACAACAAAAGAGCGAAGCCGGCGGTACTTTCAACAGCACTTCCAGCACGTTCAGAATCAGAAACAGCGATCATCCGCTGGAAACATCGTAACGAGGGGACTGAAATGGCTGCAACGCAGAACAAAATGACGGTCACACAGCTGACCATTTTGACTGCCGTCAACATGATCGGCTCGGGCATCATTCTTTTGCCCGCAAAACTGGCTCAGGTCGGCACGATTTCCATCTTCTCCTGGTTGATAACCGCGGGTGGCTCGCTGGCTCTGGCCTATGCCTTCGCGCGCTGCGGCATGCTGAGCCGCAAGCCGGGCGGCATGGGCGGCTATGCCGAATATGCCTTCGGCAAGGCCGGCAACTACATGGCAAACTACACATACGGCCTTTCCCTCGTCATCGCCAACGTGGCGATCGCGATCACCGCCGTCGGTTACGGCACCGTCCTGTTCGGCGCCACGCTGACACCGTTACAGACGGGCTTGTGGACCATTGTCCTGCTCATCCTGACCACGGTGGCCAATTTCGGTGGCGCGCAGATCACTGGCCGCATCGGTGCGGTCACCGTCTGGGGCGTCATCATCCCGGTCGTGATCGTATCGCTGCTTGGCTGGTTCTGGTTCAGCGGCTCCACCTGGGCTGCGGCCTGGAACCCGCATAATCTCGAATTCCTGCCCGCCGTCGGCGGCTCGATTTCCATCACGCTCTGGGCCTTCCTCGGACTGGAATCGGCCTGCGCCAACGCAGACGCCGTTGAAAATCCGGAGCGCGACGTGCCGATCGCCGTTCTGGGCGGCACCATTGCCGCCGCTATCATCTACATCAGCTCCACCAACGTGATCGCCGGAATGATCCCCAATGCCGAGCTGGCGGCCTCGAACGCACCGTTCGGCCTTGCTTTCGCAACCATGTTCAACCCGTTCATCGGCAGCATCGTCACCGCGCTGATGGTCATTGCCTGCATCGGCTCCCTGCTCGGCTGGCAATTCACCGTCGCGCAGGTGTTCAAGAGCTCCGCTGACGTCGGCTACTTCCTGCCGATCTTTGGCAAAGCCACCAAGACCGGTACGCCGATCGTCTGCATGCTCATCCTGCTCGTGGCGCAGGTTGCCCTCGCCCTGATGACCATCAGCCCGGAACTGACCAGCCAGTTCCAGAAGGTGGTCGACCTCGCCGTCGTCACCAACCTCGTGCCTTACGTCATGTCCATGGCGGCCCTGATCACCATCCAGAAGATTTCCGGCGTACCCGCAGGCAAGGCGCTCGTCACCAACATCGTGGCGATGATCGCGACAGCCTACAGCTTCTATGCCCTGATCAGTTCCGGTCAGCAGGCCCTGATGCTCGGCGGCCTGTCCGTCTTCCTGGGCTGGACGCTCTTCGGCTTCGTCAGCGCCCGCTTCTACCGGATGGAAGTGGAAGCCCACGTCAAGGACCCCGGCAAGTCCTTGCAGGCCTGACGATCGGCATGACCCGATCCGGCCCGAGGCAGATTAGCCTCGGGCGCTCATAACGTTCCCGGCATGTTTCGCTCGTGTATTGATCGAGGCCGCGTGAACGCGTCTGAACATATCACCCGGTTTGACTGACGGAGGATTCCATGACGATCCCGGTAACCGAATATTTTCGAATTCTTGTGGTTGGAACGCAGTATGGCGACAGGATCGCCCAGCTGATCGAAGACCATCTGGATTTCAAGACGACGGTCTGCGGCGATGAGGAGGCAGCGTCCGCCATCCATGGCGGCGCCGACCTCGGCGCCATCGTGACGTCGCGAGCGGCGGCGGAAGCGGTCATCAAGGCACGCGCCGAACGCGGCTTTCGCATGCCTGTCTTCCTGCTGAGCCGAAGGGAGGACGAAAAGTTCGGCGAGCCCTACCTGAAGGACCTGGAAGGCATTTTCATCGCCGACCTCGAAACCCGTGAATTCTACGAAAAGCGGCTGCGCGCTTCCGTCGAAGCCTATGCCGCAACCCTGTTGACGCCTTTCTTCGGCGAACTGATGAAATATGACTATGACGCCAACCGTGCATGGGCGTGCCCGGGCCATCAGGGCGGCCAGTTCTTCATGCATCATCCAGCCGGACGCCTCTTCTACGAACATATGGGCGAGAATGTCTTCCGCGATGACATCTGCAATGCGATGGTTTCGCTCGGCGACCTGCTGATCCACGAAGGACCGGCGCTGGCGGCGCAGCAGGCAGCCGCCAAGGTGTTCGGCGCGGACCGCACCTATTTCGTCCTGAACGGCACCTCGTCCTCCAACAAGGTGGTCAATACATCGCTGTTGCGCCGCAACGACGTGGTCCTGTTCGACAGGAACAATCACAAGTCCAACCACCACGGCGCCCTGTTCATCGCCGGCGCCATCCCGATCTACCTGGAAGCCGACCGCAACGGTTTCGGCATGGTCGGGCCGATCGACTGGTCGGCCTTCGAAGAGGACACGATCCGCGAGAGACTGCGGAATCATCCCCGCCTGAAGGGAACGGATGCGTGGAAAAAAGAGCGCCCGATCCGGGTGGCGATCATCGAACAGTGTACCTATGACGGCAGCGTCTACAATGCGAGCAAGGTTCTGGAGAAGATCGGCCATCTCTGCCAGTACATTCACTTCGACGAGGCATGGGCGGGCTTCGGCGCCTTCCATCCGCTGATGGAGCATCATTTCGCCATGGGTCTCGAGCTCGGCCCGAACGATCCCGGCGTGATCGCCACCCAATCGACCCACAAGCAACTGGCCGGTTTCTCGCAGGCCTCGCAGATCCACGTTCGGGACGAACATATCCGTGACAAGCCCTTCCGGACGAACCACAAGCGATTCAACGAAGCGTTCATGTTGCAGGCTTCGACGTCGCCCTTCTATCCGCTGTTTTCCAGTCTCGACGTCAATGCGCAGATGCATGCCGACAAGGCAGGGCGCGTTCTGTGGGAGGACATGGTCAAACTCGGCATCGACGGACGCAAGGCCGTGCGCCTGCGTTTCGATGGCCTCCTCGACCCGTTTGTGCCGGATGTCGTCGATTACGGCGGCAAGAGCGTGAAATGGGAGGATGTGCCGACCGATGTGCTGGCGCGCGAACAGGAGTATTGGCAACTGGCGCCGGGGGCCAAATGGCACGGTTACCGCAACCTCGGCAAAGACGCGGCCATGGTCGATCCGACGAAATTCATGTTGACGACGGCGGGGATCGATCGCGCCACCGGCAATTACCAGAAAAGCGGCCTGCCTGCGACGATCCTTGCCAATTATCTCAGGGAAATCAACGTTATCCCCGAAAAGAACGACCTCAACAGCATCCTGTTCCTGATGACGCCCGCCGTCGGCGAGGGCAAGATGGCCATGCTGCTGTCGGCGCTGGAGCGTTTCAAGGCGCATTATGACGCCGACAGCCCCATGTCGGCCGTCGTGCCCGGGCTCTACGCCCGCAATGCCGAGCGCTATCGCGGCTACACGCTCAAGCAGCTTGCCCAGGAAATGCACGACTTCTACGCGGAAAAGAACGTGAAAGAGCTGCAAAGGCTTTGCTTCCGCTACGAGTCTTTCCCCGAACAGGCCATGTCGGCCCGCGATGCGAATGAAGCGCTGGTCGGCGATGAGGTCGATTTCGTGCCCATGGATCAGGTCAAGGGCCGGATCGCGGCAACCTTGGCACTGATCTATCCGCCGGGCATCGGCATCATCGTTCCCGGCGAACGCTATGACGACAGCGCCCAGCCGATGATCGACTATTTCCTGACCTTCGAGGAAAGCTGCAACAGGTTCCCGGGCTTCTCCTATGAGGTCCAGGGCGTCTATCAGGTCCGCGAGGAAGGACGCATCCGCTTCTACACCTATGTGGTCAAGGAATAGCCGGAAACGAAAACGGCGGCTTTGGTGACGGGCCGCCACTCCCTAGTCAGCACAAACTAATTTATATTCTTTCGTCCGGTATGTTGAAGCGAGTGGCGTAGATAAGCAACGCTTTCAGGCCAAAGCGCTGCCGACCGAATTTGGGAGATGAAAACGCAGGGGCGCGCTCATATCGGTGCGCCATCAAGGCTTGCTTTTTGGCGCAAGCTACCTCGGCCTGGACGGCTGAATAAGCGGTGCGAAGTTGAGGGTTTGCCAACGGTTTGAAGCCGCCGGTCAAACGATTCCCCACGCCCGAAGCCTCCCCCTCCCCGTCATCTCGCGCAGGCCGAGTTCCAAAACAATCCGCCACGCCGCCTGCGGCGTCACCTCCAGCGCTTTGGCCACCATGCCGGCCGACACCAACGGCCTTGCCATTACCAGTTCGACCCCAGCACCGGAAGTTTTGACGACGTTCGCCGCCCCTCCAGCTTCCGCTCAAACACGGTTCGCGCGAAGACCAGCCGGTCATGTTCTTTCATGCCGATCTCGGCGGTCGCAAAAAAACCGTGGGCGGTGGCGAGCAGCCGGGTTTCGCGATCGCGTTGCCGGCGCCGATCGACAGATATGGTTTTCAGGCCGAGGTTGATGGCCGCGAGATGCGCGCCGGGGGTGATTCCGGCCTGCCGCAGGATCGACGCGGCCAACAGCTGGACAAGCCAAGGCGCGTGCTGCAGCACCGAAACTTCGTTCCAGGTATCGAGCGCGACGATCGCCTGCAGCACAGCCGGCAAGTCCTGAACTTGGCGCAGCACGCCGCGCCATTCGTCGAGCCGGACATCCTCGTCCCAGTCGAGATCATAGGTCATCGGATCCTTGTCGGGGCGGCCGGGACGTGTCGCACTCTCGATCGCGGCCGACGATCGGGCCAGTGTCGCATCGATGGCGGCAAGATCAACGCCGGGCAGATTTTCGACGTCATCGACATCCTCCCCTTCCGCATCCGTAGCGATAGCTCTCCGCACTGTGCCGGCGGCCTCCGCCGCCTCAGTGCCGGCCGACGTAATGTCCGATGTCTTTCGAAGCGTGCGGTTGCCGTCCGGCGATAGCGCCCAGTCCCGACGACTGGCCAGTAATCCGGGTAAGTGGGGCAGAATCGTTGGCAACTTGCTCGGCGCTCCTGCAATGAAATGTGCATAACGTCGACCTTCGGCAGACGCTGTCGGCTGCAGGGATTCCCCAGGCGGGGCAAATCATGATTCGATTCCGCCATGACCAGACGGCTCCCCTCCCCCGAGCATGCCGACACGCTTTCGCTGAAGGCGTTGCGCAGTTTGGTGACAGGCCTTGTCGATCGGGTCGAGGGTCTGTCCACTGAGGTCAAGGACCTGCGTGAGGAGAACGCGGCCCTTCGCGAGGACAGCGAAACCCTCCGGCTCGAGAATGCGCGGCTGAAGGTCGACAATCAATTGCTGCGGGACGAGATCGCTCGCCTCAAGGATCTGCCGCCTCGGCCACCGTTTCGCCCGTCCGGGATGGACAAGGCAACGGACGGCGCGCCGGCCGAGAGACCGGGACGAAACAGAAAGCCCCGCGGACCAAAGCTCGATGTGAAGCGGATCAGCCGGGAGGAGATCGTGCGGATCAACCCGCCGGCGGGATCACGCTTCAAGGGCTACCGCAGTTACATGGTGCGCGACCTCGTGCTGACGGCCGAAATCGTGCGATACCGCCGCGAATGCTGGATCACACCGGAACGAAGGATGGTTCTGGCACCGCTTCCCGCCGGTGTCGGCGGCTATGGTTCAAATCTCAGACGGCTCTGCCTGATGCTGCATTCCCAGGGGCAGATCACAACACAACGGCTGACGACCTTGCTGAACGATATCGGTATCGACGTGTCGAAGCGTCAGATTGTGAGGCTTCTGACCAGAGGAATGGATGGCCTGGCTGCCGAGGATGCGGCGGTGCTGCATGCCGGATTGGTGTCATCCCAATACGTCACCGTCGATGATACCGGCGCCTTTCATTCCCATAATCCTTGTCACGCCACACAAATCGGCGGTCCGAACTTCACCGTTTTCCGCACCACGCCCTCGAAGTCACGCCTCAACTTTTTGTCGCTGCTGCGCGGCAATTATCAGGACTATGTGCTCAACGATGCGGCCTTCGATTATCTCGCCCAGCGGCATGGCACCGACCCGGCTATCGTCGCGAGACTTCGAACGCGAAGTCCGCAGCGCTTCTGCAATGAGGTCCCGTTCCTTCACTATCTCGCGAGCAAGGGGATCGACATCTTCGACAAGGAAAAGATCCGCCCGCTCGCCGAAGCCGGCATCTGGGGTGCCATCCGCCGTCATGGCCTGATCGGCAACACGGTCATCGTGTCCGATGATGCCGGCCAGTTCCGCGTCAGTAATCACGCGCTCTGCTGGGTCCATTCAGAACGGCTGCTGCAGAAGCTGATGCCATCGACGCCCAGAGAGGCACGGCATGTCGAGACCATCCGCGACCTGATCTGGCGTTTCTATCGGGCGCTGAAAGCCTATCGGCAAAGGCCCGAAGCGCGGTTCGCAATCGCTCTCGAAGCCAGGTTCGACCGCATCTTTGCGATCCGCACAGGCTAGGGTGATCTCGACAAGCTCCTGTTTCGGCTGTCGCGCCGCAAGGCCGAGCTGTTGCGGGTGCTGGAACGTCCGGAAATCCCACTTCACACGAATGCTTCGGAAAATGACCTACGCAGTTTTGTCATCAAGAGGAAAATCTCCGGCGGTACGATGAGCCGTGACGGCCGCATTGCCCGCGACACACTGCTTGGGCTGATGACGACGTGCCAGAAGCTCGGCCTGTCGTTCTGGCATTATCTGGGTCACCGGCTGGGGATCGGTGGCTCGGACGTTATCCCGCCTTTGGCGACCTTGATCGCAGCGCGGGCCTAAGCCCCCTCCCCTCCCGAACCTGAAGGCTCCAACGTCAGCGCTGCGGCGCGCGTCAGGCGGAGCGAATTGGCTTCGCGTTCGGCAGTGCCATCGAATTTGCCCCACTTACCCAAAATAGTCGAAACTTCCGATTTTCGGGAGCTTCTAAGCTCCTGAATTCATGGTTAACGATCGGTTAAACGAATGATATATCGGCCTTGTGGTTCGCCACTCGCGACGATCGTAAACAAGGCCTTTAAATTCCGATAAGTAATCCTTATCGGTGGTGATTGATTTCGCACTGTTGAAGGCGTAAAGTCGTGCCAAATCACGGCGAAGATCACAGCGGGATGCGTAGATCTTGATGACGAACAACAGGATGAAGAGCAGCTCAATCGCTGCGCATGGTCGCCTTGTGCCGCTGGCTTCTCGCGAGCTCAACGAACCGGCGCTTCACCTCTTCAAAGAGTGCCGGAGGTAGCGGCCCGTGATACCCGCTCTCGCTATCGACAGGCCGAACGTCGGGCCCCGGCCAGACGAAACGATTGCTTTCAGTCAACACGATCCACGACCGTTCGTCGTCGAGACCCAGGCGGCGCTTGGTGGCCGGCGGGATTTCGATGGCTTCGTCGGGATCGGACGGTGGGGAATGCGTGATCGGCAGGACACGTACTGCAGGCGTCCCGTCCTCAAGCGTCGCAACAATGGCCAGCACCAGAGCGGGGCGGTCCTTGTCACCCTCTTCCCGTCCGTCCAGATGCTGCCAATGCCAGAGATAGGAATAGCGAAAGACCCAGCCGACCTTCGGTTCAGTCGGCAGCATTCTTGTCCATCAGCAGTTCGGCATTGAGATGATCCAGGCCCGGCTCCATCGTCGAAGCCTCGATCGCCGCAAGCTCGTCGTCAGTGATCGCAGCCGTCAGATCGACCCGCCGATCGCGCTTGGCGAGGCGCAGATAATCTTCATAGGCCATGAGCACTGTACGCGGCCGGCCGTTCTTGGTGATGATGACCGGCTCTCGCACGGCCGCATCCTGGTAGGCGCCGAAATTCTTCGAAACCGCAGCTGCTGTCACAATCGACGTCATGGCAGATCTCCTTTGTTCCGGAATATACGGGCTTTCCGGAACTTTTGCAAATGTGCTCCTGAAAGTGACGGAATACGATGACGCGAAAGCCACTAACATCCAAATCGACCGACGATGTGGTTACGCGACGTGTGGAAGAACTCGATACCATCGCTGCCGTACTCCCAATGGAACGCCGTGACGAATTGGCTGAGCTCCTGACGGACCAGGATGTCGAGACGCTCCGTCATCTCGTCAACGAAGGCATGGGCGCAAATACACTGCGCGCGCTCACCTCCGATCTCGCCTACCTGCAGGCCTGGTCGCTGGCGGCATCAGGACGATCACTCGCCTGGCCCGCGCCGGAAGCGCTGCTGCTGAAGTTTGTCGCTCATCACCTCTGGGATCCGGAAAAGCGTCTGACGGATCCGGATCATGGCATGCCGGCCGAGGTCGAGGACAAGCTTCGCCTCCAAGGGTTTCTCCGTTCTTCAGGCCCCCATGCACCCGACACCGTGCGCCGACGTCTGGCAACCTGGTCGACGCTGACCAAATGGCGCGGACTGCAAGGTGCCTTCACCTCCCCTGCCCTCAAGTCGGCCATCCGGCTGGCGGTGCGTGCAACGCCACGCCCGAAGCGGCGCAAGAGCGTCAAGGCCGTGACAGGCGATGTCCTGTCGAAGCTGATTGGCACCTGCCGGGCCGGCAGCCTGCGCGATGTCAGGGACAAGGCGATCCTGATGGTTGCCTTTGCCTCCGGTGGGAGGCGCCGCAGCGAAGTGGCGGGGCTGCGTAAGGAGCAGTTGGTCATGGAAGCACCTATCCCGGTTGAAGGATCAGCTCCCCTGCCCTCGCTGTCCATTCAACTCAGCCGCACCAAGACCAGCGGCGCCGACAACGAAGAGGTTGTCTACCTCACCGGCCGGCCCGTCGATGCGCTGAATGGCTGGCTCGAGGCCGGCAGGATCGAAAGCGGCAGTGTGTTCCGGGCGATCGATCGCTGGGGCAATGTCTCAAAGCGCGCGCTGGATCCGAAAGCCATCAACGATATCGTCAAGCAGCGCGCCTTCATGGCAGGGCTGGACCCGGCGGAGTTTTCCGCCCATGGCCTGCGCTCCGGCTACCTGACCGAGGCAGCCAATCGCGGCATTCCGCTTCCAGAAGCCATGGAGCAATCCCGGCATCGATCGGTTCAGCAAGCATCCGAATACTACAATAGCGCAACGAGACGGAGTGGCAGAGCAGCCAGGCTGCTCTAGTTCGGTGATGCTCTCTCATGGGAGGGCGCGCCAGCTATAAACCGTGGAACGAGTGCTGTATGAAATGCGGCGCCACTGCCGTACGATCATGCCTCTACCTGGTACCTCGTATAACCCATCACCCCGTTTTCCGATCGCCGTTCGCATTGGCACGCATCAGTGACATTAGCATCGGTCCCAGCCCGAACTCCCCTGCCCGCGCTCGGCGCGTGAGATCGCGGAGATATCCACCTGCCGAATTGATGTGCCCTGCCCTCTCCAAGATGGGGTCGGAACAAGGTCTGTTCAAAATCCTGCGCTAAGGTCGAACGGAGCGTGAACCCTCGTCGCGAACCCGCATAATGGTCTGCCGGCTGGTCGCGAATTTTCTGGCGATCGCCGAAACGCTCATGCCCATCGCGAGATCGTTGCGGACACCCTGCTTCTGTTCATCGTTGAGCGTGAAGGGCCGGCCGAGGGTCTTGCCTTCCGACTTGGCGCGCTTGAGACCGGATTGTGTCCGCTCGATCAGCAAATCCCGCTCGAACTGCGCAACGGCATTGAGCACGTTCATGGTCATAGTGCCGGACGAGCTGGTGAGGTCGGCTCCGCCGAGCGCGAGGCAATAGACGCGCACACCCATTTCGGCCAGCGTCCTGACGGTGGTGCTGACGTCGATCGCATCACGGCCGAGGCGGTCGAGCTTTGTCACGATCAGAATGTCGCCGGACTCCAGCTTGTCCATGAGCCGGGAAAAGCCGCGGCGCTGCGCGATGGCGGTGCTGCCGGAAACCGTCTCGGTGACAATCCGGCGCGGTTCGACCTGGAAGCCGGCGACTCCGATTTCCTGAAGCTGGTTTTCGGTGGTCTGTCCTGTCGTGGAGACGCGGACATAGGCAAAGGTGCGCGGCATGAGGGCAATTTTGTCCGAATAGGCTGTCCAAAATATCGCCTCTGTTCATAAGCCTGTCAAGATAATTTGTGGACAGCGTGTTCCGCCCCTGTAGGGGCTCCGTGGGCATTTCTACATTAATACACGCTAAGGGAATTTGAAGTTGTTTGGATTGAAGCGGTTAGCCCGGATTGGCCTGAAGCGTTCGAGGGGTCGGTCAATTTCGTTCCAGAGGTAGTCGCCGGTGAGCGCGATATGCGCCCATGGTAGTGGTGCGACCTGGGAGAGCAGCTCGTCCGGAATGATAATACCCTGACTGCTGATATAATCGACAGCACGGCTGAGATAGACAGTGTTCCACAGGATGATGGCGTTGACGACGAGGTTAAGACCGGACGCGCGGTAAGCCATGGTTTCGGCGACGCGGTTGCGCAATTCGCCGAGCTGGTGGAGGAAGATGGCGCGTGCGAGAGCATGACGGCTTTCACCCTTGTTGAGGATCGCATGCGATCTGCGGCGCAGTTTCGTATCGAGCAGCCAGTCGCAGATGAAGATCGAGCGTTCTATCCGGCCCATTTCGCGCAGGGCCTGGTTCAGCCGGTTTTGTCGCGGCGACGCTGCCAGCTTCTTGAGGATGACGGAAGGCGGCACCAAACCTGCAGCGATCGAAGCCTTCAGCCGCAAGACCTCATCCCAGTGGTGCTCGACGACATCCATGTTGACGGTTCCAGCGATCAGCGCGTCGAGCGGTTCGTAAGCCGGATCGCGATCAATGACAAAGAGCCTGCGATTGCCGAGATTGCGGATACGGGGAATGAGCCTGTAGCCAAAGGCGTGGAACATGGAGAACGTCGTTTCGGTGGCGCCAGCGGTATCGGTTGCGTGCTCATAGATTTCGACGGAGCTTTCGTTGTGAAGGAGGCCGTCGAGAACGTAGGGGGCTTCGCCCTCGGATGCCTGGATCATGCGGGAGAAGAAGGAAGCAAAACGGTTGGACAGGAAGCCATAGATCGACGCCCCCGGTCGCTTGCCGTATTTTGCATTGTAGTCGAGGCTGGCTTCGCCACGCCCGCCAGCCGGAAAGAACTGTCCGTCCGAGGAGGAGATATGGCCGTCACCCCAGATCGCGGCAAAGGGATGGGCCTGCTGCGCATCGACCAGCACGGCGGTCGCCGTGGCGTAGGTTTCCGATCGCATATGCCTGTCCACCATCAGCATCATCTGGTGGATCGTGACGCCGCGTGAGCTTTCCGCCATACGTTCGGCTCCGGCATTGGTGGCGTCGGCAAGGATCGCTGCCATCAGCGCTGCCTCGTCGTTTGCCGTCTCACCGGTACGATAATGCGTGAAGCTGTCGAGGAATTTGGTCCAGCTTTGCACCTCGGCAAGCAGGCTGGTGATCCTGATCCGTGGCACCAGAACATATAGTCGGCGGCTGAGCGCGACGATGCTGTCGCGCTCCTCCTCGCGGATCGGCGAGAGCGACAGGCCCTTGTCGGAAATCGCTGCATCCGGAATAGCATTGGCAGCCGCCGCCTTTGCCAGCTCTTTCAGCTTCGCATCGAGCGTGGCGGTCCGTTCTGCTCGCCATTCGGCAAAGCTGTCGGGGAGTGCGAGCCCGAGCCGCCCCTCGGCGCGCATCAGCTCGAAGATCGGCCGAGGCAGAAGATAATCCTCGAAACTGCGCCATGCCCGGCTGCCTTCGACCCAGATGTCACCGGCCCTCAGACGCTCTCGCAGGTGAACGAGGACCGCCACTTCCCAGGCGCGCAGGTCGATATCGGCACTGTTCGGGCGCACGCAGCGTCGCCATTTGCGGGTCAGAAAGGCGAGCGGCACCTGCGCCGGCAATTTCCGGCCGCCATAGAGCGCGCGCAGATGGTCCACTGCTACAAGGATCGGATCATCAGCACGAAACGACCGGAACGAGAACGTGCGGAACATCAGTCTGCCCAGCTTGCGCAACGATTTGTGCCGCTTGATGAGCTCGTCGAATTCGTTACTGCGATCAGGGTGGACGACAGATCTGGCTGCCGCCATGCTGGCGACCAATCCGTCCCAGCCGAGGGAGGCTGCGATCGCCGATGCAAGATCGGTTTTGCTCGCACGAGCGGCCAGAAGCGCCTCGCCGAGCTTGAGATGCTCAAGCGCCACCCCATCAAGAACCTCGGCCTCTTTTAGCCGGCGTTCCGTGCGGCTGATCTCGGCCTTGCGGCGGTTGCTCCCAATCATTTTGCAGAACATGTCGATCGTCAGGTCGGTGATCGACGCCTGTCTCTCGATGACGAAGGCGGCCAGCGTGGCGTAGCGACGTTCGGATGTCAGGCGTCGTATCTCCCGGGCATGCAGAATGCGTGCATCCCTGGCGATGATGCCGTAGCGATTGGCATGGATCGTCTTGCGACGGTCGTCGGGAATGGCGGCTGAGCGCAATACCTCGAGGCGGGCGATCAAGCCTTTGAGGTTCTTCAGCTTCGCCCCTTCAGGTGCTTCCGCAATCCAGCCAAGGTGGCTCCGATCGCCGGCCCGCTCAGCGAGGAGCTGATCAAGCGCCTCGATCGAAGGCTGCTCCAGATCCCGGATCAATTCGCGATAGGCTTGTCGACGCGCCGCCGCCCGGCCGGCCAGTGCCAGACGGATCAGCAGCTCCGGCATAGGAACGAGCAACTTTCGTTCCTTCAAGGCTTCGATCACGGCCTTGGCGATCGGCGCACCTTGTTCAGTGGCCGCCGCCTCGCGTGCCGCCGCCGTTATCAACTCGCGATAGTCACTCGTCCGGACAGGCTGAAGCTCCAGTGCAGAGACGATCTCGCGCGCGTGTTCCCGGCGCGTTTCGTCGCGCTGGGCGTAGAACTCGAACACTGCAGGGTCGATGCCCAGCTGGTCGGCGACAACAGAGACAACCGCCTGAGGTGGAACTTCGCCTATTCGCAGCAGACGGCCCAGATCACGCACCAGTGCGAGTTGGATCGCAAAGCCAAGCCGATTATGCGACCGGCGATGTTCCTTGACGAAGACAATATCCTCGGAAGTCAGTGCATAGCGCGCTTGCGCATCTTCATAAGCTTCGGGTGGTTCGAATAAAACGGCACGCGATTGCTCATCGAGAAACGCCATCAGCCACGGTCACTCGTCAAACTACGGTTTCGGGCGTGCCGGTCTTGCCGGGGCCTGTCCATCCAGTCCGCTTCAACGTGTCGATCAAGGTCGAGCGCGCCACCTTGAACGTCCGGCACACGGACGCCTTGCTGGCGCCAGCTTCCAAAGCAGCTAGAACCTGCTCGACCTTTTCCGCATCGATCGTTGGAGGTCTCCCGCCCTTACGGCCACGTCGGCGAGCCGCCGCCAGGCCGGCATTGACCCGCTCGGTGATCAGCACTCTCTCGTATTCTGCAAGCGAGCCGAACAGGTTGAACAGAAACGCGCCGTGCGAATTCGTGGTGTCGATCGCCTCCGTGAGAGATCGGAAGGCGACACCACGTTCCTTCAAATCCTCGACGATACGGATCAAGTGGGAGAGTGACCGGCCTAACCGATCTATCTTCCAGACGACCAGGACATCGCCTTCGCGCAATTCGCCGAGGCATGCCTTCAGACCCGGCCGGTCATCACGCGCTCCGGAAGCGCGATCCTGATGGAGATGGCGCTCATCGACCCCGGCCGCGAGCAGGGCATCGCGCTGCAAGGCAACCGACTGGCGCTCGTCACTACTCGATACCCGCATGTAACCGATCAACATGTGCGACAAACCTCAAATCAGGTGTTGCCGCACAGCCTAACATTCCGACAGGGTTTGTCGCGCAAAAAATGGCCCTATTGCGTGGCCAGTTTGCCCCGCGATCACGGTGAGCGGAAATCATGTGTTTCCCGTCACCTGCAAAATGCCCTTAGCGTGTATTAATGTAGAAATGACCACAGAGCCCCTAGACGAATTGCCCTTCGCCCTCTTCTTCTCCTCGGGCATCCGATAAGCGACCGACTGCACCTTGCCGTCCCGGTCGAGATACATGGCGACATGATCGGACTTCGACGGCTTGCCGTAGACGCGCTCCGCCTTCTTCGGCAGTTCCGGCTGGCCCCAGTTGTTGACGTCGACGATCGTGCCCTTCTTCGGCAAGTTCGATGTCATCCATTCCTGCTGGGCGCCAAGGAATGCTTCGACATTGGTCGTATAGCGGCTGTCCTGATCGGCAGGCGCGAACAGGTCCTCGACCCATTCGATCCCATAGGCTTGTGCGAGATCGTCCCCGAAGCTCGCATCCCTGGCGAACATGCGGGTCTTGGAGAGCGCACGCGCAATATTGTACCAGTCGGCCCGCTCGGACTTCTTGGGCTTATTGGCCTTCCAGACCTCTTTCTGCTCGTCGAGCGAGGCTGCGGCAATGGTCCGGAGCTGCTGCTCGTTCGGCATGTCGCCCAGCCCCATCTGATCTAGCATGGCGGGCAACACATTGGCGAGAAGCCTGAGCTTCCTGATCTGGCGGACCGGCAATGCGAGCGCGACGCCGATCGCTTCCTCGGTCCAGCCGAGTGCAACGAGGCGCTCGATGCCGCGCCATTGATCGACAGGATTAAGCGGCTCACGGGCGATGTTCTCCACCATCGAACGCATGGCGCCATTGTCGTTGGCCGCTTCAACGACAAGAACCGTGATTTCCTCGAGCCCGGCCACGATCGCCTGCTTCACGCGGCGGTGTCCGGCCTGGATGATATAGCCATTGCCGCCATCGACTTCCGGCGAGACGACCGGAGGCTGGATGATGCCGACAGCCTTTACCGTCGCCAGCAGCAGCGCATCGGATTGCGGAGACGATTTCGAGCGGCGGGTGTCGTCGGGATTGTCCTTCAGAGCACGGGGATCAAGCTTGAGGATCTGCATTGGATTTTTTCCTTCCGTGATATCGGAACCGGCACCTCACCGGTCCTTCATGCCTTCAGTTCTTTCCGAAGACATCTCCCGGACCGCAGGGCGGGCACACCGGCGCAACTGCGCCCGAGCGGCCCTGGCTGTCAGGGCGAGCGGGGCAAAGCCTTGCGAGAACGACGGCAGGGTTGCGCAGGGGGCGGTTGAGCGAAGCGTCGCCGCGTAGGCCGGTCTGCGAGAGGGGTTTTCCTTTTCCTCCCTTCCCTCTTTTGCTCATCTTGAATTGCCACCATTAAGGTGGCATATTGAGGAATGGAAAAAATGCGGCCGACATACGATCTCGAAGCAATCAAGGCTGCATTCGGATCCGTGCAGGCTTTGGCGATCACGACAACGGCCCTTCGTGACGCAGCGTCTCTCGGCTATGATCGCTCTGCCATCGTTTCAACGATCGGAGGATCGACCGGCGCATGTTTTACAAGTCGATGACGACCAATGCCGATCATCGCGTCTGGCAGGACGTCTACCATGTTCCCGTGCCGGACGAAGACATGGTGCTCTATGTAAAGTTCCAGGCGGACGTGATCACCGAATTCCGGGTCATGTCGTTCAAGGAGAAATAGGATGGCATCTGCGGAAAAGATACTGCCCGACACAATGGTCTCTCCGGAGACCAGCGAGGTCCTGCGCCGTGACGTTCGCCCGTTCGTTGTGACCTATAAGGGCAAGAGCAGGACGGTCGATCTTCCCGGTTATTATCCGGAAAACGGCGACGACGGCGTGCATGTCGGCGACGACATGGAGGTGACGGATGCGGCGCTGCGCGCGCTTAAGGAAGAGGTCGAGGGTATTCCCTCACCTACCACGATCCGGCGCGTGCGACAGAAACTGAACCTGTCGCAGCGGGAGGCAGGAGGCATTCTCAAGGTCGGTGAGAACGCCTTCGACAAGTACGAACGCGGACTGGTCGAGCCGAGCGGGCCGACCAGTCAGTTGCTGCGTCTCCTTGACCGTCACCCGGAGCTCGTCGAGGAGTTGCGTCAACAGACCGGCTAAGCGGCCGTCCTTACGGTGTCCGCGCCGTCGAGCAGGGAGTTCGCGAGCGCTTCCTCGACTTCTCGGAGCTTCCGGCGCTTGTCGACCAGCTCATCGGCGAACGCGAACTCCCCGCCCTGCCGTGATTGATAGGAGGTCAGCCGGCGTCGATATTCTTCCAGCCGCTGGCGATAACGTTCCCGCTCGTCGTCGAACCCGTCGAGGAATGTTCGAGGCGCGAAATCGCTCCGAGCGGCGTGACAGTTACCGGCAACTCGATCTCGTAGTCGGCGCCCGTGCGCTGGAGCAGCGTCTGGTAGTGGTAATTGTCCCCACGGCCGAACTCTCTGCGGAACAAACGAGATCGAACCCACCTATCCTCGCGATGTGGATCTCCCCTGTTGCTGTAGCTGAACCAGAGTGAGGATTTCCTTCATCAGCGCTCGCCCAGCTTCCTTGCGCTCCGTATATGGCTTGCCCGCCACGGTCATGACGAAGCTTTCGCCTGACGTCGGAAGCAGCCGTTCGATATCCTGGCCGATCTCATCGATCCGCCGGGTCGATATCTCGATCTCACGCTCGGCATCACGCATCTGCCGACGAACGGCATACTGATCGTCTTCGTGGGCAGCGCGCAGCCGCTCGAGCCGCGCGATGTCAGCTTCCAGTCCGGCCTTCTGCATCAGCCGCTCATCGCCGGAAGCGATCGCCTTGGCCATGGCGAACTGGTTAGCCGCCCCTTCGCTGACATCCTCCAGGCGCCGGATCGAGGGGTCGCCGGAGAGGGCGGCAGCGATGAATCGCGCCTTGCGCTCATTGTTCTGCCACATGGAGGCGTCCAGCGAGCCTTCCGTGGCATAGGCGTAGATATCGACCTCCTCATGCTGGTTGCCCTGGCGGACGATACGTCCCTCGCGCTGTTCGATCTGCGAAGGCAACCACGGCACATCGAGATGGTGCAGCGCCTTGAGCCGAAGCTGGGCATTAACGCCAGTGCCCATTGTCTCCGACGAGCCGATCAGGAAGCGAACCTTGCGGCTCGGACATCGCCGAACAGCCGCTGCTTGGCCTCGGTTTTTTTTGTGATCCTGCATGAAGGCGATCTGGGATGCAGGCACGCCAAGCCGGATGAGCTCGTCACGAATGAAGCGATAGGCCGAGAAGCCGCGCGATTTTTTCGACATTGATCGTGCCGAGATCGGAAAAGATCATCTGCGCGGCGCCCGGCAGCTCAAAGTCCTTACCGTCCGGGCGACGGTAGATGGCTTCTCCAGTCTCCTTCAGATCCGGTATGCATTGCGGAGAGCAATTGAGCTTATTGTTTTCCTCGTTCTCCGCGGCCGGCATGACGAAACGAAGATCGATGGCCGCATGGCGCCCATCGGTGATGACCGAGAGCAGGATGTCGTCGCCCCGGCTTGGCCGGTCCTCCCTCTGTTCGATCGCCTTGATGCGCGCGTCGAGCATCTGCTGATAGGTCTTGAACAGCGCCGTCGGCTTGGCGGTCAGGATCTGCCGACGCCCTGTCGAGATATCAGGCACCTTCACATATTGCCGGAGATCCTCTGGCATCACCACATCGCGAACGAGCGGAACATGGCGATCAGCTCGGGACGTTGACGAAGGAAAGCGAAGCGGCTGACGGGCTTGTATTTACCCGATGGCTGGATTTCGAGTTCGGTCGTCGTATCGCCAAAGCAGGATGCCCAGGCATCGAACTCGTGCAGTCCTCGCTCGGCAAGTGCTTCATGGCCGAGCAGGCGCTGGATGGAAAACATCTCGCCAAGTGTGTTGGTGATCGGCGTTCCAGACGCCAGCACCAACGCCCGGCCGGGTTCTTGGTCTCGATGTAACGGGACTTCACATAGAGATCCCAGGCGCGCTGCGAGCCGTTCGATCGATGCCCTTCAGCGTCGACATGTTGGTGGCGAAGGATAGCTTCGCGGAATTCCTGCGCCTCGTCAACGACGATCTGATCTATACCGATCTCGGAGATGGTGAGAAGATCGTCCTTGCGAGTGGCGAGGCCTTCGAGCCGCTCCTGCAGTCCTCCTTCAACCGCTCGAGCCGCTTGCGCGAGACGCGGTCTTCGCTATCGACCTTGGTCAGCAGATCCTCGTACAGCTGCAATTCGTCCTGATCATCTGTTGTTCGAAGCCGAGGCACGCGGATGAACCGGAACGCCGAATGGGTGATGATGATCGCATCCAGGTGGCGGTCGCCGCCCGCGACAGGAAGCGGCCCGCTTGTCCTTGGTGAAGTTCGTCTCATCGCGACCAGAATGCGCGCGTTCGGATAAAGCGCCAGGAACTCGCGTGCGGCCTGGGCCAGGCAATGGCCGGCACGACCAGCATCGCCTTGGCGATCAGGCCGAGACGGCGTTGCTCCATGATCGCAGCCGCATCGTCATCGTTTTCCCGGCGCCGACGGCATGCGAGATAGGTCGAGCCATCGGCGATGATCCGCCAGATGCCGCGTTTCTGGTGCCCATAAAGAACAAAGGCGCTGAGGCGCCGGGTAGCTTCAGATGTGAGCCGTCGAATTTACGCGGCGCGATATTGTTGAAAACGGTCGTTGTAATCGCGGCCAGCCGGTCGGTGCGATCTGGATCGGTCCAGACCCAGTCCTGGAACGCCTGCTTGATCCTTTGCAGCTTGTCGCGGGCGGCCTCGGTATCGACGACATTGAAACCCGGCGCTCGCCGTCGCATCCTTGAACACGTCGAAGATCTGCGGCACGCGGCTGTTGAGAGCATCGGCGAGCAATTCCCCGCATGGCGGCGGCTGGTGCCCACTCCGACGTGCCGGCGGCCGAATAACCAAGCTGACGGCCTCCACCGTCCAGATCCGAGTTCCGGCATATGGTGGATTCGGATATCGGCTTCCATCGTCTCCTTGATGAAGGCGACACATCGGCCGCCGGGATCCAGGGTGCACCGAGACGGGCGGTGATGTCCGACGGTCGCAGATCGGCCGCTGCACATCCTGAAGCGCCCGCACGTTGCGCTCATAGGCCGGGTCGAGCTCGGCCGCTGCTTGCGCTGCGGCGAGCTTGGTGCGACGGCCCGGAGAGATAGGCATCGGCCGTCTGCCAGGATCCATCGGCAGGATCGCGAAATACTTCATCACCCAGCTCATCGACCACAGTCGCGGATCACTATGGAGCAGCTCCGCGATGTGATCAATATCGACGCAGCACGCTCGTTCAGCACGACGGCGAGCGCGTCTGCAGGCGAAGCGATAGTCGGCGCGCGGCGGAGCAATCACACGTTCGGAAAAAATCGGACCTGGCTTGGCCGTGTCGGTCTCCAGATCATAGTCTCGATCGATGCGACGAGCCAGCAATCGGGATCGTCGCGGAAGGGTGCGAGATTCGGCTGGCGATGAGTCTCCTTGACCTCGCCGTCTCCACATCTCCTGGATCGAGACGGTCGTATGGTTGATCGGCCCGAAGTCGCGCACGAAGCTTGACCAGGCAATGCGTAGGCGGACTGAAGATCGCGCCATGGCCGGTCGTTTCCTGGCTTCAGCACTCGCGCACGGCGTCACGGATCGGGATCAGCTTGGTGATGATCGGATATGCTCTCAGAAATCCCATCGCCGAGCGACCCTTGCGCATGGTGACAGGTACGGCGCCCATCGAGCATCTGCATCAGCCTTCGATCGGTCGAGGAAGAAGCTGCCCCTCTCGGATACCGCTGTCTCTCGGCTGGAGATCAATGATCTCCCCAAGTTCGTCCTCCAGATCGATATCGACCTGCGTCGGCTCGCCGTCATAGAGATCGGCCGCAGGAGATCGATCGTTGCGGCAAGGG